>CP080408.1:2896968-3218854 GCA_019448215.1 Thalassovita mediterranea | reverse complement strand
GCCTTGCGGGCGTGGCGAAATTGGTAAACGCAAGGGACTTAAAATCACTAAGCCCCTTCTGATTTTCCCTTTTTCGTCAACGCCGTGGGCGGTTCTTCCAATTCTGCTTCGGGACTATACCGGGACATTGCTTCAAGATCGTCCCGGAGGTCGTCTGTCTGGACGTGTGCATAGCGTGCGGTCGAAACGATAGTGGCGTGACCCAATAGCTTCTGGGTCTTGCGCAGATTGTCGGTCTTCCGGAGCATGCGGGTCGCCGCGTGATGTCTGGCGCCATGAATCAGGCGCTCCATGTCCAGTCCCGCCCGGTGAGCCGCATTTGTGAGCAGGCGGTGAAGCTGATGATATTCGAAAGCTTCTGCCGGCTCACCCGCGTGCAGCACCGTGCGCAGCTTCGCCGCCTTCGCGCGACCGGCCATCGCTGAGAGGATTCGGGCGTCATTTGTCGTGAGCGGGATCCAGAGCTCCTCGCCGTTTTTCCGATACCGACCAGCGAGCCTGAGCAATCGACCTTCACCGTCGACGTCGTCTGGCTTCATGAACAGCTCGCCGAACCTGAGACCATAGGTCAGCAGCAGGTGGAGCGCGAACCGCGGAACCGGCTCAAGCTCAGCCTTCCATGCATCGACCTGGCTATCGCTGTATTCGCGAACAGCGCCCTTCGGCTCACTAGAGCGAAGTTCTGACCACGGTATGTCCGGCAAGCCTTTGGCCTTCCAAACCTTACGCGCACGATTAAGGAGCGGTCTTAGGGACGTGTCTATGATGTCCCGATTGACGGTTGATGCTGATGGCAGACCGTAACCGAGGTCCATCAACCGACGCTTCGCCTGAGCAGCAACGACCTGTGGCGCGTCAATGTCGGCAAGCTTCAAGCGAGGTCCGACGCAATCCATCATCACCTCAAGGCGTCGCTTGATTGCCAGGGCTGAACGTTGGTGCTTGCCGTGCTCTTCGTAATACCGGTTGCAGGCCTCAAGCAGCGTCAGCTCTGACGCTTCGTTATAGGTGCCGGTCGCGGCTTTAAGTCGTTCTTCTCGCTCCACGGCCTCAGCTGCCCGCTTCGCGCGCTGACCCGTCGAACCGTGGTAACGTTTGCCTTTGTGCTGGAAGTCATAGTGCCAGACCGTGCTTCGCTTCGGTTTGTAGACGGACATTCCAGCTTCTCCATATAATCGAGCACGTCGGCGCGACGAAAACGATAGTCGCGGCCCTCCAGGACGGCTTCGAGCTTGCCCTGCTTCACGCGGGCGCGGACGGTCTTCGGGTCGCGTCCCAGCATCTCAGCCACCTGTTGCGTCGAAAGCAAGGGGGATGGAGAAAGCGAACTCATCTGAAGGTGCTCCTGCTCTTGATTTTCCGGCTGCCCTTCGCGGGCCAAGGGTCTTTGCGCTTCGCGATCGAGCGCGCCTGACCAGCGGCTTTCTTTGCCCGGCCGGGCTTCACCGCCATACGCTTGCCGCGAGCGATGCCGGGTGTGTCCTGGGTGTGGTTCTGGCGAGAATTACAGCTCCAACACTCGAAGTCCGTATTCGGAAGCGTGTGCCCCGGATGCTCGTCATTCGCGGGCGCGCTCAACGGGAAATGATGCCCGACCGTCGCTTTATCCGGCCTCTGCGGATCTACACCAGCGCCGAACGCCAGCACCTGACCGCAGGCACAGAGATAGCCGAGCGGTGAGCGCTTCAGCTTTGCAAGCAAGTCATCGACGCGGATGTTCTCGTAAGCGATGTGCTTGTCTGCGGCCCGGCGCCTGTGAGCGTTGAGCGTGGACTGAAGGCGGGCTCTGTCGGCTTTGGTGAGGTCGTGGGGCGAGGTCACGCCTGCGGCCTCCCATCATGGGTGACGCCGTCGAGGACGCGGCCAGCCTTGGACTTTCCGGCTCGCAGGTATTGAATGCTAGTTTCGCCCCCGTCTCCGCGTGTCCGCGCCTTCAAAACGTCGAGGCCATCAAGGTCGATCGCGTGATCCCAATCAATCCATTCCCCCCACTGCTTGAACAGAAACGGCACGCCAGCAGCGGCGCACTGATCGCGCAGAGACCGAAACCAGTCCGGCTTCGAGGGGCGGGCATTGGGGCCAGATTCTCCGCCTGCGATGACCCAGCTGATCGGCGGAATGTCCGGCATCCATTCGCCGTCCTCGTCTTCGCAATCGCAAGTCCAGTCGAGCGGATAGATTGATCGGTGACCGTCGATGTCGATTTCCGATAGGTCGATAGGGCCGAGTAGGGGTTCGCAACTCAGGAAGCGCTTCGACCGATTGCCGGGCGCCCATAGTAGCTCTGGAATATTCCGGTTGGCCGCCTCCTGATGCTCCACCGTCGTGCCGAGCCAGACATGCGGCCAGCCTTCTCCCCAGTTTGCCGGAAGCATCTTTGCGATGTTCTGCGGACGCTTGGTGAGCAGCAACCATACGAGGCTGTCGCACTCACGGATGAGTGCCCAGAGGTCATCGCGCCATTCTGTCGGAACCTGATTGTCGAATACGTCAGCGAGTGAGGCGCAAAAGACAAAGCGGGGCTTGCCCGCCTCCTTGGCCTCTCGATTCCATTTGCGAGGTTGAGCCCACGTCGAGGCGCCGGTTCGCTGACGCGGATGATTGCCCCATTGCGCCCGGCCATAGCGCTTCGACCAGTCTTCGGCGTAACAGAAGTCGCACGCATCGCTTATTTTCGTGCAGCCGATCCACGGGTTGAAGGTGTCGTCCGCCCACTCGATCTTCGTCGCTTCAGCCATGGGACGCCCCCGCGATTTCGTCGACGTTGCCGTGGATGACCTCGAAGGTGAGGGCGACGATTTGAGGGTTGTCGAAGAAGCGCTCTCCGGGCCTGTCGTGAAGCGAGTCCCATAGGGTGCGAAAAACGCGCCAGGGGGCACGACCGGGGACCGGCGTGATGCCTTCCGCTAGCGCATCGATGCCGTCGATATCTTTCACTCCTTGCAACCGCACATCCGTCACACGAAGCGTCAGTCTCGAGGCCCAGCGAGGCATGTGAATTGAGGGGACGTTTGCCCCTCTCCGGTTGCCGTAGTGGTGAAGCGTAACCCATCGATCGGCGGCTTCGGGTGTGTCGTCGATAACGCGCCAGACTTGATCCGCCTCGTAGCGCACCGCGTCAAAACCATCGTGCGTTTCGACCGCAGAGCAGGTCTCCCGCACGTACAGCAGGTCGCCCGGCTCGCACTTGCGCAGCGGTGATGTTGCCAGACGCCGGGTCTGTGTCTTCCTGCCGTCGAGCAGGGCGCGCACCATCTCGGCGCTGAAGATGATTGGGCGCACGGTCATAGCAGCCCCGCAACATGAAGAGCGAGCACGACAAGCGATCCACCAAAGAGGCAGGCGAAAGCGTCGCGCGTAATACCCGGCCACCTGCTTCCGACGGTATCAAGCCGTAAGACCGCGCTCCAGACAGTGAGGATGCCAAGCAGGCCAACGATGGCCGCGGCTATGTAGTGAGCAATCATGACAGCTCCTTCAGCGCCCGGTCTGCGGCCGCATTGATTTCAGCAAATTGTTCAGGTGAACCGCCACGGTCTGGGTGATGCTTGGCTGCGAGTTCGCGGCGCTTATTCTTCACATCGTCAGCAGTTGCGCCGTCGGAGAGTCCGAGTACGTCACGCCAGTGCCGGGCACCAGGCGCCGCGAGCGCGAGATAGGCCTGCAAGGTCGAGCGCACGATGGAAAGGCCGCCATGCCGCATCTTGGTGCGCTCGGCTTCGATGACGTGATGGATGGCCTGCAGGTTCCACTCGACCTTCGTGTATCGGTCGACCGCTATCGCGCGATATTCGCCTTCCCATACGAACCAGACAGCAACGCCGGGATCCTCTGGCATTTTGCCAGACAGGCCCGTGACGTTCGAACTCAGGATGACGTCGGAGACCTTGTGTCCCGTATCGTCTCCAAACTTCCGAAGGCTATCTAGAACGTTGGTGCGCGCGCTCGCGAGAGTGGAGCGGAACTGTGCCGTCGTTCTGCGCTGCGTGCGTTCAATGCCACCCGGCCACGCGACTGGGTATTCGGTTGGCCTCTGGGTCACGACACAGCCCCTTCGACCAGCTTTTCAATCGCATTTAGGTGCAGCTTGATCTTCTGAGCGGGAGGTACAGGCTCCTCCTCGGTGTCCTGCTCAGGGAACATCGATGCGACAGGAACGCCGATCACTTGGCACGCCTTGAATAGCCTGCCGGCGGATATCCGGTTGGTGCCGTTCTCGTATTTGTGAGCTTGCTGATAGGACACGCCGAGAGCCTTCGAGAGGTCTTCGAGCGTGATGCTTGCCTTGCGGCGTGCGCGTCGAAGCGCGAGGCCGATCTCTTCGTCAAGCTCTGTGACATGGCGCGGGGATTGGTCGATTGCGGTGCAGGTCATCAGTAGCGCACCTCCACGTGAGGGATTGATCCGCTGGCAATGGCGAGGACGATCTTCTTCGCCCGGTCTTCACCGATACCGCCATGCTCCATGATCGCCTCTTTCGCGGCGCGCATGATTTTAGAGCGGTGTTCCTGGTCAGCTTCGCGCTTGGCCTTGGCGGCGTCCGCTGCCTCGCGCTCCTGACGTTGACGGTCGAGTTCGGCTTGAGCCGCTTCAGTCTTGCGCCGTTCCTCGGCTATCGCAGCCTCAGCCTTCTGGCGCTCTGCCTCGGCTGCAGCTTCAGCGGCTTTCCGCTTCTCGCTTTCGATGCGCTCGGCTTCGGCCTTGGCCTCGGCTTCCTTGCGGGCCTTCTCCCGGTCGGCGCGCTCGCGCTCTTCCTTCTCGGCTCGAAGCTTCGCTAGCTCGGCGCGTTCATTGATTTCACGGTCAATGCGAGCGTCCTGTTCGTTCAGGTGCTCCAAAGCGCGGCGCTGCTCTGAAACGGCAGTATCATATTGCACACCGAAAACGTCTTCGGTGACGATCATCGCCTGCACTTTCCCGCGCATTTCCTCGACGGCCTCAATCGTCTCGAAGTGCCCGAGGGCATCACGGAAAATCTGCCGCGCCCGATCAATCGCGAGTTTGCGCTTCTCTTCAGCGGCCTCCCATTCGTCGAGCGGCTTGCGCGCCGTCGCCTTTAGGGTGTCGAGCTTGTCGCGGACATCGCGGCGAACTTCGTCGACGGCGTTGATCGCCTTGCGGTGTTCCTCGTTGAGCGACTTGCCCGCTTCATCGATCGCGGACTTGCGACGGGCGATGCCATAGGCGAGTGAGGCTATGGCCTTCCGCCCCTTGTCCGAGTCGATATCGGTTTCATGGGCGTCAATGTCCGCCTCGATTTCCTTCACCAGCAAGTCGAGCATGGAAGGGTCACGGAAGATGAGGGCCGGGTCTTCGGCCAGCAGTTCGCCAACAGCGGCGGAGTTGTGCCCAATGGTTGCTGTGTCAGCCATCACGCGGTTTCCTTCTCGGCTTCGAGTTCGTCAAAACGATTGGCGGCGAGCTTCTGGATGGTGTCGCGCGCCTCATCGTCGATCCATGAGCAGGCAAGGGCAGAGTCGCGCACGCCGCTGACTTCAAGGTCGGTGCGCGCTGCTTCGAAAGCGTCCTGCACGAGGATCATGCTTTCGAATGCGTCCGGCTCTTCTTCTCCAGGCTGTGACGATGGCTCGTCTGCGGCGTCGGCCGTCTCAGCCTCCGGCCCTTCGACCTCGGCATCCTGGGCCTTGTCGGCTTCGGGCATCTTCAAGCCCTTGCGGCCTGTGTTCCGATCCTCTTCAAACTTGGCGACGTTCACCTTGAGCCGGTCAGCTGCGGGGTCACGAGGTGTGACATCGCGCATATCGATCTCGTCCATCTCGTCGATGGTGTAGACGCCCATGATCACGTCAGGCACCCAGCGCCGCGCCCATGCGCGGGTCGCGTAATAGGCCATCTGCTGGTCAGGGTCTTTTTCCCAGAGAGGCGAGCGGCCACCCTTGCGCATGACTCGGAGAGGCTGGCTCTCGTACTCACAGAGCTGAGGCTCACCTTTGACGCGGCCGGTCACGAAGATTTTGCGCTCTTCGCCCTCGCCTTCGTACCGGAAGTGCAGGCGCCCCACGAGAACGGGAGACGCGTAGACCATGGCGGCAACGGCTTGCGCTTCATAGGCGATGTTGTCGTTGACGAGATAGGCCTTCGTCGAAAGCGCGAAGGGGTCCATGCCGAGGCGTCCAGCCTGCATGTAGATGGCGAGGCAGGAGCCGACATTGCCGCGGAACGCAGCGCCGACACATGGGCCAGCCTTCGCCATGAGTTGCGCGAAATCGATCGCATCCTTCACGGACGTGGGAGCGGGCAGGAAGCCGCCGCCACGGTTTGAGATGGTCAGTTCGCTGCCAAGGCTCTTGGCTTTCTCGACGGGTTCAAGTTCGTTGCTCATAGCAGGTTAGCCTCCAGCTCTTTTTCCAGTTTCTTCGTGAACCATTCCGGTCCGTGCAGGGTGATTGGGCCCTCGCAGTAGAAGGGCCAGTCATTGTCTCGCAGGCAGTCCGCGAACTTGCGGATTGCGCGTCGGCACTGGCGAATGCCGAAGTCCATCAGCTCGTCACCGAGCCGCACGGTCGTGACGGCATAGGGCGGCGTCTTCTCAACGAAGACGAGCCAGGCGTCGGTGACTTCCTGTCCGGTGAGGATCCTCACGGCCTCAGCTGCGAGGCCCATCTGCATGTGATAGCCGCGCGTCACGATTTCGGTGTTGAGGATGCGTGGATTTGCGGTGTCGCATGTCTTCAGGTCAGCGAGGACGGCATCAGTCGGAATCCGGTCCGGTCGCGACTTCAGCCAGACGCCTGTTTCCTGATCTTTCCAGATCATCGACTTTTCGGGCTCACCAGCGGTGAGCAGTTCCGGGACATTTGGCTCAGCGGCCAGGGCGTCGTGCATCGCCTTGATGGCGGTAAAATCATCTTCCGTGATGATTATGTTGCCATCAGCCCACTGCGCGTCTCGCCAGTCTCTGGCGACCTGCTTCTTGTAATTGTCATAGGGGCAGACAACCAGCCGAGAGATTTCCTCCTGATCATCGAACAGCAGGGCGTGAACGGCTTTGCCGAACTCGAAAGCAGCTTTGCGCGGCTGGGCTATGGCGTCAGGGTTCAGTCCCGATGCCTGGCACCAGAAGTGGGCCGGGCTTTCGTTTTCAATCTTCCGCAGGCCACCCGACGAGATAGACGGACCTTCGCAGCACTGGCTGTGATAGGTGTCCATGTCGAGGTCATAGATGCCCGGCTGGGTGATCAGGTTGAGGCGTGCGCTATCAGGCATCGGCCATCTCCTCTGCTCTAATGTTGTCGAAAGCCCGCCATGCGGTGTCTGCGTCACGCTCCATCTGGCGCGCGTTTTCGATGGCTACCGGGTCGCGAGACTGCAGAGCTTTCTTCAGCGCGGCTTGTGCCTCGACGGTGAGGTGAGCGGCGCGTTGCTGCATTGGGTGGACCGTCGTTCGGGCGTCGAGGTCGTCGCTGCAGGCCTTGTTGCAGCAAGCTCGCACGAATCCCTCTTCGTTCGGATCGGGCACGAAGTAGGTGTCGTCGGCGTCTGGCGAGACGTACTTGCCGCAAGCCGGGCAGCGCACTGTATGGCGATCAATGCAGTAACTCATACCGACACCCCGCCAGACCGATCCCCATCGAACCGCGCGGTGTCACACCACACACGATCGAAGTAGAGGCGAAGCTCCATCCAATGCTCGAAGTCGTCTGGTACCGCCGCCAAGCGAAGGAAGGCGACGGCCTGTTCTTCTGGAAGGTTGAGCGCTGCGGTCGCGATCAGATTGCCCTGCAGGCGAGCGCGGTGGAGTACGTCCAGACCATGCACGGCAATCAAGCCCATCATGGCCTGACACTTCTCGCGGAGCTTGGTCAGGAGTTCGCGTTGATACTCGCTCTGCACCTCAGCGCGGAAGCGCTTGGACTGGGCGACGATATCGCGGGCGGAGAGGTTGACGAGGGTCGTCATTACGCGGCCTCCGCCTGTTCAAACAGTTCAGGACGGTGAAGCTCGATCAACTCGGCAAGGCGGGCCTCGGCATCGCGAAGGCTGGCCTCGAGAGGAAAGGTCTCTTCGTGCAGCACTTCAATGCCGCGCTTGCCCCAGCGCATGACGCTCAGCTCGCGTGGCATCTGCGTCTTGCAGACAATCATGCCAGCCTTGTGGTTGGTGTAGCCGACGCCCTCTGGGCAGTCGTAAGCGCTTATGCTGAAGGGCGCGCCGTCATGCAGGTTCGGATCGGGGGCGAAGGTGATGCGTGGCATGTCGTGTCCTCTCGTCTGTTGAGAGGAATGTACGAAAGCCTCGTACGTCGGTCAACCTATTTTTTCGTACGTTGTCGTACAAATTCATACGGCATACGCTCTAAGGGCGAAAATGGGGAGCGATATGAGGTTTTGGATTTGCGCTGCAGCGAGCAGCATTT
Source organism: Thalassovita mediterranea (assembly GCA_019448215.1). NCBI lineage: Bacteria > Pseudomonadati > Pseudomonadota > Alphaproteobacteria > Rhodobacterales > Roseobacteraceae > Thalassovita > Thalassovita mediterranea. The sequence goes on along the minus strand of CP080408.1, from coordinate 3,210,477 downwards.
TTGCCATGGCTGCGCTGGCTCAAGACCCGTGGGGGCCGGAAGATAAGGACAAGTGCGGGAATGGTATGGCGTACGCTCAAGCGCGCGCAGATCAGGCGGCGATGCTATTGGATCGGTGCGCCAGTGATAGACTAGCAGCTATCGAGGGGTCCGAATGGTGTAGCAGGGCCGCAAACATCGATCTCGACTTTCTGTTCTACTGCGCTGAACAGGCGACCACTCGCGATGATGAGCCGGTTTCAAACGAAGAGATGACCGCGGAATTGATGACGATGCTCATGCCTGTGCTGGACGCTATGGCTCGCCTTAATGCGGCGAACGACACTATGGGTCTGAACTAGTCCCAGGGCGCGTCGAAATTGGATCAAGGGGGGAGTGGCGATTATGAAAAGATATACTGGCGAGACCTTGGAAGAGCATTCCGAAAGGTCGCTTCACTTTTTCTTGGGAAACCGGGTGATCGTTAACATTCTCGACGCCTTCGGCTATGTCTACTGGCGCATCGGTCAATGGCTCTGTTTCGCAGGCTTCGCTGCGCTGGTTTATTACGAGATGTTCGTATTGTCGGGATTGGCCCTCATAGCCGGTCTTGTGCTGCGCCTGACATTCGTGCTTCGCAATGAGTCGAATATGCTCCGCGCCACGCTGGCCGAACTGCACTTGCGCGCCAGCGATCCTGCGTATCAAGACTCACCCGCGAAGCCCTATAGGCTTTAGCAACCTTGCCATAGGAGCTGACATGGACTGGCTGGAAAGCGCCTTTCAATGGTGCCTGGCGCACTGGTTTGAGTTGATCGTGATCTTCCTGCTAGAGAGGTGCTTTCACATGCTCTATGAGATCCGAAACGAGGCCCGATCAGCCATGTTCGATGTGCAATCGCTGAAGCGCGACATCGACTTCATAAAGCATCGAACGCCAGACTAACCCAGCGCACGACCTATCCAGATGACCCGGCCGATCACATTCAACTTGTCGGCGGAGCTGATGCGGAAGTTATCGTACACCGGGTTGTCGGATTTCACGATGACCTCTTTCGTCTCAAGGTCTCGCTGGCAGCGCTTCACGAGCAATTCATCCTCAAAGCTGAGGATGTAGATCCCGTCGCGCACGATTCGGTTGACCGAAAGGTCGACGAGGACCTGATCACCGTCATGCAACGTTTCCCACATTGAGTCGCCGCCAACGGTGATGACCGCAAGGCTGTCAGTAGAAGAGCGCGTCAACCGGGCGAGCTGCTGGCTGCGGTATGGCTGATAGCCCATAGGCTCACCATCCTCGACGAGGGCGCCAGGGCCAGCACTCGCGCGCAAGTCATAGATTGGCACGGTCAGAAAATCGTCGGAGGGGGCAGGGGGCTTCTTCGCAGACAGCGAAACGGCGGGGGCCTCGATCGCCGACATGTCGCCTAGTTTGGCAATCTCCGCTTTCGAGATCGCGGGCTCGCCTTTTCCCTCGACAGCCTCACGCAGTTTGTTGATGAACGGCCAAGGCATCCCGCCTACGAATTTCTCGTTCTCTTCATAGTATTGATATGAGGAGGGGCTGTTGAAGCCGAGAGCTTCGGCCATGGCCCGAATGCTGAGACCGGCGCGGCCTCGCAGCTCTTTCAATTTCTCGCGTGCATCTGACATCTCGTGGTCTGACGTCAGGTCAGTGTACGAAATCAACGTGCAAGTCATTGACAAATCGTCCGACACAATCGTACACCTTCGTACATGATGACGGCGATAGCAAAAATTGTGGACCTTGCCGGCGGTATCCGCCCGCTCGCGCGCGAACTCGAAAAAGCGCCGTCCACCGTCCAGTATTGGAACGACAGCGGCGCGCTCCCGAGAGGGGAACGAGACGCCATTATCCAATTCCTGAAAAGCAAAGACCAATCGGAGGCAGAAGCCGTTGACCTGACCAATCGGGCCATCGCTGGACTGAACGCTGAAAGCGAGGCGGCGGCATGATCTGCGCTGTCCTTTCTCTCGGTTACCTTGCCATCGGCCTCTACGACATGAACCAGCGCGTCATTGTCTGGCGCGCTGGTGATGATACCCGAATTGCGGCGTTCCAGGTCTTTGGCCTGACGCTGTTCTGCGCTGCCTTGTGGCCTGTCCGCTGGTGGCGGGAGCGCCGCTCATGAGGCTCGTCTGCCGCTCTCACTGTTCTTCTTGCGGCAGCAACTCCCTGCGTGGCCTTGCGGCTGCGCGGGGCTTTTCTTCCTTTGCGTCAGTCCATCCCGGGACAGGAGACGCGGCGGACCTATACGTCAAACAAGGGCGCGCTGCCCGTACTGGTTTTGGTGTGGTTTTCCAGCAAAAGCGCGTCAATCCCGGCTCAATTTCACTGAACGTCTGTGTGCGGCGCTTTCCCCCTCAGTTGCGCACACGGCGTAGGCCGGACGGAGCTTCGCGTGGCTCCGTCCGGTTCGCTCGTGTCATGAAGGGTGCGCTCAATTTCCACACCGAGCCGCACCTTCTTCATTCCTTCAATCATGAGAGCCAGCCCTTCGCTTACCTGGCGTCTGGCTCTCGCATCTGTCGTCATGGCCGCTCCTGTCTGAGTTCTGCCGCTCCACGAGGAACAATCTCGTGGAGCTGAGCATGCAAAGCAATTCCGACTTTGGCGACGAAATGTTGACGGCCATCGTATCGCGCAGATGGGCGCGTTTTCAGGTGGCGCGGTGGCCGTCTGGCGAGACGCAGGCAGCAGACCTGCAATCGCGAAAGGTGGTGGTGGACACCCGCACCGTTAACGGCTGGCGGCAAGGCCAGCTCCCATCAAACAAGCACAAAATCCAGCTTATCCGCGCTGGCTTCAAGCCGATGCTCGACAGGGCATACGAGCCTGCCGAGGCCGCCGGGCGCATAGCTGAACTGGAGGCCCAAGTTGAGCAACAACGAGCAGCAGCCCTCGCGGCTGAAAGAGAACTCGCCCTCATTCGCGACGCGCTTGCGGGCTTCACGGATGATCTTGAAGGGTGAGCGGCTAATCAAGAAGGGCTCGCATCACACTGAGCGTGGGAACACGCTGATCCAAAGGGCGAAGAAGCTGCTCGGCCTCCCTACTGAAGGAAGGCAGGGCGATGACTGACAACCTGAGACCAATAAAGGCAATCAGCATCGCCGGCGTGACGCCGGCCACCGTGTCAGACCTGCCTGAGCTGAAGTGGCTGCCACTCGACTGCCTCGTCATCAATGACGAGTACCAGCGCGCGCTGAGTGAGCGCTCTGTGTCGGCAATCCGAAAGATTGTCGCCAACTTTGATTGGGCGAAGCTGAAGGCTCTCTCGGTAATCGACGTGGGTGACGGCAAGTTCGAAGTCATCGACGGTCAGCACACCGCGATCGCAGCGGCGAGCCATAAGCAGATTGCTGAGCTGCCCTGTCTCGTATCGGGCGCCCGCACTGTTGAGAAGCGCGCCGAGGCCTTCGTCGGTCTCAACCGTGATCGTGTCCAGATGACCGACATGCAGGTCTTCCATGCTGAGCTGAAGGCCGGAGACGAGATTGCCGTCGAGATCCAGCAAGGTGTTGATAGCGCGGGCGGTCGCGTTCTGAAGAACCCCACTTCGACCTACAAGGTAGGAGACCTGATGTGCATTGGCGCTCTGCGCCAGCTTGCCAAGAAGGGCGGGCCAGCCTGGGTAAAGCGTGCTGTCTCGCTCGGCATTCAGGGCAAGCTAGCACCTATAAAGTCGCCGGTCCTTCGCGGTCTCGTTCGCCTCATCTGGGAAGGTGAGCACGCGGGCAAACTGACAGATCAGCAGATCGTCGATGTGTTCCGCTTGTACGGGCAGGAGAAGCTCATCGACCGCGCAAAGGCCTATCGGTCTGACAATGGCGGCACGCCTGCTGACTGCTTCGCTGAAGTGATTGTGAGGCTGTCATGAGCCTCGATCGTGAACGCATCGACGCCCTTGAGGCAGAGAATGACGAGCTGCGCGAGCGTATCTCGCAGCTGGAGGCTGAACTCTATGGCGACGACTGGTGCTGTCCGGTCGACTTCCGTCTGACGCGCGCTGAAGCGCTGCTACTCTCTCTCTTGGTGAAGAACGAGCGCATGTCGAAAGAGCTGGCGCATCGCGCGCTTTGCGACCGGCAAGGCGCGGACACCGAGCCGAAGATCGTCGATGTCTTCATCTGCAAGGCCCGCAAGAAACTTGCGCCCTTCGGTGTCCATATCCACACGCTCTGGGGCACTGGCTACTATCTCGATGCTGAGACGCGACAAGCGCTTGCTGACGGCACGTTCCTTCAGGAGCGCGCGGCATGACCCGGTATTGCGAAGGCTGCACTCACTCTGGCCTCCTGCGAGTGCCAGCGACGAAGGAATATCACTGGCCTGATGGCTCCGGCGACGTTTCGCCATGCTGTCAGATGCACTTCGACCAGTGGTCACGAAATGCACCCGGCGTGCTTGGCACGCAGGCTGTAGGGCAGGGCGGTCCATACCGGGGCGAGACAGGCTCAAAGGGCGGGGGAGACTCTGCCGAGGCCGCAAAGCGCTGGAATGGCAAGGCCGGTGACCTTCGCCGTAAGGTGCTTGTGCACGTTGCCGAACATGGTGCCCAGGGCGCCGACGATATTGCCGCCACGCTCGGAGAGCATTTCCTCGATATCCGCCCGCGCTGTTCAGAGCTGACGAAGGAAGCCTTCGGTGAGCTGCTTCAGCGTGTCCGGCTAGAGGGCGTTCGCACAGCCAGGAACGCGCCTGCATGGGCGTATGGCCTCACCGCAGCCGGTAAGCGCGCTGTCGATGCGCTGAAGGCGAGGGCGGCATGACGTGGCCTTTCGAACCCCTGCAGCCGTTCAGCTATGATTTGATTATGGCAGACCCTCCGTGGCTGTTCGAGACATACTCGTACAAAGGCCACGAGAAGGCAGCGCAGAAGCACTATCAGTGCGAGTCGCTGCAGACCATCAAGGCCCTTCCGGTTGGCCATTTAGCCGCCTCTGATTGCCTGCTCTGGCTATGGGCGACGAACCCGATGCTCGATCAGGCCTTTGAGGTCGTGAAGGCATGGGGCTTTCGCTTTGTCACGGCTGGCACTTGGGTGAAGACCACGGCGACCGGCAAGATTGCGTTCGGGACCGGCTACCGCCTGCGGAGCGCGAATGAGCCGTTCCTGATCGCAACGAACGGCAATCCTGAGACCGCAAAGAACGTCCGCAGCGTCGTCATGGGCCCTGTCCGTGAGCACTCGCGCAAACCCGAAGAAGCATTCGCGGCCGCTGAGGCTTTGATGCCCGGCGCGCGCCGCCTTGAGCTGTTCAGTCGGCAGTCTCGTGAGGGCTGGGACAGCTGGGGCAACGAGGCAGGGAAGTTTGATGCCAAAAGTGACGCTTTCACAGCTCATGGGAGAATGGCCTCATGAGCGAATTAGATCGAACCCTCACCGCCAACCGGTGCCACTGCGGGTGCGCTAGGCCCCGCAGCCATTGGGCCGACACACTCACAGCCGCCACCCCCAGCGTTGCTGAAGTAAAATTCTCTATGACCCCCATCGGTCAGAGATTCAGGATCACGTCATGAGCATCTGGAACCAAGAAACCGAGCGCATCCTCTCCGACATGTTCCATGACGGAAAGAGCGGTGAAGATATCGCTGCCCGCCTGTCTGAACTGACCGGCAAGAAGGTCAGCCGAAACACGGTGATCGGCAAACGTCATCGCATGGGTCTGGTGCATTCCGTGCCGTCCGACCCGGGCAAGACAAAGCGCAAACCGAGGAAGCGGACTGCCACGCCTGACGGTGCAACCACAAAGCGTCTTCGGACAGGTCCGCCACAGAGCAAGCATGTGAAGCGGCGTCGGAAGCGATCGGCACCGATTCCCGAACACAAGGGCATCGCATTCGACGACCTCGCAGCGGGCGTCTGCCGCTGGCCGGAGGGCGACGGCGAAGACATGACCTTCTGCGGCTGCAAGGCCACTCACGGGCCGTACTGCGAGGCACATCACCGGATAGGGCACGCTGGCACCTTCGTGCCGTCGGAAGATGCTGTCGAGGGCGCTGAGAGCGTCAGGAGGGCCGCGTGATAGCTGACGACCTAAAGACGCTCGCCGCGCAATGGCTTCGCGCTCGCAAGCCAGAGGCTCACATACTGTTCGAGTTCAGCCTTGCTGAGTATGGCGGGGCGCTCATAGACGTCGCCGCCATCTGCGAAGATGAGATCATCGGCGTGGAGGTAAAAGGGGACGGCGATTCTGCGTCTCGACTGAAGCTGCAGGGGCAGATGTACCCGCGAGTGTGTCGGCAGGTTTACCTGCTCCCAAGCCCTGATCTTGTCGCCGCCTGCAAGCGGCATGAGCCTCCTGAATGGACTTTGATACTTCCGCCAGGGGCTGAGGCATCAACTAGCTACCGTTGGGATCAGATATGCAGCGAAACTGGCATTCGCTACGCCTCAAATCTTCGCGCGATCGATCAAAGCAAACTGCACCGAGGTGACGGATATGGCCTGTCTCCCGCTGCTCTCGCGGCAATGATTTGGACGAGTGAGTATCCGCGACTGAAGCTTGCTCTCGACCCCATGATCGGACTGCCGAAGCACAAAGCCGATTGCATTCGCTACGTTGCCGAGACCTATCCAGTTACGAGGGTTGAGCGCGCCGTCTGCGAAGTCTTGCGAAAGCGCGATTGGCTGGGTGGAAAAGACGTCCTCTATCCAACTGAGATGGTGGAGGCGCACCGTGGCTAACGCTTTCATGCCCTTCTACACGGGCGACTATCTCCGCAAGACACGCCGCCTGAAAGCGCCAGAACACGGCGCTTACATCCTGCTGCTCATCGCTCTCTGGGATGAAGGCGGAGCGCTTCCCTATGACGAGTCCGAGCTTCGAGAGATCGCCCGATGCTCGACTCGTACGTGGCCAAAAATATGGGCGAAACTGAAGCCGTTTTTCATCATCTCTGAAGGTCAGATATCCCATCAAAAGGTGACCGATACTCTGGCCGATGTTTCGGAGAAGCGTCGTAGTTACGTCGCTCGGGGGAAGAAGGGCGGAACAAACTCCGCCAAAAAGCGAAAAGAAAACAAGGACGCTGCCGAAGCTCAGCTACAGCAAAGCTCAAGCAACCAACCCAAAGGGTTGGATAATCCTAAAGGATTATATCCAACCCTCCCGCCTGACGGCGCGCTTGCTCTTGAGGAGCTGCGCGCCGCCGCCGGGACTGGGCACGAACTCTCTGACATCGAAAAGCTTGTCACCTGCATCACGGGCTGGCGAGACGGGGCCTTCCTCGTCAACGGCCAGTACGCCCTTGAGAAGCTTGGCCAGTCGCTCCGGCCCGTTCTGCTGAAGGCAGGCGTCCGGCTTGAGCTGGATCGGCCTTCGACCCCCGCACAGCAACCAGAATTGAAGGCCATCAGAGGAGGAAAAGACAATGGCTGACGGAAACATGGTCATGGATCAGGACTTCGACGTTAAGGTCCAGCAGGCCCGCGAGATCATGATCGAGAACGACCGCGCATCGGTCTCATTCATCCAGCGCAAGATGACGATCGGCTACAACCGAGCCGCTGCCATCATGGAGCATCTAGAGGAAAAGGGCTTCGTGTCGAAGCCGAACCACGCCGGGAAGCGCGAACTACTTGGAGGCAATTCGACCGTCACCATAAGCGGCCCGGGCGTTGAGCCGATCACCATGTCGGAGACAGAGTTTCACCGAGCCGCAGCAAAGGCGGCTCAAAGCGTCGACATGTTCCCGGACGCTCCTGAAGCAACTAAGCCACCCATGGACGCAGGCAGGCTCACCGAAGCGGCTCGCGAGAAGCTTCGCCTCACCGTCGAGCGCATCGAACGGCTTGAGGACGAGAAGAAGGAGGTCGCCGACCAGATCAAGGATGTCTACGCCGAGGCAAAGGCCATGGGCTATGACACCAAGGCGCTTCGATCCGTGGTGAAGCTTCGCAAGATCGATCGGCAGGAGCGCGAAGAACAGGACGCAGTCCTCGAAACCTACCTCATCGCGCTCGGTGAAATCTGATGGTCAGCGTCGATCTCATCGCCTCGCGCATCGCCACCTGTCGAAAGCTTGCTCCGCTGGGTGGCAGCATCAAGGACGCCGCTGAAAAGCTCGGCATGTCGAGAAGCACCCTTCGCTCGAACCTGCAGAGGCACGACCATGCGCTTTACCTCCGGCTCTGCCGGAACGGGCGCCGGGCGCGGGTGCGAAAACCAGCTCCGAGGAAAGTCGCATGATCACCCCGCAACCATGGTCGCCCTGGACACCGAACCGGGATGCAAACGGCGCCTGCCGACCACAGAATCTCTGGCCGCGTCAGGAGCGCAAAGAAGAGCCAACCGAGGAGGGTGGTCGTGTTCGACATAAATGAACGAGTTCGATGCGTCTCGAATGACTGGGACGCTGAGGACGAGGTGCGCCGCTGGTTCATGCTTGAGCATACGCCCCGCATTGGCGGCGAGTACACCGTCCAAGGCTATGTGCCGGCAGGCGTGTATGAGTTCGGCAAGGACAAACGCCTGATTGTTAGGGGGCCGCTGCTCAGGCTCAACGAGCTCGCCTCGCCCTTGGATGCTGCGGGCGTTGATGGATTCCCGATGGACTGGTTTCGTCGAGCGGTGAAGTTCGACACCTCCGAAGGCATGAAGGCGCTCAAGGCCCTCACCGCAAAGCGCGGCATTGTCCAGCCGGTCCAGGAGGCGTAGTGCATGACGCAAACCCTCCCTGATCTTCAGCTGCCGATTGAACGCATTGTCGCTGATCGGAACGCGGCGCTCGCGAAGTTCGCAGAAGCCACCGAGCTGCTGTCCAGTGCGCATGCGGCCCGTGAGGGCGCCTCAGCCATTCTCGCTCGCGCATCCTTCGGTCGCCGCCACCACGATCGCAGGGATGACCGCACCCGCCAGCTGAAAGCGTTCGAGCTCCCATACGGGTACGATGCAGAGAAAGCGCGCGACGCCTTCCGCCAAGAGCTTGATGCGAGCATCTGGGATGGTCTGGCTGACCGGCTCAACTTCCTCAACCTCATGGATGCGGACGATAAGGAGGCATGGCGCGCATCGCTGGAAGAGTCAGCGCCAGAAGTAACCGAAGAAAACATTGAGGCCACGCTTGCAGGCCTTTTGACCGACTCCCGCCTAATCTTTCAGCGAGGGCTTGCGCGAACATTCTCCAGCCTAGATCGCCGCTTCAAGTCTCACGATGTGTTCAAGTTCGGCGCGCGGATAATCCTGACCCATTTCCTCAACGACATGGGATTCATCAGCTACGGCAACCGCGCCCACGACACGCTTGTTGATATCGAGCGCGCATTCGCCACTCTGGACGGGCAGGGGCCAGAACCGCGCGCCCTGAGTGATGCGATACAGGAGCAGCGGGCCGGGGGCATCTCTGGGCCACGCCAAGGCGAAGTCGAGACCCGATACTTCCGCGTCCGCACCTTCAAGAACGGAAACGCGCATCTCTGGTTCACGCGCAAGGATCTGGTCGAGAAGGTCAATCAGGAACTTGCCGCCTACTATGGCGAGGTCATTCCCGACGCTGCCGAACGCGGCGAAGAGCTGAAGCCCGGCACGGCATTAGCGAAAGACCTGCAATTCTACCCGACGCCGGATGAGGTGATCATGAACTTGCTTCGCGACCATGATTTTCGTGATCTGCGAGTATTGGAGCCGAGCGCCGGAGAGGGCGCAATTGTTCGCGAACTTCATGCGCATCGGGCTGCCCAAATTACCGCCGTGGAGGTCGATGCAAGCCGGGCTGCGCGCATCCCTTCATTGTCAGGCGTTGAGATCATTCGGGCAAACTTTCTCGACCTGAAGCCGCGCGCCGAATTTGATTGGGTAATCATGAACCCGCCATTCTACGGCACGCACTGGATGGATCATGTACTGCGCGCTTTCGACTGGCTGAAGCCAGGCGGTCGGTTGATCGCCATACTGCCGGCCACTGCTGAGATTGGCGAAAGCGCCAAACATCAGAAGTTCCGCGCATGGGCAGAGAAAAATGCCCCGCGCTTCGAGCGAATGTTCTCTGACCTGCCGCCCGAAAGCTTCAAAGCCAGCGGTACGCGCATCCAGACGGTCGCGCTCAGACTTACTCGCTCCCAAACACTGAAAGGCCCGCTCCATGGCAAACGAATACCGCGCACGACAAGTCCGGACTGATGACCGCGACTGGTACGCCTTTCGTGTGCCACCTCAGAAGGAAGTCAGGATTTCCCACATCCTGCGGAACAAGGGCTACACAGTCGCTGTCCCGCTGAAGAACATCCTCCGGCGGAAGAACCGGTATGCGAAGTCTCGCACCTATGTGGCGAAGGCGATCATGCCATCCTACGTTCTCATCGCCTTCGATGCTGGCACCTTCCCGATCCACGAACTTCGCGAAATGCATTTCATCAAGGGCGTGGTCTGCATCAATGGTCGCCCTGCGAAGCTGAACAGCGGACAGGTCTACAAGATGCTCTCGAATGAGCGTGCGGGCGTCTATACCGACAACGAAGTCTACAAGAACATGTGGACAGAGTTTGAGTATCGCACCGGCGATATCGTCGACATCAACTGGCAGGGCTTCGACAATGTCCGCGGCAAGGTCACAGACATCACCGAGAAGATGGCAACGGTGAAGATCCCGATCCTCAGCAGCGAGTATGAAGTCGAGGTGCCCGTTGACAAGCTCTACAAAGCTGGATAGCGGGGAACGTAAGGTGAATATCACCTCTCCCGATCCGACGTCAGCCATAGCAGCCGAGACGCGGGGAGAAGGCCCACAGTGGCTTAGCCTCGCAGCGAGGCAGAGAGCCGCGATAGGCTCAATGTGTCCAAAATCTTCTGCGCCGCTAAAGCTCAGCTGGAATGAGCAGCGCCCACGGGCGACGGTCGCGGGTTCAATCCCCGCTAGCGGCCTCAAGTCACCATCTCAAATTCACCGTCCGGTCTCGCCCTCAGCGCGTTTCCTCCTCACTCTCGACTAGCTGCAAGCAGGCCGGACGGTGATGCCAGGATCACTGGCTCGAGTGGTGCGTCACGCCCATCTCCATCTTGGAAATGAGTTCCGACCGGTCGCACACACGGCGTTCCAGCTCTTCGATGTACGGATCATCAGCGGGCAAAACCCGATCATGACGCTGTAGCGCCTGAAGGTCGTCGACCAGCAGACCTCGCTGCTCAGCGACGATCTCTGCCAGTTTGTCCCCGTATGCCGGGTCCTGTTTCTTACTCATCAATTTCTCCTCTTCGAGCTGACCACTATTTAGCCCGGTCGGCTGACTTCTTTCTCGCAAAGCCGGATCCCATCGAAAGCCAGACCCATGACCATCCTGTCCCCGAAACTCTCAGGCCTGGGCAAACACCCGCTCGCATCCCGTGGCATCTGGGGCGGCATCGTCGCTCTGGTCTCGCTCATCGCCGGGGGCTTTGGCTACGTGATCACGCCAGAGGAACAGGAGGCCCTTGTCGTCGGCCTCTCCGGTCTCGGCGCACTGATCGGCGTCGTCATCGGCATCTATGGGCGGTGGAAGGCGACGAAGGTCATAGGCGGCTAGGCCGGACCTTAACCTCTGGCTTCATGTCTCACGGGCCAGACACCGCACAACATTGATCAAAGGGTGAAACCGCAGCGTTTCTCGATATCAAATGACCGCTCTGAAGAATGGCAAGTGGGAGAAGTTCGCTCAGGGCCTCGCCAAGGGCAAGACTGCCGACGAAGCCTATGAAGCCGCTGGCTACAAGCCGAACCGTGGCAACGCTGCCCGGCTGAAAGCAAATGAAAGCATCTTGAAGCGTGTCGCCGAGATACAGGAACGCGTCTCCGAAAAGGCAGAATGGTCTGCGGCTGACCGGCTCGAAGCGCTGAAGCGCATCACTGAGAGAGCCGAGGAAACAGACCCACGTGTCGCCGTTTCCGCCATTGCCGAAGCCAACAAGATGCAGGGCAGCCACGCACCCGCAAAGCAGGAGACCGGCGAGCCTGGCACTTGGAGGCAGTCCGAAGACAGAACATGGCGCGAAGTGCTGCGAGACGAAAAGAGCTAGAGGACAGCACACACCTCACGAACCCGAACCTCTGGGATTTCTGGGAAGAGGTCTTTCTTGGCGGCGCCGACCAAGCCGTTCTGCATGGCGGTCGATCCAGTTCGAAAACACGGGACACCGCCTGTCAGTTAGTGCGCCTGGTCAACCATGTTCCGGTGATGATGCGCGTGCTGTGTATCCGTCGGTTTCAGAACCGCATTCAGGACTCGGTCTACACCGAGCTGAAATGGGCAATCGATCATCTTGGGCTGACTGACGAGTACGACGTCCAGAAGACGACGATCATTCACCGCCGCTCAGGCTCCCAGTTCATCTTCTATGGCATCGAGCGGAACCTCGAAGACATCAAGGGCACGTCCGACGTCGACATTCTCTGGGTCGAGGAAGCCGAAAAGCTGACCGAAGATCAGTGGGTCGTGATCGGCCCTACGATCCGCAAGGAAGACAGCCTTGCAATCCTTCTGTTCAACCCGAAGCTCGTCACGGACTTCGTCTGGAAGAACTTCGTCGTGAACCCGCCACCTCACACGGTGGTTCGGAAGATCGACTACACCGAGAACCCGTTCCTCTCGCAGAAGGCGCTTCGAGACATCGAGGCGATGCGAGAGCGCGACCCGGAAATGTTCGAGCACGTCTATGGCGGTATTCCGCTAGGCGACAGCGAGCTTTCCATTTTCAAGCGGCGCTGGCTGGATGCATGCGTCGACGCGCACAAGGTTCTGGATCTGGAGCTTACCGGCCGGAACGTGATCGGCTTCGACCCGGCAGACGACGGCGAAGACAAGTGCGCCACCGCTGACAAGATCAAGGGCGTCTTCACGGAGGCCGAAGACTGGGCGTCCGGCAAGGATGAGCTGGTCCAGAACGCGAAACAGGTCTGGGCAAAAGCAAAGCGGGCAAGGGCCTGCGTCTCATATGACACGATCGGCGTCGGCGCCTTCGTTGGTGGCTACATCGATGAGCAGAATGAGGCGTCGGGAGCGGATGTTGAACATTATGCGTTTCATGCCGGCGGCTCGGTTATGGACGGCGACAAGCCGAGCGACCCACAGAACAAGAACAGCCCGCTTAACAAAGACGAGTACCTGAACCTGAAGTCGCAGGCGTGGGCCAACACGGCTCGTCGCGCGATGCTGACATTCAATGCCGTCGTCCGGGGGCAGGCGATCAAGCCGGAGGACGTGCTTTCATTCTCGTCTGAAATGGGCCGGGAAAAGCTCGACGCGCTGTTCACAGAGCTTTGCGTGCCTTGGTGGGTCGAGAGCGAGGGCAAGAAGCGCGTCGTGCCGAAGGCGAAGCTCAAGAAAGACCTGGGCGTGAAGTCCCATAACCTCGCTGACGCCGTCATCGCCGCCGACAACATCAACTTCGGAGAGCAGCGCAACTATGCGGGCATGCTCTTATCAAAGAGGCATCGTGTATGACGTCGAATACCGGCATTCTATCGATGCTCGTGAACCGGGCTCGCACCCTTTCTGGCATGTTCCCTGACTGGTTTCCGGGTGCGAGCACCAAGCACGATCACTACAAGGATTTCGGCTGGCCGGAACATCTGGAGTTCAACCTTCTTTACCGCATGTATGAGCGCAACGGCCTCGCCACGGCTGCTGTCGACCGTACCGTCGAGAAGGTCTGGCAGACACATCCATCGCTGCTCGAAAGCGAGGCCAGCGATGATGAGACGACGCTAGAGTCGGACATCCGCCAGCGCTTCAGCGACCTCCGCTTCTGGCAGCAGCTCATGGAGGCCGACACGCGCTCGCTGGTCGGCAAGTACGCTGGCGTGATCCTGCGTGTGGCTGACAGCCAACGGTTCTCTGAACCGGTCGATACTGTTCCCGGCGGGCTGGAGGGGCTGGTCGAGATAATCCCGGCATGGGAGGGGCAACTTCGCGTCTCCAGCTGGGACACCGATGAATTGTCGGAAAACTACGGCAAGCCGACGATGTTCCAGTTCCAGGAAGCATCGGTCGGTGAGGACAAGCAGGGCCACAACCGGGCTTTCGAGGTGCATCCTGACCGCGTCGTCATCTTCTCCAAGGATGGCACGGTTCATGGCCGCTCTTTCCTGAAGCCGGGCTTCAACGACCTCATCGATATCGAGAAGATCAAAGGCTCAGGTGGCGAGGGCTTCTGGAAGAACGCCAAAGGCGGCATCGCGCTCGAAACCGACAAGGAAATCAACATCGCGGACATGGCCAAGGGCATGGGCGTGTCAGTTGAAGAGCTGCAGGAGAAGATGGGCGACCAGGTCGCTGACTTTAACAAGGGCCTCGACACCATGCTCTGGCTGCAGGGCATTCAGGCGAAGGCGATGCAGGTTACCCTCGCAAGCCCGGAGCACTTCGCGCTGATTACACTCCAGAGCTTCGCTGCATCGATCCGTATGCCCATGAAAATCCTGCTCGGCTCCCAGACAGGTGAGCGGGCAAGCAGTGAAGACGCCGACGAATGGGCCCTGACCTGTACCTCGCACCGCGTGAACCGGGTCATCCCGGCCATCATGGCCGTCATCAATCGGCTGGAGCGGTTCAACATCCTGCCGGAGCGCGACTGGAATCTCGACTGGGAGGCTCTCACCGAGGCCACCGAGGAGCAGAAGATCGAACGCGCCACGAAGATGGCCGACGTGAACGTGAAGATGCGCGACTCCGGCGAGATCGTCTTTACCGGCGAAGAGATCCGCGCAACCGCCGGATATGAACCCCTGAGCGACGCAGAGAAATACCGGGACGAGCCCGGCGCCGAAGACGAGGACGCTGCTGCAGGCCTCGACACCGAGCCGCCCGCCGCGGCTGCTGCCTGAAGGAAACCAAGACAATGAACAAGCACGTCCGGGTGAACGTTCGTTCGCTCGCAAACACCAAGGCTGCGCGCCGTGAAAAGCGCAACGGCCGCGACCTCATGATCATCCCATCGGCTACGCTGCCTGATGACGTCGTCATGAATGACATCAAGTACCCGGCTGACGAGATCGAGCGCTCCTACAAATCGCTCAATCGCACACCGGCTCCCTTCGGACATCCGCAGGTCGGCGGCGTCTTCGTGAGCGCGCGCGAGCCTGAAGGCATCAACGCCTCATGGGTCGGCGCTTGGAACGAGAACGTCCGCCGCGAGAATGGCCGCGTCTTTCTCGACAAGGTGATCGATATCGAGTTCGCCAAGCAGCTGGAGGGCGGCCGCACCGTCCTGAACGCTGTCGACAAGGGCGAGCCGATCCATACGAGCACCGGCCTGCTCTGCGAGCTGGAGAACTGCGACGGCAGTGAAGGTCACAAATTCATCGCCCGCAACATCGTCTTCGACCACGACGCTATTTTGATCGGTGAGGACGGGGCCGCAACGCCTGAGCAGGGCGTCGGCATGTTCGTCAATGCCAAGGGCGAAACCGAAGAAATCGAGGTCATCAACTCTGCTTTTGAGCGAGCTGATACCGAACTGGATTGGGCGGTGGATCACCTCGCCCGAGCGCTGGAACAGCGCGAACGAGCTCCAATGATGGAGCGCCTTAAGTCCGCGATACTGGAGATGTTCACATCTTCCGAGCGGGAACCCTCTGCAAACAAGGAGAAAGCAGACATGTCGAAGGAACAACTCGACGCGCTTTCCGCGAAGGTTGACACCCTCTCGGAGGCGATCAAGCCAGAAACGCTGGCGAACTCGATTGCGGAAGCAGTCGAGAAGGCTGTGAAGCCACTCACCGACAACCTGACTGAGCTTCAGAACGCTCAGAAGGCCAAGGATGAGGCCGAACTGACCGAGCTTCGCGAGAAGATCGTCAAGGCCAACCTCCTGGACAAAGAGACCGCCGACGAGCTGACGCTCAACGCGGCTCGCAAGCTCGCCGAGAAGGCCAAGCCTGGCAAGGCTGCGGCCATGAACGGTGCATTCGTCGCTGACGGCGGCAATGACAAGCCAGCGTTCACGCTGCCGAAAGTGGAGGGCTAGACCATGGCGCGCTTCAACAAGATCTATCTTGGCCCGGTCTCCGAGGCCAAACCGCAGGTGCTTGAGCTTCCGGCGGCTGATGCCGACCTCTCACCGGGCAACCTGCTGGTGATCGCGTCTGGCAAGTTCGACAATGCTGCGGCGACCACCGTCGGCAAAGTCTGGATCGCCCAGGACAACTACCTCGCCATGAAGGGCGTCGACGACGATTACGCTGCTGACGACGTCGTCATCGGCATGGAGCTGCTCCCTGAGCAAATCTATGCCGGACGCATCGCCAACGGTGTGAACATCACCGCCATTGGCACGCCCCTGACGCCAGCGGCCGGCGGCCTGCTCGCGATCGCCTCCACGTCGGACAAGGTCATCGGCTACTCGACCGAGGCGTACAACAACAACTCTGGCTCGGAACAGCTGATCAGCTTCCGTCCAAGCCAGGGCTACCTCACCGCAGCCGCATAGGAGATACCGACATGCGCTATTTCGACGAACAGCTTGTCGCGAACTCCCGACCTCACCAAGCCTGGTGGTCAGAGGTTTGCGTCAATCGCGAGTGGTTCCACCGCTCGGAAACCGGCCTTGCCAGCGTGGCGAACGCCGCGTCCATCCTGCCGCGTGATGCGTGGCTCGACCTCGACGGCATCACCCGCCGCGTCATGCGGAACGATGAAGGTCAGGCCTACATGGCAGACCTCATGCCGCTGGCGAAGGCCGTCAATATCGGCAAGCTCGTGCACCTCAACCGCGTGTCTTCGGACGCCGGTTCGGTCCAGCGCTCGATGTCCGGTCAGGTGCCGAACACGCTCGACAAGGTCACCTATGCCTATCGCGGCAACCCGGTGCCGATCTTCTCCGCTGGCTATGGCCGCGAATGGCGCGAGTGGAACACGCTCTCGTCCGAGAACTTCGACGCCCTTGCCGACGATCAGGAAGCAGTCACTGCGGGCATCCGCCGCGACATGGCTCAGTATGCTCTCGACGGTGATGCAAACATCACCTTCCAAGGCTACGACGCGACAGGTATTCGCACGTCTACGCTGTCCAAGGTCATCAACCTCGGCACGGCCAACAGCGGCGCGAACATCGACCTCACGGCGGCTGCGACGACCTCTGATGCGATCGACACCTTCATCACCCAGACGCTGGGCGCGATGCTGGATGCGAACAACATCACGGGCGCGGTGAACCTGTACGTCTCCCCAGAGATCGGCCGAAACTTCGACCGTTCTTACTCGGGGTCTGCAGGTACCAAGCAGGGCAAGCTCTGGGACTATCTGGAGAGCAACCGTCGCATCAACAAGATCGCCGTAACCTACGAGCTGACCGGAAACGAGTTCTTCGGCTTCGTGCCGTCGAGCGAGTACATCCGCCCGCTCGTCGCCATGGCCGTGAACACCACGGCCAAGGCCCGCATGAATCCAACGGATAACTACCAGTTCCTCGTCATGGGTGCGATGGGCATGGAAATCCGTGCGGACTTCAGCGGCAAGACCGGCGTCTTCTACTCGACCGATATCGACTCCTAGTCGGCACGATGACGGCCCGTCCTGAGCGACGGGCCGTTTTCATCCTGTCCACCTGTTGAAGGAAACAGAACCATGAAGATCAAGATCACTGCCGGCGGCATTTTCGACGGCAACGGCAAGGAAATCCCGATCGGTCACCAACTGACCGTGAAGGAAGAACCGAAGGCCTGGCGCGGCCGCTACGAGGTCATCGAAGGGGGCGCGTCCGACGAAGCCGAGTTCGTGACCAACGAGCGCGCTTCCATCATCCGTGAAGCCATCAATGGCCTGAAGGCCGAGACGGATTTCACCAAGCAGGGCAAGCCCGACCTCGAAGCCGTGAACACGCTCATGCCGCAAGGCGCTGAGAAGGTCAGTGGCGCAGAGCGCGACGCTGTCTGGCAGGCCATGGAAGCCGAGAAGGCTGCCTAGTCCATGTATGGCACGCTTGCAGATTGGCGCTCATACGCAACGGCGCGGGGCAACAGCGCTCCGGCCGATGCGACCGATACGCTGGCCACGGCGGCGCTCGTGCGCGCGTCTGACCACATCAAATATCGGTATGTCGCCAATCTGCTTGCGGGCTATGATGAGACCCTGAGCGTGGTCGAGCCTGCGACCTATGAAGCTGCAGCGCTCGAACTCGCAACACCGGGATTCTTCTCTAAGACCTACACGCCCGCTGAGCAGAAGGTGCTCACTGGCGTCGACAAGATCCGTTGGACGGTGACTGGTAAGGCGGGTGAAAAGTACGCCGCTCAGCCTGTCAGCACGATCATTGAGGCCATGTTTGAGCCGTATGTGATCGACCGCAACGGGCCGAACTTCACCTTCCTGTCGATCGGTGGAGCGCAGAATGGCTGAGGACTGGGCTGCAATCGCCGCGGAAGTCACCGAGGCTCTGAAATCGGTCTCCGATGTCAGCCAGCCGAGCGGCTATCCAGCGACGGTGCGGCAGGCAGGTACGCCGAGCGGCCCCGCCTATGATCGCACGCCGGGCGTTCCGACCTATACGACGGTCTGGTGCGTTGAGACGATGCGCGACGTGCGGGACCAGACAGGAACCGCAATCATCCGCACTGAGCGCGTTCTCATGGTCTCCGCGACCGAAGGCATCACGGTCAGCGATGACGACTACATCGTGCCAGGCGTCGAGGCAGATGACGTCGATGCCGACACGCTCTGGGAAAATATTGAAAGCGTGAAGCCGCTATCACCAGCAGGCACCACGCTCATGCAAGAAGTCGTGCTGTCAGGCACGCAGACCAAGCTCGCATTTGAGGGGTGACCCATGAAGTACACCGTGAACAAGGCGAACACGTTCCAGCAGAAGGGCGAGTTCCTGAAGGTCGGCGCGCCTGTCGACATGCCGGAAGGTGATCCCGTCACAAGCATCTACCTGAAGAAGGGTTACATCACGGCGCCAAAGCCGAAGGGCGACAGCAAGTCGAAATAGATGGCCGGTCGCAACATCCCTGACCTGGACCTTCTCACGGAACAGTGGGAGCCGAAGGTCAGGAAGGCCTTCCTCGACAGCATCGACGGCATCACTGACCGTGCGAAGATTGCCGAACTCGCGCGCCTGATTGAGCGCGGCGATATCGAGGGCGTCCTCGACTATCTGCGGATCAACAGGCTCGCCTATCAGCGGCTCGAATTGGCTATCCGGGACGCTTATGAGGCAGGCGGGTTTCGCTTCGCTTCGAACCTGCCCGGGTTCGTGAGCGTCATCTTTGATCTCCGCAATCCGCAGGCTGAACAATGGCTGCGAGATAAGTCATCAACGCTGGTGACAGGCATTGTCGAGGATCAGCGCAGCGCAATTCGTGGCTATCTGGTGGAGGGGCTTCAGCAGGGGCAGAATCCGCGCACATCCGCACTAGAGCTGGTAGGCAGGGTCGCGCGCGCCACGGGCAAGCGTCAGGGCGGCATCATCGGCCTCACGGCACAGCAGGAGGCATCTCAGAGGGCCTATGCGCTGGAGCTGTCCTCCGATGATCCGGCGCTTCTAAGGGCGGCGCTCAGGCGTCAGCTGCGGGACAAGCGCTTTGACCGATCGATCACAAAGGCCATTAGGGGAAAGAGGGCGCTGCCGGCCGAAATCCGCGTGAAGATGCTCACGGCCTATCGCAACCGCATGCTGAAGTATCGGGCCGACGTGATCGCGCGAACAGAAACGCTGCAATCCATTGCCGGCTCACAATATGAGACCTACCGGCAGGCCATCGCGGCAGGGGAGCTGCGAGCCGACCAGGTCACGAAGATCTGGAAGTCCGGCCTCGATGAGCGGGTCAGGTTCTCGCACAATGTCTTGCACAACCAGACCGCGGCCTTCGATGCCGCCTTCGTTTCGCCCCTCGGCAATCGGCTGCGCTTTCCCGGTGATCGCGAACTCGGTGCCGATGCCAGAGACACAATCCAGTGCAGGTGTCGGCTCGAATATAACGTCCGGTTCGAGTGATGGCTGAGTTTGAAGACGCGGTGAGGGCGTGGAGGGCAAAGGCGCTCCGCACGCAAACGCTCATTCTCAAGACGGCGCTCGGCTACCTCGTCGACGATATCGTCAAGCTCATCGCCGAGGGCGGACGGATGCGCATCGACACGGGCTTCCTCCGCTCGTCTCTGATCGCCCAGCTTGAGGTGCCGATCACGCAGGTGACCTACAAGCCGAAGGACATCGATGCGTTCTCGCTCACCATAGGCGAGGTGAAGCTCGTCATAAACCGCATGAAGATCGGCGACACGATCCACTTCGGCTTCACTGCCAACTATGCGCGGCCGCGCGAGTTTGGCGCCAATGATCAGGCGCCAGACGCATTCGTCAGAACGCACACGATGGACTGGAAAGGCTATCAGCTCAGGGCCGCAGCCGAGATCAATCGGCGTCGCTAGTCTGCCCGGCCATTTCGAGCGCGAACATCAGCATCGCCAGATCGCGGCGTGCAGCTTCGAGGGCAGTGTGAACAGAAGTCTCGGCGCCGGGCTCCCGGCCAAGCGTATCGAGTGCCACCCGGAACCGGGCAAGGGCTTCATCCTTATCGAGGGGTTCAGACATGGCCACCGATGACGAATACAAGATCGCGCGAGCGCTTTCGGCCCATCTGGACGGTCTCACGACCACACCAGCGACAGAGATTGCTTACCCGAACGAGAACTTCAAACCGACAGCCTACCCCTATCTGAAGGCAAATGTCATCCCGGCACGTCCTGGGCGAACCACAGAGAGTGGCGACCTGAAGCGCCATGTCGGCATCATGCAGGTCGATGTGGTGATGCAGAAGGGCGCTGGCGTCATGCAGGGCCACAAGATCGCGGGCCAGATCATAGACCGGTTCAAGCAGAGCACGCAGATTTTCACGACAGACGAAACCCAGTGCATCCAGATCACTGAGCCGCCTTGGCAGACCGCTCCGCTCGTTGGCGAAGACGAAGTCAGCATCCCTGTCCAGATCCCATACTCAAGCTTTTCAACAGTCAGCTAAACAGGAGACTTCCACATGTCTGACGGACGTACCAACGTAGGCTCGAAGCTCTACATCTGCACAACCCCTCAACCAGATGACCTCGAAGACGCAACGGCATATGCAGCGCTGACCTGGGTGCCGATCGCGAATGTCGGTTCCTGCGGCGAGTTTGGCACTGATGAAACCATCGCATCCTATCAGCTCGAAACCGGCGGCACGCTCAAAGCCAAAGGCTTCCTGAACCTGAAGGACGTCGAGGTCGAGTTTTCGCCAGACTATGCCGATGCAGGTCAAGATGCCCTTCGCGCGGCTGGCGACAGCGACCTGTCCTACGCGTTCAAGCGCGAGAAGGATGACAAGCTCGCCGCGGCTGGCGCCGGCTCGATCTACTACTCGCGCGGCAAGGTGAAGAAGATCACTCCCGTCGACGGCACCGGCGATGACTTCATCCGCCACATGACGACCATCGGCCTTGAGCAGACGCCGATCTTCGTCGAGCCGACTACGGGGGCCTAATCCATGGACCTTTCGAGCGTAAAGCCGCACACGACCACGTTCCATCTGGTGCTGCCTGGTACGCGTAAGCGTATCGGGCTGGCGCTGGAGCTCCAGTCCATGACGAGCGATGCCGTCGAGGCGGTTGATAAGGCGGCGTTCAAAGAGCGTCGCGACATGCTGGAGCGCGGCGAAGAGCCAGATGCGGCGTTTCTGGAGCGCAAGGGCCTTGATCGCTACTGCGCCGCCGTTGTCGGATGGACGTGGGAAGACGATTTCGAAGGCAATACTGGCAACTGGGGCGGAGAGCAGCTCGAGTTCACGCCTGAGAACCTGCGCAAGGTCATGGGCAATGACGTCGTTCTCTCGCAGGTGATGGCAGCGGCAGGCGACGACGCGCGTTTTTTCGCCAAGCTTGCGAAGGCTACGTAAAGCACCTTCGCAACCGGGTGAAATATCACACGCCCGGCTTTGACGGAAAAACGCGGGCGGACATTAACCGGGAGTTTGGACAGCCAGTCCCGACTGTCCGCAAGCCCGCCAATGGCCCTGAACATATCCTCGACTGGTTCTGGCGTCTCAATGAGACCAGGACACACGACGAGGGCGGGCCGCAGGCAATCACCTATACCGAAATCAGCGCATGGACCGGGCTCTCAGGAATCCGGCTCAAGCCACACCAGCTAGACGCCCTCAAGGCGCTCGACCTCGCCTATCGCGAGGAGATGGCTGAAGCGATGAAGTACCACCGCAAGCGCGAAGAGCGTGAGAGGAAGAAAGGGAAGTAGGATGGACATTGCCCCGCTCACTTTCCGGGTCGACTCCTCCGGTGCTGTCACTGCCGAGGGCGACCTCGACGAGCTCACCGCCGCTGCTGGCCGAGCTGATGCTGCACAGGAAAGCCTTGCTGCATCAGCAGGCCGTGCGGCCGCAGCCGAAACCAATATGAGCGCCAAAGCCAAGGCAGCGACGGCCGCGGTCAATGCTCATACGGTGGCAGCGAAGGCGAACACGGCGGCGATGAACATGCAGGCGGCCTCTGCACGTGCCGTCGCTGGCCGTCAGCAGCAGATGATGTTCCAGACCAACGACATTGCGATGTCTCTGGCGTCTGGTCAGGCGCCGTACATGGTCGCAATCCAGCAAGGCTCGCAGCTGGCCCAGGTCTATGCAGGGCCTGGCGGGCTGAACAATGCGCTCCGTGATTTCAATAAGCTAATGGTCGGGGTTGTGGGGACGTTGGTGCGCTTCGCCGCGCCAATCGCAGCGGCGACCGCTGCGGCTGGTGGCCTGTATTTGGTGTATCGGCAGGTGACTGCAGACGCGAGGAATATGCGCGCCGCCATGGAAGACCTCGACGAAGTCATGGACGACGCTCGTGACGCAATGGCTGACGCTGCAGAGTACAGTCATCGGATCGACCTTGCTCGCATGGGTATGGAGGCGGATAGCAGCGTAGGGCCGGTCGATCGACTTTCAAATGCGCTCACTGGCGTTGCTGCCTCACTGAATGATGTCACGGTCGCTCGCTGGGTCGAAGAAACAGCGCGGCTGGGTATCGAGGCTGATAGGATTGCGGAGAAGATTGCTCAGCTTGAGAAGCCTGTGGTGTACGGTTTCGGATCGATGGGCTTTGAAATGCCTAAGACTCGAGAGCAAGAGCGTTTACTTCTCCAGCTTCGCCAGCAAGAGGCTGGCATGCGCGCGCAACAGCGAGACCGACTCGACTTCCTGAGCCCAGAGCGGGCGCAGAGTATTCTCGGCGCATTGGGCCGCTTCGATCTTAATGGGATGGGCGAGCAATTCCGTGACGCGCTGGACGGAGCTGTGGAGCCCGCCGAGAAGACCGGACGCGCTATCGATGAGGCGGCACGGTCGATGGAGCGCCTTACGAATGAGGCGGAGAAGTACGCAGACGGTCGCGCTAAGGCGCAATTGAATGAAGTCGAGTACATCAACTATCGCCGCGACCGGGACGTTGAAGCCATTCAGGAGGCAGCCGACGCGGCTATCGCCGCAGGCAACAATGTCCACGAGGTCGAGGCATTGGCCAATGCCGCCGCAAAGGACCGAAGACTGCAGGCCGAGCACGATATCGCGGATCTACGCGAGCGGCTGGTTGAACAGAGCCTTTCACGCCTTCAGAGTGGGTTTGATGCCTGGATGCGTGAAATTGAGGACGAGCAGCGAAGGCTCGACCGTGAAAGACGAGACCGCGAGCGGCTTTCCAGCGATAGAGTGAACTTTGAGCGCTCCCTGCAGCCGGGCACCGACATGCAGCAGGTCGATTGGTGGGAGGCCGACGCCCTTGCCCGCAACGACGAGCTTTGGCGGGAAGGTGTAAGGCTTTATGGAGAAGCGCAGGCCGAACGCCTTGGCCTGAAGCAGCAGTTTCTCGACCGCGAGACCGAGATCGAACGCATCGCCGCAGAGGACCGCAAGCGCATCCGGCAAGCCCAGTATAGCGCCACGCTAGGCGCGTCCGCTAACTTCTTCGGCGCCATGGGCCAGCTGCTCGACAGCAACACAGAGAAGCAATCAGCCGCGGCTCAGGCAGCGTTTGCGATCGCAAAGGGACTCGATCTCGCTCAGGCCACCATGAACAGCTATGTGGCTATCACCGAGGCATGGGCTGACCCGACGCTCCCATACTTCATGAAGATCGCGGCCTCCATCCAGGCGGCGACAACCGTGATGGCAGCGGTGGCGAATATCCGCAGGACCACGCTTTCGGGTGCGCGCGAGATGGGCGGGCCAGTGTATGGCGGCGGAACCTATCTTGTGGGCGAAAAGGGACCGGAACTGTTCACGCCGGGCGCCTCTGGCCAGATCACGTCGAACGCCAACCTCCAAAAGGCCGTCAAAGGTGGCGGCGAAGCGCCGAACATCCAGATCATCAACAACGCGCCGGGCGTCGTCGTTCGCAAGGAAGGTCCAGACATGAACCCACGCTTTATCATTGAGCAGGCGAAAGCCGAAACGGTCGCGAACCTTAGAGACGATATTGCCAATGGCGGCGACACGTCGAGGCTTATCGAGGGGCAATACGGCCTTAATCGGGGGTCAGGGTCGCGATAGGGCTTACGCTCAACCAGAAATGTGCGATTGTTCCTCGGGTAAAAAGTAAGAGAGGATTTCGTGCGCCATTTTTTAGCAGTACCCGCGCTGTCACTGGCTTTAGCTGCTGCCTGCGGTGAGACCATGTCGCAGGAGGAAAAGAACAAGCAAGTGTTTCTCGACGGCTGCAAGGAGACCATCGAAAAGCGGCTCAAAGCCCCTAGCACGGTTCAGTATGTCGATGTCACCTTTGTCGGCGTAAGCTCTGAACCCATCGATATGGAGTGGGCGCAGCAAAAACTCGACGAGCTTGCCGAGAGTGATCGTGTGGGAGATGGCGTAGAGGCGGTCAATCTAGAGTTTGCGATAGAGGACCTGCAGGCTGGACGGCCCGCTACGAAAGATACTTATGCCGCCTTCATTTCGTATGATGCAGAGAACGGGTTTGGCGCACCAATTCGAATGGTCTCGACCTGCCAGCTCGACACCTACAACAAGTTCGTCGCCAACATGGGCGCTGAGCGAGTCGACGGAAAAACTCACACCGACTGGCTTATTGATGGGATGCAGGAGCTTAGGCGGAACAGCGATTGAGCGAGTGAAGAGTTAGGCCTTCTCGACGGCATTGATCCGCCAGTGCAAAGCTATTCGCACCCGATCCCGTCATTGTCCCGGTCCAGATGAGAGCCATAGCCTGGATCACCTCGACGTACCGGCGCTGCACCCGCTGCGCGCGCTTCTGAGCAGTTCGCGAAAGCACGCCGCTGAGAGCGATTATCCGTGCCGTTGAGTTTCGAGCTTAGGTTATTCGATTGCGTTCGTGCCGGCTGACTCCTCGGCGCCGATCTATGACAGTGATAGCCGCCATTCTTTCGGTCATTGTGACAGCCTTGGGCATTTAGTCCGCCGCCATGTGAGAACGCAGGCGATGAGAGCGTGCCAGCTAGAAGCAAGCAAGCAAGTAGAGCGCGCATGATCTCCCTCCGTGGTTGAGAATGATAGGGCGCCTCAAATCGTCAAGAGTCAATCGCCCGCCCAAACCGGCGGCGTTTTCATGAGGTCAATGCATGACGGACCTTTCCGCGCGCCTGCAGCGCTACAATGCGTCCGCTCCAGCGGGCGAAGTGCTTCGTGAAACCCTCACGCTCACACACTCGGCGTTTAGCCAGGACTGGCACCTCACGAACTTTCAGTCGCCGTTCAGCGCCAATGTCGGCGGCGTCGCAGTCGACTTCCTGCTTCACCCATTCACATTCCGCAGGCCTGAAGACAGCACGAGCGGCCGCTTCGAAGTGCAGGCTGACATCTTCAACACGGGCCCGGTTTTTATCGATCAGCTTCAGGCGGCCGCCGCCGTGGCGACTGAGCGCATTCAGCTCATCTATGGCGCCTATCTCGACGCAGGCACGGACCCAGAGGAAACCTTCACGCTGGAGGTCTCAGGCGCGGCACCCGGCTCAAATGCCGTCACGGTGAAGGCTGTGATCGCGAACATGCTGAACGGCAAATATCCGCGCGATTTCTATCGGTCGGACAAGTTTCCGGGGCTGAGACGATGAACGCAGAGGCCGTCATCAACGACATGCTCGCGACGACGTATGAGCGCGGCGGGCGCGGGCCAGACAAGTTCGATTGCTGGGGAATGGTCTGCGAGGTTTGCAAACGCATGGGATGGACTGTGCCAGCCGATCCAATCGCGCATTCAGATGACCCTCGCACGTTGCTCAAGATTTTCCGGGACGAGGTCAAACCTCACCAGTGGGTTCGCGCTGACAGGCAAGACGGCGCGATCGCGTTCTTCGGCAGGCTGGCGGCGGCGCGTCATGCTGGTATCGTCATCAATGGCGGCGTCCTGCACACGCAGAAGTCACATGGTCCGGATTGGCTTTCACCTGCGGACCTCTCAGACCACAAGATTGAGTATGCTCTATGGGCACAGTAACGCTTCAATCGAGCCTCACTGATCCGTCGGCGCGCCTCGTCGTGCCATGGGACAAGACGTTTTTGGAGTTCGTCGAGGAGTATTTCCCGGATCCGGAAAAGCTCAATTCCATGTCTCACCTCACCGTCGATATGGGCACGGGTGAGACCGTGGACTTTGGCGAGGCCTGGCTTGAGCCCGTAGGAGACCGTCACCTCACCATGCAGCTCATGCCTGCCGGTGTTGATCCGCTCACGGCGGCAATCATTGTCGTGGCCTCCGTCGCACTCTCGGTGGCCGCAACCTTCCTTCTTCAGCCGAAGGCACCCTCGCAATTTGGTGAAGATGCGGCGCAGAGTGTTTATTCGGTCACCGCACAGGCCAACCGGGCAAAGCTGGGCGGGGTCATCCCTGAGCAATTCGGCACGTGGGAGCGCACACCCGAATATGCGAGCCAGTCCTACCGTCTCTTCGACGGCAATCAGGAAATCAGATATTTCCTTCTCTGCCTGGGGGCAGGCGATCACGACAACATAGATATCCGGATCGGCGACACACCGGTCTCTGACCTGCCTGCGGGCATCGTCGAGAGCGCGGTGTATAAGCCAGCCGATCACACGTCGGAGCTTGGCGTCATCGATGCAGACTTTGGTATCCATGAGAACGTCGTCACATCAGGCGAGGTCGACCAGCTGGAGCTCGAGACAGAGCGCGCCTTCACAGACACGGTGAACGGCACAATTTCCGGCACGACAATCACGTTCAATGAACTATGGGCGGAGTCGAACGCGGCCGCTGGCGATACCATTGAAATTCTCTCGCCCTTCACTGCAACCAAGATCATTGCCTCTGTCACATCAGGCGGAATGAGCGTCACGACGGCGTTCAGCAGCTCGGCAACCGATGAAGATATCGAGTTCGTGATCCGCAGGACAAGCGGGCTTGGTCGCGGGCCGTTTGTGGCGAACCGTGCTGGCACTGAAACTCAGAAGATCGAGTTGGATGTCGAGTGGCCGGGCGGACTGTTCAAGCAGAAGGATAACGGCAACTTCGCGGACCTGACCGTGGAACTCACGGCGACAGTTCAGGAGATTGATGACGCAGGCGACGACGTCGGCTCTCCGACGACACACGTCTTTGAGGAAACCGGCTCCAGCAATGACCCGATCAGGCGCTCCTACGTCATTACCAAACCGGCAGGGCGCTATAAGGTATCGCTGAGCCGTACCGACGACCAGGAAGTGAAGGCACGCGATTCCGACCGCACGATCTGGACCGGCCTTAAAGCCTATCTGACCTACGACACCGAGGCGGCTGTCTATGGAAACGTCACGCTCGTCGCGCTCAAGATCACCGGCGCTCAGGAAATCTCCAGCTCTTCGCGATCGCGTATCTTCGTGAAGTCCACCCGCACAATCACAGACCTCGACGGCGATCCGGTGACCGGCGGCAATCTCGCGGATGTGATGAAGTACATCTACTGCACGCAGGTGGGCAGGCCGGAAAGCGAGATCGAAGTCTATGACGCGGAAAGCAATCCGGCGGCTTACAAGCTATTCCAGACCGCTCAGGCGAGCCGTTCGGGCTTCAATGGTCTGTTCGATACCGTCGGGACCGTCTGGACCGCGCTGGAGGCGGTAGCCGCGTTGGGCAGAGCGCGGCCTTATCCGAAGGCCATGACGCTGTCGCTCGTGGTCGACGAGGCAAAAGACCGCCGCGCGAACGTGACGCCATTGAACGTGATCCGTGGCACGATGAAAGCGCAGTACAACTGGATTGAGCCAAGCGGTTATGACGGCGTGGTTATCGAGTACAATGACGCGACCACCTTTGAGCGCAAAACGGTCTCGTGGCCGCTCTCTGAAGATAATCTGGAGAACCCGAAGCAACAGCCTGTGATCGGCCTTACCG
The DNA here is from genome assembly GCA_019448215.1 of Thalassovita mediterranea. NCBI lineage: Bacteria > Pseudomonadati > Pseudomonadota > Alphaproteobacteria > Rhodobacterales > Roseobacteraceae > Thalassovita > Thalassovita mediterranea. The sequence continues at coordinate 3,182,182 of CP080408.1, read as the reverse complement.
ATGACGATGAGGCACTGTCCATGGCGAAATATATCTGGCGCCAGATCACGCTTCAGAACCTTGAGCTCAGCTGGGCGATGGAGCTCGCGGGCCGAAACTTCAAGCCCTTTGATCGTCTCGGACTTGTGTGGCCGGACTTCAACTGGGCAGACGCCGCCCAGGTCATGGCGGTCAGTGGCTCCGCTCTCACGCTGAATAAGGTTGCGCCGGCAGGGGCGCTCTATGTTCAGTTGACCGGTACTGATGGGCTCTGCAGCGCAGTCCTGACGGCGACCGGCGATGGAAGCAAGACGATCACGCTCGGAGCTGCTCCGCCGTTCACGATTGAAGTCGACGGGTCGAAAGTGCGGACGGCTTGCGTCTTCGGTCTCGCGAGCGATTTTCCAGTCAAGGATGTCAAGGTTCAGCGCATACGCGCGAGCAAGAACCGGACGACAATCGAGGCTGTAAACTACACTGAAGCTCTATTTACGGATCTGGTCTGATGGCGAATGCTAAAACGTGGCCTTCCAGCCTGAAAAAGCCGCTCTTGTCATCGGCAAATGTTGCGCTGGATTTTGGATATGAGAGCAGCGAAATGGAAGCTGGCACGCTTCTACAGCGACAGATTTATCCGGAACCGACCGGCCGACGTAATGTCGAAATCCATGTCACGACATTCGAGCTGGCACGTGCTGTCGATTTTTTGCGAAACCTAAACGGCGCGAGCTTTGACATGCCTCTGTCGGTGCCCGGCGATCCAGACACGTCGAGGCCTACCGTTTCAGCACGCTTTCTCGGTGGCGCCAATCATCAAGCCTTGGATGGAGACTCCGGCTTGTTGAGTTTCAACGTTTTCATCGAGGCGCTACCTGAACCGCAGGCCGATGGATACTTCGAGTATTTCGACGAGCTCGAAGGCGACTTCGACGCTTATTGGCAAGCTCTCGAGAACCTCGTGAACAACCACCCGGCATAAAGCCGGTCTGACTTCTCCGACAATCAAGGAATGATGCTATGGCTGACATCAGCGGGCTAACGCCTACGCAAAAAATCGCGCGCGGTGAATCGAATGAGCAAGCGCGCGAAGACTGGGTGAATAACACCGAAGGCACAGTGACGACGCCCGCTGGCACCACACTTAAGCCGCTAAAAGTCATTCAGGACGAGATCGAGGCAGCGGCGGCAACGGCAGCCAGTACGCTTCGCTCTGAGCTGGTCGCGCTCTATGAGCCGATTGTTTACGCCACGACGGCCGCTATGACGGCTGCGCTTTCTGGTCTTGATGTGGGTCAGGCAGTCATTGACGAGGAAGCTGGCGCATTCGGCTTCGTAGTCGACGACAGCGGAAATACATTTCAGCCGGTGCTGACGGCCGCGGACTTCGCGCAGCTCGCAGTCTCGCAGTTTGCGTCAATCGACCCAGCCGATGTCGGAGGCACGGCGAATGCGATCACGCTCACGACCGGGTATTCGCTTGGATCAACTCCAGAGACGATCGCGTTCGAGCCAGCCGCATCCAATACTGGTGCTGTCACCATTGCGGTCGACGGTAACACCGCAGCGGATCTATTGTCGTCCTCTGGTGACGCCCTGTCAGCTGGCGATCTCGTTGAGGGCCAGGTCTACCTTTGCAAGCTCGATGCAAACGGTGACTACAGGCTCGCGACGGGTGGCGGCGCAGGCATCGGTCCATCCTTCAATGATCGTCTCTCAACCGGCGACAGGACCGCCAGCCTCAAACTGAATGCCACCGGTTTCACCGCAGGCTTTAACGGAAACCTCATCAACGGCGATACGGATGCTGACGACGCGGGCGGTCGCCGCATCAATTCTGGCACTGCTGCAACAGCCATCTCGGTCACTATTCCAATGCCCGGACTGCTGCCGAGGGTGCTCAAAGCGATCAGGCATAAGCAAAGCAGCACGGCGACGGCAGGCACCTTCCTGGTAGAGGGGTCAAACGACAATGGGGCGAGCTACACGACCATCAAGAGCGGCATCGCTATTGGTGGAGCGACAGAGCAGCTAATCGATCTTGAAAACTCGACGGCGTACAGCCTGTATCGCGTGCGAGGCACCTCCGGCACGGCCAGCGCGACCGTTTGGTGGACGGAATGGGAGTTCAACATCGGCGTCACCGTCGATGTGCTGACCGATGGCTTCGAAGCGGCGCGCGCAGAATATCATGGCGCGAACAGTCGCCGCGTCGCCAGAATGCAGGATGAACTCGCGCGGGCCGCACAGTCCTCAATGCCGCCGATCGACTATGTGCCCCAGAAATTCATTCTGGGTTCTGCTGGCGCGGTTCTGACCACGACGGCGGACGCCGGGGGCAACAAGCGCACAGCGCTGAACAACGTCGTGATTGGCGATGGATCGTTTGTCTACTACCCGTCGATGAGCAGCACGGCCTATGACCCGGCAGGTGTCTACCATCTCGAAATCATCCCGGTAGATCCAGAACGAACTGACGACATCCAAATCGACATTATGCTGAATGCGAGCGTCACCCGAAACGACTCCCTCGTTGTCGACCGAGGTACGTTTGGCATTGTGCGGGCGAGCTTCCGAAATGAGAATGGAGGCGTGGCGAACTCCAGCTTCTATCCTCGGATCACCAACAACGGCGCCACCGATATTGAAATCCTCCCGCCTCGCTTCGCAACAACAGACCTTTCGGCATTTCCAGACTTCCGCCGCGCTTTTTATGCGACCGATGTTCCGCTCTGGCAGCCAGAAGTGCGCCGGTTCGACTGGTGGAGCAATCCAGGCTTCTGGGAAGATCGGTGGGACCATCTGGCGCGGTCGGCAGACTACTGTGTAGATGCCGTGAATGGAGACGACGCGACAGGCGATGGGTCTAGGTTCAACAGGTGGGCAAGCCTGTCAGAAATTCCCACATTGACCGATGGCAAGGTTGTATCCTTTTCGCGCGGCTCCGTATTCAGAGAGCAACTCGGCTCGTACTGGGGGCAGGACGTTCACGTCGCGTTCGTGGGCGATAATTTCGGCGCGCTGCGGGTTGGCAATAATCCGACAATATCCGCCTGGCAGTCGATCGATGATGCCGATATCTCGGCGGTTGGTGACGGTACGTACACATTCACCTTCACTGGGGACGCTAGCTCGTTGCCGACGCTCGATTCCGCCTTGAATAATGGCTACAACCGCATCGGTCTCAGACGGAGAAATGCTGCACTCGACGCAGCCGGAAAGCCCGTGGCGGCCGGCGCCACTTTCAAGTGGGTCTCTGCGACCGGATCGCTGTCGGAAGAAGGCACAGTCTATGCCGCCTATGCGACCGGCACCTGGACGGTAACCTTCCGGCCATTCGCAAGCGAGACGCCTAAAGACGGAAGCCACACCTATGAGGTGACCGACTTCGCTGGTTCGATACTGCACGCCGCTGGCAACCTGCCTGAAAAGGGGTGCATCTTCGCCAACCTGAATTTTGACGGCGCTGTGGCTGGCTACGGTATGATTTCGTCCGGCTTCGGAACGCTGATTGACCGCGCAACTTTCCTCGGCGGCGACACTCATGATGCGGTGATCGGCTCGTTCAAGATGACGCGTTCAGCAATCCTGAAACAGGGCGACACATCGGACAGTATCGTTGTGGCTTACTCGGATCAGGACACCTCCGACCAAGTGACGCACTACGAGAATGTTTTTAACATCTCGCAGGGTGCCTTTTATGCGCACAATGCCGGAGGCGAAAGCGAGGCCGCCAAGGCGCTGATCGTGACAGGTTCTCATATCCGTTCACAGCGCGACCCTGACACGAATGCGCTGGTGGGTGGGCTGGGAGCGGCGGACCAGACTTATGTTTCCATTTACCGCCAAAACTACGTCAACGGGGCAGAGAAGGTCTCCATGCGCTTCGCTACGACCTACACGCCAGAGATCGTTTACGAAGAAAACCTGGTCCGCAACGTAGCGTTTGTTACCCCGTCGACGCGGAACCACAACAATATCTATGTCGGCTCAAATTGGGGCGACACAGCGATCGCCGCCAATCGTGGACATACGGCATGCCGGTTCGCCAACGATGGCAACTTCACCAATAATCTCTGCATTCTCACGCACGACCCAGCCGAGCTGGTCTCCGGAAATGCGTCTGACTCTCGCGCGACCATTTACGTTGACACGCCCGCGGGCGGACCGACGACGGATGCAGCTACGGTGCGAAGAAACATCTTTGTCGTTTATGTGCCATCGGCAGACCAATTCAATCTAGCGACGATAACGTCTTCGCTTGCGCGTTTCGATATCGATGAAAATATCTACATCTTCGTATCGGACACGCCGCTTGCTTACGGTACGCCCGGCCAGAGCTACGGCGAGCCCACGAACAAGCGAGCCCTCGGCCAGTGGGTGGCAAATACAGGCTACGACGCGAACAGCCTTTTCCTCGACTTGCGCGGCCATCCGCTAGGCATCAATGCAGTCTTCCGTGATTTCGCCAATGGCGACCTTCGCTGGGCCGCAACCGACGCGGCAAGGCAGGTGCAGGCTTTCAATGCCAGGCGCATCGCAAACGGCGATCTGCCGATCGGACCAAGCTGGACCATTGACGAGTGGCCATATGAGCCGACCCCGGACGAAATCTTCCAGATGATCAATCGCGGCGCTCCGATGATGGGTACCAGTCTGGGCAGCTACTAACCCGCTGCTTTCAACTGCCGCCTTCGGGGGTTATTTGACGTGCGCCCATTTGAGCCGATGTCGAACGTTGTAGATGGTTGCCCGAGCAACATCGTACTTTTTGGCAAGTTCAGTGTTGCTCAGTGAGCTCGCGCGGATGGCTCGAACCTTCGCCTCATTTAGTTTGGCTGATTTGTACCGATTGCCTCTTGCTTGACGGTCCTTGGCGATTTTGTCCGCATTATTTTTGTGCACATCTCCAGCGAAAAGATGAGCGGGATTGCAACAACATGGGTTGTCGCATTCGTGGCAAACTAGAGCGGGTGGCGACGTTTGATGGCTTAGCTCGAACGCAACTCTATGAGCCCACATTGTAATTCCGTTTCGCGTGAACTTTCCGTAACCCTTCCAACGGGTTTTCGCCCTCCACGGCCAACACTCGTCTGCACCCCGGATGTCTACTTTTGACCATAGCGTGCATGGCAGCGAGCAGAAGCGCTGTCTCACTCCGGTGGCCTCAAACGAAGAGCCGCAATGGTGACATTTTTTCTGAGCTGACCAGTTTTCCGGAAGTGTCATGCAATCAAAATTATCCATCATTGGCACCCTGCACAAGTGGTGCCTTTTTCATGCCCGAAAGGTAGATCCATGAGCACACCGCAGGACGTGTTTGACCGCGTCATCGTCCCGATCATCGACCGCGAGGGCGGCTATGTTGACCATCCAGCTGATCGGGGCGGGCCGACAAAGTGGGGCATCACACAAGCGACGGCCCGTCGCCATGGCTATCGCGGCCATATGAAGGATCTGCCGCGCGGCGTCGCCGAGCATATTTACGCGGTCGAATACTGGGAGGGACCAAACTTCGAGGGCGTGGCGCAGCTCTCCGTCCCGATCGCGGCGGAGCTCACCGACACGGGCATCAATATGGGCGTGTTCGTCGCGGCCGGGTTCCTGCAGCGCGCGCTCAACGTCTTCAATAATCGGGGCCGCCTTTATGCAGATCTGCGCGCTGATGGTCGGATCGGGCCAAAGACGCTGACGGCGCTGGAGACGTATCTGAAGCGGCGCGGGGTGGACGCCGAGGCGGTCATGGTCGCGGCGCTGAACAGCTTTCAGGGCGAGCGCTATGCCGCGATCGCGGAGAATGACGCCAGCCAGGAGGACTTCGCCTATGGCTGGTTCAGGACGCGGGTGCTGGAGGGGGCGATCTAGCAGAAACTCTGCTCGAATTTCAGGATTACGCTTCTGGTCTCAGATGCGATCTGCTGCATTGTCGCAAGAATTGGTTGGCGCTCGAAGATCTTTGTGTTGCCGAACACGAGTTCAGCCGGCGCTTGCTCAAGGCGCTTTATTTCAGCGTCTTTGAATCCCGGGCCAACCATCAGGCTGAGCCGGTCGCCAGCGAACCTCGCGTTCGGTCCAAAACGGGCCGTAAATCCCGATGGGGTGACGATAAGCAGCTCCTTGATTACGCCGTAGCTCACCGTGGGCATCAAGAGGTTGTGCTTATCAATATTGTTGAGTTTGTTTAGGCCCCACAAAAGACTATCCGCACGCTTGAAGGGCCGGACATCATTCAAGATGATTTTCTCAATCGCTGGGAAAGAGTCCTTGATGTTTATGCTCTTCATTATGGTCGAAAGCTCCTCCTCCGTTTCGCGAAACGGAAATTGATTTTTGCCGCTTCGCTTTGCATCCGGATTTTGGGTGTGAGCTCTAACGAGGGTCATCCAACAATAGTCTAGCGCCGACCGGAAGTTGTGGATCGCATCGCCTAAAGCCAGGCAGATAATAGGGTCGATGCCTTTCGTCTGTTCATAGACGAGGCTGCATTCTTCTGTTGCTGGATCGTGCTCGATTTTGATCGTGTAGAAATCGGACGCCTCAAATTCGGCGATACCAGCCTGTAATGCCTCAAGGTGCTCGCAAGCCCTCGCAAATTTCAGCTTCGCGCCGATGAACGCTTTCGGAGGAAGTTTCACGGGCAATTCCTTCGGTCGAAAAAGAGACCATAGCTGACGCAGTGGTTTTGTCACTTCTGAGCGACGAGCCGCATTCGTCTTGCTCTACGGCGCGCCCGAGCCGGGCGAGCCAGCCCCCGAAACAGCAGACATTTTTGAGAAGGATGAAGAGCCATGATCTCTGCAGCGCTCTCGTTTTTTGGAGCACGGCCAGCGCTTGTGAAGGTGCTGGCCGTTTTGATTGGAGCGGTCGCTCTCTGGCTGGCCGGCCGGGCGTGGGTCGCCTCGATTGAGCACGCGGCGTTTGAGCGCGGTAAGTCCGCCTGCCGGCAGGCGCGTCTCGAGCAGGATCTCGACGCCGCGGGCCGGGCGCTTTCCGAAACCGCCGCTTCAGCTGCTCAGGCCATGTCCCAGACGCGCGTGCTGGGGCATGCGGCCGGCGAGTTGCGAAGCTGGCTCAATGCGCAGCTGCAGGAGCTCGAGCTTCCGACAAACACCTACCAGGACGCCAGACAGGAGAGCGCAAATGCCATGGCCAACCTTTCGCCGGACACTGACACTTGCCTTGATCGCGTGCCTGACCGGCGCGTGTGCCTCGCAAGAGCCAAGGCCCTCGGCTTCGATCCTGAGCTGTCCTGTCCTGCCGGTGGACCTGGCAGAGGGGATTGAGGGCCCGGCGTTTGAAGATGTCGAGCGGCCGGATCTGATGGCGCCCTATAACGCGCAGCTCGCCCAGGGCGATGGCTATTACAAGCTCGCCGACAAGACGGTCGAGGCGGCCCGCAAGATCGCGCCGACAATCATTGCGGCCGTCGAAGACGCCTGGGATGAGATGCGCGCGGGCATTCCGGAGCGCTGCGGCGGGGAGCTGGTGGAAGGGAAAGCAGGATGAGCGTAGAGACCTTGCTGACGATCGCGATCGTTCCCGCCTTCATAGGGATGGGCGGCGCCATGGCGGCGCTCTGGCACAAGCTGGGAAAGCGCGATGAGACCATCATGGAACTCGCCCGCGAAAACATCACGCTGGCTACTGCCGCGAAACAGGATGCGCGCGAGGACGTTGCTCAACTGATGAAGGCTGTCGATGCGATAAAGCTGGCCACGGAAAGCGTGCAGGGCATGGCGCAAATGCGCGATGACATTATCGAGATCCGCAATCTGCTGGAGGGACGCGCCCCATGACCAGCGAGGCGAGACGTTGTCTTGATGAGGTAAAGCGCCACAGGCTGGATGAAGGGTCAACGATTGTACGTCAGGCTGTGCGCATGACGCTTGAGCAGGTGGTTGATGACTTAAAGCGCGCGACGGAACGGCTGAATGAGAAGTCGCGGTCCAAAGGGAAGGCGGCCTGAAGGGATCGTCTCAGCCTTCAATCTTCTGGGTGACGAACCGGGTCTCGATCGTGCTGGTAATGTGCCGCGACAGGTTCATGGTCGCATCGTCGCCTTCGGGTGATTGCGGGTTGCTAATCTCTGCAAGCATTTCAGCGGGCGCGGTTCTGATCGTAACGTAGATCAACTCTACGAGCGCCTGGTTCTCTGGTGGCTTCATATTCCCAGTCTCATTCTTGCGAGAAACTTGTGATCAAGGCGAGTAACAGGGCTTATACACACGCTTGACGCGAGTCAAAAGTGGGCTGGGCGTTATTGCACATCTAAAAATTCAGGAAATTCAGGCCTTACCGTTCGGCCCGGCCAAATTTTCCATCCATTCGAGGACGACGGGTTCGATGATGCCGGTGAGATCGAACTGAGCCTGTTTCGCCCGCGCCGCGTCGGCAGAGCCAAGGGCGCTCAAGCATTCGAGCGGCGCAGTACGGATTGCGACGAAGATCTTGTCCTCGAGGCGCTCGAACCTGATCACGAGGTCCCGGTTGCGGATTTTGACGCGTCCTTCGCGTTTGAAATATTTGTAGACGGCCGCCGTGAGCCGCCGAGCCAAACCAATTGCGGCGTCTGTGCGGTTCGCGTCGACTGGGCCTGCCAACTGTCGCAGAGCGTCTTTGGGTGCATCACTAAGGATCGCCGCGATGTAATCGCCAAGTGTCATAGGGGTCACGATGCAGCCGAAGCTGGTCCTTTAATCGGATCGCTTCTGTTTCCAGCTGTTCTGGATGAGCGTCTCCAGGTTTTGCAGATTTTCTGCAATTTCAGCTTCGTGTCTTCTCAGGTCGGCGAGAACATTATTGGCGGCTTCGCCGCGCAGAACACGCTCGGCAAGGGTGGTGCGCAATTCCAGTTCTCTCAATAAATCGTCAGACTTCAGAGGGGTGTCGTCGACGAGAGACGACCGCCGCGCAAGCACCCTCAACGCTTGTTCAAAATCCGGTTTAATGTGTTGCATTTCTATACCTCACGCGCGTTAGATAATGCGGAAACATAGATTTCAAGTAATTTTCGCGAAGTACAGGACAGCGTTGAAAGACGGTGTCTGGCGTTAGCGAAAAAGAGCGGTTCCGAACACTGCGAATGCTCCGGTAATTACCACGACGGCGGCGGCCAGAAGCGACCAGAACATCCATCGTCTGCCTCGCTCTGCATGGCGTGCGTTCCGGATCGCGCTGACACGCTGGGCCATCCCTGCATGCATCTCGTCGTCGATCTTCTCGGGGTCGAAGATTTCCCGCCTGGCCTTCTCGCGGGCGAGGGCGTCAGGAAACGTTCTCCTGTGCACTTCATCTTCGATCGCTTCAGGATCGAAGTCCGGATCTGGATAGCGCGGTGCTTTGTCTTTGTTGTCCATGATCTCAGACGTTTCGTAGTTTTGCCCCGTCTAGACGAGGCGACATTCTTCCGTTGATAGCGGGCGCTGTAGCGCCAAACTCTTTTCGCCGCCTTTCAGCCATTCAGCGCCTTCATCGATGCTGGTGAGAATAACGGGCATCGCCTTCGGGTGGATCGGCTTCACAATTTCGTTCGGCTCTGTGGTCAGGAATGCGAATAGCTCGATATCGGTCTCGACCCGCTGGCGTCGCTTCTGCCCGTCCACAGGCATCAGGCGTTCACCATGCCAGGGGCGCCAGATGCCGGCGAAGAACGCGGCCTCGTTACCGGTCTCGAACCAGGCGTTTTCCTTCGCCTTAGCATTCCATTCTGCGAACCGAGTGAAGGGTACGAGGCACCGATATTGCGGTTCCAGCAGGTATTCCCTGTTCACGTCCTTCCACCAGCGGCTCTCGAGGTTCCGGATGTTGGTGATTGGCGTCTTGGTCTTTGCCGTCGCTGGCGGAAAGCCCCAGCGAAGCATTGCGAGCTCTATTCCGTCCTTGTGAGGCCGGAGTATGGGACCGTCCTGATCCGCGCCGACATAGCCCGGTTCAAGGTTGCCAGTGGCTGGCGTCGTAAAGAGCGGAAGCTGCATCTCCTCGGCGACGCTGCGTAGCGTCTGCAGGCTCATATCGTGACGGTATAAATTGCACATGCGCGTGAGCTAAGCACAACCGGGCACGCTAAACGAGTGAACTCGCGACAAGATAGAAAACGCCCATCATTGGTTAACCCCCATCAACCAAGGAGGCTTAAATGGGGGTAAATCTATCAATCGAAGCGAGAGTGCGGGCGCTGGAGCTGTTGGCGGTAGCCGGGCTCAACTTGCTATCGGCGGACGAGCGAAAGCGGCTCATGGCTGAAGTGTTCGTGACAGCAATGGCGGAGGACGGCGCCGGTCCCGTTCTCGGATCGCTCTGTCGCCTAAATCAGGCCGCTGAACAGGCGCCAGCCACCGACCAGCACCGATCCCAGAATGAGGACGGTCGCGATCAGCGCGAGTAGGTAGACCAGCCAGCGTGACCGGTGCGGATCATCGGTCACGCTTCGCCCAACCGCCGACGCTCGGCGCAGCGGGAAGGTCATTTGGATCTCGTGTCGCTTCATCGACGAAGCGCATATAAACACGAGACGCGGTAGCTTCCGCCGCGCGTCTTGCAGCCCTGCGATCAATGCTTTTAAGTCCCGTCTTGTCAGAGCGCCGGTTCGTTTTGAGAACGACATGAATGCCATCTTCGAACCGACGCCGGGATATCGGATCCAGAGCTTTCCAGTAATTGACCCGTGCCTCGTCTTCGCAGGTGTCCGGCTGCCAGGCGTTGAGCAACTTCACGAATGCTTGCAGCAGGGTCTCGGCTGCTGGATCACTCTCATATGCCCGGCCAGATGCGTAAGCTTTGCGGGTAGTGTACGGAAGCTGCAGGATAGCTTCGGTGTAGGTCTCGATTAAATCGGCCATCAGTGACACCAACTGGCTCGGTCGTCGATAGGCTTACCGTCTTCTGTATGGCGCCAGTGTTTCGAGGGGCCGACCCGCGATAGATACATGCCCACGTCCATGTGATCAGCAATCACCCGACTCACTATTCGGTCGCCCGACATGTGCCCAACCGGTAGGAATGTGACGGACTTGCCTTCGAGGAACCCTTCCAGCTGCCCCCATGCCTTGAATCCGAGAACCCGCTCACGCTCACACTTTGCGCCGCCGATAGCAGCCCCGACACCCCCCTTTTCTGGCGCGTCGATATCCGCAATACGTATCTCTACCTTTGTGCCGTCAGGCATCTCGCCGCGCAATCCGTCGCCGTCGATCACCTCAATGTACCATAGCGGAATCGGCTCCGGTGCAGGACTGGTCCATACAGGCTGAAGAGCTATCAGGGAGACAATGGTGCCAATCATGGTGTGTTGTCGCGAATGATTACCTTCACGTCCTTCAACTTCTCATCGACGATAACAGTCTCGCCGCACGAAAGGGTCAACTCCGTGAAGCCGTCGGACGTAGGCGAGGCTAATTCAATCTTGCCCAATTGGACCAAGACGGGGTCGCCTTGGTCGTCCTTAAATTCATGCCAATAAGCCAAAACAACCTCCTCTTCGATCCGGCCTAGGGTGCGCATGCTGTCTCGCTTGGCAACAGCCGAGCAGTATCTGTTCACAGGATAGCACTAACTTGGCCAAGCACCTTATCAGGGTCGGAACGAATGAGGAACAAACAGATTGGCCGCAGTGCCGTTACCGGGAGACAATAAGCGGCACGCGAACCCCTCATGAACAGAAGGGTCCGAAAGCGGGTCCGAACGGGGTCCGAACGCCTCTATGTGGCGGCTCGCAATGCATTGAAAATAGTGGTGGTTCGGGGGAGACTTGAACTCCCGACCTCACGATTATGAGTCGTGGGGCCTGAACGCAGCGAGAACAGAGTTCGGGACTATTCCGGGACTCGACATTCCGAACCGTTCCCCTGTATTCCCTTCGTTCCCGATAGGCCTGCGAGCCTGAAATGGCCAACTTCGCCGCTGTCACTGCAGTATTTATTGGGAAATCACGCCTTGCGGGCGTGGCGAAATTGGTAAACGCAAGGGACTTAAAATCCCTCGACCGTATGGTCTTGCCGGTTCAAGCCCGGCCGCCCGCACCACACCTGATTGTCGGGATGCCTAGGAAAGCGCCGTGTGGCGTGTCGGGCGTTCTGGCAGAAAGTCTGCCTGTTCTACGCGTGCACGGCATTCCGGCAGCGAATCCAGCGCTTCCTTGTCGAGGATGAGGGCGGAGTTGAACTCACCACTCTCGCCCTTAAGCGGAAGGGCGTACTGGCCGGTTTCAACGCCGCTATCGACTTCGACGGGGATGAGCGGAAGGCCAGAGCGGCATGCGGTCTCTGCATCGGACATCTCTGCAGCCGTCAGATATACACGCTCTGCAATCGCAGGCGCTGTGAAGAGCGCTGCGGCTGTGACGAGTGCGAGTGATCTGATGGAGGTGCGCATGGGTCCGGTCTGTTATCTCTTCTGTTGAAGAGAAAACGCCGATGCCGAAAACCGGTTCCGCACATGCTGTGCGAGCGCGCACCCGGACCAGGCGGCTAATTGACCGGTCTCACCCAGTATTCACCAGGATGAAGACGAATAGCGAGTAAAGCGCCGACAGGATGGCGAACTTGCCCACCGCCGCCAGGACGAACGGGCGAAGGTCGTGCCAGCTTGTCTGGCGGGCGATATTGGCGACTTCCGAGGCGATCTCGCGCGTCATGTCATCCATCTTGTGACCCGACAGAGACAGGATGATCTGCGTGGTCCGGCCGGCATCAAACGCATCTGCTTCTTCAAGAACCTGTTCGAAGACCAGCGCGGCAACCGTTTCGCCAAGCGCCTGTCTGGGCCGCCAGCGGTGTTCATGGAGTTTTGTGAGAACCAGTTTCGCAGTCGGGAAAATGACAATCGCGTCGCGAATGATGAAGGCAGCGAGCAGGATAACTGTCGCCACTGACATCACGGCGTGGGAATAGAGGCCAATGCGAAAGCCGAGCCAGGCAAGGACGAGCATGCAGGCCTTGATAAAGACCGACTGCACGAAGTGGATGAGGTTCTCCTGGAAGAAAACCACGGCGTGACTTCTGATCCTCTCACGCGCTTCGATCGCCGCCTGATGGATGATTTTCTGCTTTTTCCGGTTCACCGCATTGTCGATCGCCTTGCGGCCGAGGCTAACCCCCGTCGTCAGGGCAGATACAACGAGAAAAGCCGTCCTCAGCATGTGAGAACGGTCTTTAAATGCAGTCTGAATTTCTTTTCAGATGAACAGGCCATTGGCCGTTAGATCAGTTGATCGAACAGTTTTTGCAAGCCTTTCGACGCGTTGTCCGGGCTCGATATCAGGAAGTATCCAGCAGCCAGCGCGGCAGTAGCCGCAACGATCGGGCGCTTTTCAACAAGTGCCTCAATGGCGTCAAATGGCAGGTCGGCCAGCATGTCTGCGGTCGCTGATTCAAACTGATCAAGTTCCTCTTCGGTTGATTTTCCCGGCTTGAGAAAAACGACGGTGCAGATGCACGCAATGAATAGGAAAAGGCTTGCGACACATACCGTCGCCCATAGCAGACCGATCACCGAGGTCAGGGCGATCACGGCTGCTATGGTCAACGTCGTAACGCCGGCGAAGCCAAAAAAGACTGCGCCAGCGCCAGCAATTATTCTAAGTTTTGCAACGTCCATGAAGGTAAGCTGTTACTTACGCTTCAGCATGGCAAGGAGGACGCCGGTACCAAACGCGATACCAATCGATGCAAGCGGATTATCGCGCACCTTGTCCTCGATATAGTCACGGGCCTTTTCAGCTTCCCCGCCAGCCTTGTTGGCGTATTCCCTGGAGACCTTCACGCCGCGATCATACTCTTTCGAGGTCCGCTCGCGGATGTACTTTCCTGAGTTGGAAGCAAGTGATTGAAGGTCTGAGCGAAGCTGTGAAATATCGTCTTTCAGAGACTCAAAATCGGAATTTGCTGCTTTTGCAGCAGCTTCGGCGGTCACGTCTTTCACACCATTTGCCTTTGTCGCAGTTCTTCCAGCCATAAGTAACTCCCGGCATTGCTAATTAATCACGCTTTATCAACGTGAACGCCTTGCAAACGTTCCAAATGATATAGAATTTAGCGGCGCGGGCGTCTGACCATCGACGCAGGTAAGACTAGGGGTGTCGCGATGAGCGTTTTCAAGAAACGACTGGGTCAATATGTGACCCTCGGCGATGACGACTGGACGCCGTTTGACGAGCTCGAAACGACCGAGCAGGTTTTTCTGCCCGGCGATGATCTGGTCGAGGCTGGCGAAGAGATCCGGAACGTCTTTATCGTTCTGGAAGGTTGGGCGATCCGTTACAGGCTTCTGGAGGATGGACGTCGGCAGATCGTGAATTTCATGCTGCCGGGTGACGTTTTCGACCTTCAATCCCTTGCCGATCTGAAAGCGGACCATTCCCTGACGGCGATCACTGAATGCAAGGTGCTCGTTATTCCTTCGGATGTTTTTGTGAACATGCTCCAATCCTCGGCGCGTCTTGCCTCAGCTTTCTGGTGGTCAGCGGTTCAGGAGGAGTCGATCCTTCGCGAGCAGATCGTCAGGATCGGAAGACGGTCCGCCAAAGAGCGGATCGGACACCTCCTGCTGGAGCTTCACAGGCGATTTATCGGCGCCACAGGGCTGGACGTAGAGCGACTGACCGTGCCGCTGACGCGCGCCGACATTGCGGATGCCCTGGGGCTGACACCTGTGCATGTGTCTCGCACCATGTCGGCCATGCGCCGCGCTGACCTCATCACGGAAGGGCGGGGCGGGGAGATCACCATCGTTGACCGCAAGAAGCTGTCCCGCCTCTCGCATTTCGATACCGACTATCTTCATCTGAAGAAGCTGCATCTGGCTTCTGGCGAGCCCGTGAAGAGTGTTGCGGACACCGCGAGGGGGTTGGCAAAGTAAACTGACGCTTTCCGGGTTAGCCTTCGAACAGCCCCTGGCCGATGGCAACGGCGTTGAGGTCCCGCAACGCATAGAGAAGCGCGGCATCGCGCCAGTTGCCCCCGCAATCGTGCAGAGTGGAGAGCACCGCACCCGCGGCGGCGGAAAGCCGGTCCTCCCACATGGACTGGATGTCCCCAAGCTGGTCTTCGCCGCCTTTTCGGAAAGCGAGCCATTCAAGATAAGAGGCAGCGACGCCGCCTGAATTGAAGAGAATGTCCGGCCCGACAATCACGCCTTTTCGGGCCAAAGCCTCGTCAGCGTCGGCCGATATCGCAGCATTGGCAATTTCGACAATCATCGTGCAGGAAAGCTCATCAACGTTCTTCGCGTCGATGACGTCAGAGGTAGCAGCAAGGCAAAGAATGTCGACGTCTGCCTTCAGAATGGCGTCAGGGCTATCGTCATAATCAAGCTTGCCGGCGGCTTTCTGTTTGCTGACCCGCTCAAGGTCCAGGCCGTCTGCGTTCGATACGGTGCCAGTGCTGTCGGACATCGCCACGATCACGGCACCGTTGTCGGCGGCGTCCTGCGCAAACTGGAGGCCAGCTTTGCCCATGCCCTGAACGGCAATCCTGGCCTGATCGAGATCTATGCCAAGCTCTTCGCCAAGCGTGTTCAGAAGAAAGACCGCCCCGCGGCCGGTGGCACCTTCGCGGATAGAGAGGCCACCGCTATCGACAGGCTTTCCAGTCACGGCGCCGTGGGAGCCGCTATTATGAGCTGGCTCCAGCCCCTTGATGATGTTCTGCATGTCATCGGGGGTGGTCGCCACATCCGGCGCTGCGATGTCATTGTCAGCGCGCAGCGTGTCGGAAAACAGCTCCCCATAAGCGATGGCGATCTGGCGCCTCTCATCGTCCGATAGCTTGTCTGGATCGACCCTGACGGCACCTTTCGCGCCGCCGAACGGAAGATCGAGCAGCGCACATTTCAATGTCATGAGAAAGCCGAGGCGATTGACCTCGTCAGGATTGGCGCTCGGCGAGAAGCGAACGCCGCCCTTCGTAGGGCCTTTCAGCGTGTTGTAACGACAGCGCCAGGCGCGCATGAAACTGGTCCTGCCATCATCGCGCGTAATGCTGAGTTCGCGTTCGATCAGTTCTGCAGGTAATTGAAGGAGCCGGCAGACATCCGCCAGCTCCTCATCAATTTCAATAATCCTGTCCAGACGTCCTACCGCCTGTTCCAGCAAGCCAGACATTCACTTCCTCCGCTGAAACAACCGAACGCCCGGTAGCCCTAGATAGGACTATTCTGCGGCGACGGATTCCGACGATGGGTGGAAGAACAGGGCCTGACCGATCGCGGCCTTCACTGTATTTTCCTGGAATGGTTTCGGGATCAGATAAGTCGGCTCAGGACGCTCACCTGTCAGCAGACGCTCTGGGAAGGCCGTGATGAAGATAATCGGTACGTCGAGTTCTTCGAGGATCTCATGCGCGGCTTCAATGCCTGAGGAATTGTCCGCCAGCTGAATGTCACACAGGATGAGACCTGGCGGGTTGGCGCGGGCCATCGCGACCGCTTCAGTGTGCGTCGTGGCGTTGCCGGTCACTTCGTGGCCAAGCTCTTCAACGAGGCTCTCAAGGTCAGCGGCGATAACCGGCTCATCTTCAATGATGAGAACCTTGGTGGAAAGTGTCTCTTCGATATCGGTGTGAGCCTTGGCGATCAGCTCCTCCACCTGCTGGACAGTCTTGCCCAGGATCGTTGCAGCTTCGCTGACCTGAAATCCTTCCAGTGCGGTCAGAAGGAAGGCCTGACGCTCAATCGGCGCCAGCGCCTGAAGGCGCGTCTCTGGCGTCATTGTGCCGCCGGGGCGCTCAAGGCGTGCGCCAGTGGAGCCCCAGATGACATGAAAGAAACGATAAAGCGCCTGGCGCGCTGGCAGTTCATCGCTGACCTGACTTGGGTCTTCTGCCAGTGCCGTCAAAGAAGCGCGGATATAGGAATCGCCGCTTTCCTGACTGCCAGTAAGTGCCCGCGCATAGCGGCGCAGGAATGGCAGGTGTGGACCAAATTGCTCAACAAGACTCATGCTAACCCTCGCACATTACGTTCGGACTATAACTTGTGCTGGACGGGAAAGTTGCAACCCGACTGAAAAAAAGTTTGTAGGGCGTGGAACTTTGCGTTCAGGCAGGCTTTACACGTGTTCAGATAAGCACCGGGGACTTATGAGCGAAAAAGCGAGTCATACACCGATGGAACACCAACCTGGAGGGAGCGGCGACGACGATCGCGCCCGTAAACTGCGTCAAAAGCGGATCGGCGATCAGTTGCGCCGCCTCTATGACGAGGTCACTGAAGAGGCTGTTCCACAGGAATTCTTGAGCCTGCTTGAGCAGGCCGACAACTCCAAGAACAAGAAATAGAGACTGTTTTGACAAAACCGACACTCGATGACGGGGCGTTCAAAGCAGAGCTCGCCAGTCTGATCCCTCACTTGCGCGCATTTGCGCGGAGTCTTTGTGGTAACGCCACCGCAGCAGATGACCTCGCCCAGGAGGCCATGCTGAAGGCCTGGAAAGCGCGAGAGAGCTACCAGCAGGGCACCAACCTGAAGGCGTGGACCTTCACGATCCTGCGCAATCTCTTCTACTCCGAAAAGCGCAGAAGCTGGCGCCGTCAGCAGCTTGACCCGGAGGTCGCAGAGGCGACGCTGATCGCAAATGACGATCCGTCATCTGCCCTGGATCTTTTGGCGTTGCGTGCGGGTCTGACCGTCCTTCCTGAAGACCAGCGCGAGGCGCTGATCCTGGTAGGCGCAGGCGGGCTGTCCTATGAAGAGACCGCAGAAATTTGTGGATGCGCTGTCGGAACCATCAAGAGCCGGGTAAGCCGTGCGCGTAAGGCGCTTGCCGAGATCATCGAAAAATCCAATGGCGGATTTGCAGGAGACGGCAAGCTTCGGGCATCGGAAGCCTTTGACGACATCATGAAACAGGCAGACGAGCTCTCTAGTGGATCATCCGCCGACGTCTAAGAAGAATACACCCTCCCGACGAGGGTCATTGAGGCTGCGATTGTTGATAACGATCGCGGCCGCTTTGACTCCGATCCTCATTTTCGCGAGCTTTCGCACCTATCTGAACGCGCAGGATGCGCGCGCCGACCGGCGCTCCAACCTGGTCGAGATCTCCGACCGCGCGATTGATGAAGTCGAGCAGGTATTGTCGACGGTCGACACGCTTCAGCAAATCTATGAAGCCGACATTGTGAATGGAGATTGCCGCGGCGTCTTCGCGACCTTGTCGCCGCGCGTGCCGCAGCTGTCCAATATCGCCTATTTCGGTGTCGACGGTATTTCGCAGTGTTCGGCGCTGCAGGAAGCTGGCACGCCGATCGCTCAGCCTGAAGCATTCGAACTTCTTCGTCAGGGCGAAATGAAAGTCCGTACGGATGCTTTCTTCGGTCCGCAAAGCCAGGCGTGGCTCTTCTCGGTTCTGCGGCGGGTAGAGGGGCCCGACGGTGAGTTTCGCGGCGCAATCGCGTTTCCGCTGCGGACGGACGAACTTATCCGCACAATCCGTCTGACCAATCTGCCTGATGATATCGAAATGGCGCTATCGGATAGCGGCGGTCAGGTTTTTGGCAGCGCGCGGATTGCGAATGTCGATCCATCCTGGATCAGAAGCGCGACCGGCGATGATGATGGCGAACTCTTTGTCTACCGCCAGGGCGACGAGGGAGCGATCGATGTCGTGGTTCGCGCCATCGTGGACAACCGGATCTATGCAATCATCTCCAGCCCATCGCCGGGCCTGTTCAGCGAGTTTACGCTGCAGCCGCTGGAGTCGATCGGTATCCCGCTCCTCTCCTTCACGCTCGCGCTGATTGCGGCGTGGCTGGCGGTTGACGCGCTGGTCCTGAAATGGCTCGCGAGGCTGCGCAGGCTGGCGCTGATATATGGCGAGGGCCATTATAATTTTCGGATCGGCAATGAGTTCGACAATGCGCCGGATGAGATACAGTCCTTCGCGCGCACTTTTGACCGGATGGCGAACAGGATTGCAGAACGCGACAGCTCATTGCGCTCTGCGATCGCGACGCGCGATTCCGCGGTGAAGGAGATTCACCACCGCGTGAAGAATAATCTCCAGATCGTGGCGAGTTTCCTGAACCTGCAGCGGCGTCAGGTGTCTGACCCGTCGGCGCGCAGTGTCATCTCAGCGGCGCGCCACAGGATCGATGCGCTCTCCATTGTTCACCAGACGCTGTACCAGCATGAGCGGCTGGAAACGGTACACATGCAGCCCTTCCTGGACGCGCTGCTGTCCCATCTGGCGGGTGCGCTCGGCATGGATGAGATCCATGTGACGATCAAACAGGATATCGCGGACATCGACCGGCCGGCAGATGACGCCATTCCGATCGCGCTATTCCTTCTCGAAGCCGTGACGAACGCAATGAAATACGCGTTCGACGACAAGGGCGGGATCATCCTGGTGAAGCTTCAGGAAGATGGCGAGGACATTGTCCTGTCAGTCATCGATGACGGCAAGGGTGCTGTCGAACAGGAGGACGCGCCAAAGTCCACGGGTCTTGGCTCAAGGCTGATGACGGCGTTCGCCAAGCAGCTGCGCGCCGAAATGACCTCTCATTCAGAGCCCGGAAAAGGCTATACGGTTGAGCTGAGGATGCCTGCGACAGAACGGGTGATGAAAACCACCGAGTTCTAATCCGCGTTCAGGTGGGTTTCCTTGAGTTCAAAATCCGGTGTCAGGATATGCGGCTTCAGCGGGACGAACCGGTCACCGTGAAGATTGAAGATCGTTACTGCGCAATCTTCGCCCGAAATGTCGATCAGGTTGAAGCTCGCCGGGTTTGCCCGCAGGCGCGTTGAAAGCGTGCCTGCTGAGACAGCTATGTACGCATCGTCTTCATGATCCACCACCGTCACGGATGGCACGTGGACGTGGCCTGTCAGCAGGTAGCGGAAGCCGCTTTTTGCAAGGCGCCTGCTTGCACGCCTGCCGCGCCGGGTAGAGGTGCGCATCGGAGCATCAGGCGGCGACAGGAAAGGGTGGTGGCAGATCAGGAACGCTGTCTTTCCGGCCTTTTCCTCGCCTGCTGAGATAGCGCCATCAAGGTCGTCGAGATTGACCGACCCTTCCGCCCAGTTCTTGCGGGTCTGCCAGCCGCGTGCCGTGTTGATGCCTGTCAGCACAGCATTGTCTAGGTGCACTGGCTCACTGAATTCGTCGAAGAAGCGGTCATGTCTCTCGAAAGGAGAGACGACGCGCTCATAGATGTTGAGCAGGGGCGTGTCGTGATTGCCCGCGACAACCAGCTTCGGAATGGAGAACGTGTCGAGCCAGTCGCGCGCGGCTTCAAACTCTTCGCGTTTGCCGCGCTGGGTCAGATCCCCGCAAACGGCAATTGCGTCGGGTTCGAGTGCGTCGACCGTCGCCTTGAAAGCATCGATGGCGCGCGGGTTCTCTGTCCCGAAATGTATATCTGCGACCTGAATAATCTTTGACATTACAAATTGGCGCTGAGGGCCCGCCCCGCTTTTGCGATCCTTGTAAACCTAGTGCCCGATGTAAGGCGCACAGGCTCCCCATCCAGCGTTACGCGCAGGTCGAGACCGCGCTCATGCTCGAGTTTACCGGAACGAATATGCTCTGACGTCACACCTGTCGCGTTGCGCCAATCGTCGAAAAGGGCACCGAAGCCAGCCGCTGCGAGTTCAAGCGGGTTGTCCGGATCAATGTAGGCGAACTCCAGCATCTCGTCCTGCTGGGTGCCAACGAACACAGACACCGCCGTCGCAAAACCATGCACTGACTTACCGTCTGACTTCTCCACGTCGAACGTCATGTTTGTTCGAAGATCGAGAACGTCGCTGCCGCTCAGCGTTTCAAGCGCTTCGAGCAGATGACCTTTGCGAATGGCCTCGCGTGGGCCCGTCAGATCTGTGAGATTGCCAACCATCGCAGCGACATAAAAGGTTCGCTCGCCCGCCTTGCCGGCAGGGACGTCAATCTCCTTGCCACTGCCGAGCGCGCGCTCAAGGCATTCCTGCCATTCACAGACGCCGCCATGTATCTGCTTGTGGAACAGATTCATCGTGCCGCCCGGCAAGGGCAGGATGAGAGGACCGTCAGGCCCCGCATGTTCGAAAGCGCAGGCAATCGTACCGTCACCGCTCCAGACAATCAGAATGTCCGGCGCGTCGGCGATAGCCTTTTTGATCTGGTCGACGAGCTGATCGATTTCGATCTCGATGATTTCGGCCTCGTGGCCCATCTCTTCGAGCGCATTGCGAAGTTCTGCTGCACCGTCCTCGGGTACGCTCCCGGAGTGCGGATTGACCAGCGCACAAATTTTGCTCATCGGCTCTCCCGAAGGGCTTTGATCAGCTCGTCCTTGTCCATGTCCGATCGACCTTCAATATCGAGTTCCTGCGCGCGATCATAAAGCTCTTCCTTCGTCCAGTCTTCATAGGCTGGCGACTTGCCGCCCTTTTCGGACGGGGCCTGATCAGGGTTGGCTTTAGCATTGGCGATACGTGCTGCAGTCGATTTCGAATAGCCCTCATCTCTGAGCGCTTCGTAAGTCTCATCGTCCTTGACGGTCGGTCCGTGGTTCTTGGCCATGATGCCCTCGAAGTCATTGTTAAGTGCTTGAATTTCGAACGCCAGCTGGAGAAATTCGTTCCAGCGTGGGAACTGCGCCGTGTCAGCAGCGTAAAGTCAGCATGCAAAAGACAATCCTCCAGAATTCAGACCCTGCCGTGCCTTATGATCCGGCGATCGGCCCACTCGGTGATGTCGCATATGTTTTCCGCCGTCTGGGCGGCATATCCAGGCTGGATGTTGTCTGCTCAATGATTGGCGTGGCCTGCGTCGCTTTCTGGTCATGCCTCAGGACCGGCAAGCGGAAAGCAGTGAGAGCCACGATCCGACCGACGGTCTATCTTCTTTCCTACATTCCGGCTGAGACGAAGATCGCAGAAACTGCGTGACCGAAATTCAGCTTTTTAACCGAACCATTGAAAAAGCCCGGCCAACAATTTTGGCCGGGCTTTAAATTTGCTTGATTGTGCGCCGTGCTAGGCGCCAGCGTCGTTGGCTGTATCTTCAATCGCCTCGCCAGTCGCCTCGACGTCTTCGCCAGCGCCTTCGACCGTGTTGCAGCCTGCCGCCAGAAGCGCCATCAGGCTGATTCCTGCGATCATGATTGGGTTCTTTTTCATGACTGTATCCTTTCTAGTCGCGGACAAGCAGAAACGACCTCCTCCTTCACAGAGTTCCAAAATTAATTTCCGGAACCGGTTTGGCCCTATGCCCGTTTTCTCATCAACGGCATCGGGCCGTAACACGTAACTAAGGAGATCAATCATGCTTGGTTGGGCACTTACATTCTTCGTACTGGCTATCATCGCCGCAGTCTTCGGTTTCGGTGGCATCGCCGGTGCTTCGGCAGGTATCGCGCAGATCCTGTTCTTCGTTTTCCTCGCACTGCTGGTGATCAGCTTTATCGCTCGCGCAGTCCGCGGTCGAAGTGTGATGTAGACGGTCAAACAGACCAGAAATTACCGGAAAGCGGTGCCTCAATCGGCGCCGCTTTTCTTTTGCGCGTTACAGAAATCAGGCGAGTGGCTTTTGCATCCGCGCAAACGCAGCTACAGCCGAGGCATGAAGCCAGCTGATCCGCAATGCGTTGCCCCCACAAGTTGTCTGCTCGGTCAGAGCCCGGTCTGGAGCGCCAGTGAAGGCCTCCTTTTTTGGGTCGACCCAAACCGCGCGAAGCTTCACCGTTTCAAGCCGAAAACCGGCAATACGCGGCGCTATGACCTGCCGCTAAAGGCAAGCGCGCTCGCCCTGGCGGGCGGCCAGTTGCTTATGGCTGGCGGGCTGGAAGTCGGCCTCTTCGATATCGAAACCGAAGACTATCGGCAGATTGCGAAGCTCGACGGCGATGTCGCTGACCTTCGCATCAATTGCGGCGGTTGCGGGCCCGATGGCAGCTTCTGGTTTGCCGTCATGGACAGCGCCGAGAAGCAGGCAAGATCTGTCTGGTACAGGCTACGCGGTGACCGGGAACTGGAAAAACTGGATGTGCGCCCCGTGATCATTCCCTCCACGGGGTGTTTTTCGCCGGACGGGCGGGTGTTTTACACGGCGGACACCACCGAGCAGGAGATACTGGCGTTTGACGTCCGCGAAGATGGGGCTCTTGAAGGCCGCCGTGTCTTTGCGACGACCAGTGCGGGGGCAGGGTATCCGGATGGATGCGCCGTCGATGCTGAAGGATTTGTCTGGAACGCGGAGTGGGACGGCGCGCGTATTGTCAGGTACCGGCCAGACGGGGCGGTCGACAGCGTCGTATCCCTCGCTACGGTGCGCCCGACGGGCCTCTGCTTCGGTGATAGCGACCTCAGGACGCTCTACATCACGACAGCGCGTACGGGGCTGACCGGCTTCCAGATGGATACCCAGCCTTTTGCAGGTGGATTGTTCGCAATGCGGACAGATTGTGCGGGCCTGAGCGTGAGCAACTGGCAGGGGAAATAGCGCCTCAGCAGGCGCTACGACCTTGCCTGCAGAACTTCCTGCACCCACATGCCTTCACAATCAGCGCAAGGAAGAGTATGGCGGTGCATCGATACGGTCGAGACCGTAACAATTCCCCGGACTTTCAGGACGTATTTGATGGCCGATAAGGACAAGAAAAAAAGCGTGGACCCTGTGACCTTCGCTCGCCAGGTCGAGGCGGAAGGCCGCAAGGTGACATGGACTTCGCCGCAGGAAACGGTGCAGGCGACCATCATGGTCGTGATCATGTCGATCCTCGTGGCACTTTTCCTGTTCAGCGCCGATTTCGTAATCGGTATCGTGATCCGTCTGATCACCGGTCTTGGCGCCTAACAAATTTCAAGGAGTGCCCCGCCCATGGCCGAGGCCAAATGGTATATCGTTCACGCTTACTCGAACTTTGAGAAGAAGGTCGCCCAGACCATTCGCGATCAGGCGAACCTCAAGAACCTGTCCGAGCTGATCGAAGAGATTGAAGTTCCGACTGAAGAAGTCGTTGAAGTCGTTCGCGGCAAGAAGAAGACTGTCGAGAAGCGTTACTTCCCGGGCTACGTCCTGCTGAAGGCAAACCTGACCGACGACGTCTATCACCTTGTTCGTGACACGCCGAAAGTTTCAGGCTTCCTCGGTGCTGAAGGCGGCAAACGCCCGCTGCCAGTGCCGCAGCGCGAAGTTGACCGTATCCTTGGCACGGCAGACGAGCCAGCAGCTGAACGTCCACGTCCGCAAATCTCGTTCGAGATTGGCGAGCAGGTCCGCGTCAACGAAGGCGCGTTCCAGGGCTTCGAAGGCGGCGTGGAAGAAGTCGACGAAGCAGCTGGCCGCCTGAAAGTGTCGGTCTCGATCTTTGGGCGCGCAACGCCTGTCGATCTCGAATACTCGCAGGTCGACAAGATCAGCTAACGGATTTTTCCGTACAACCAGAACTTAGGAACGGATCGCGGCGATCAGCTTTGCGGTGATGGCGTCGCTTGCCTGGCGCTCACCGCGCAAGGCAGGCTTCAGCCGTCCGGCCATGGTCTTGCCGCGCTCTACGCCCCATTGGTCAAAGCTGTTGAGGCCCCAGAGCTTGCCCGCAAGATAGGTGCGGTGCTCGAACAGAGCGATCAGACTGCCGAGGCGGTACGGGGTGAGACGCGGCGCATGCAGGATCGTGGATGGACGCCCGCCTGCGTGAACTTTCTGTGCAGCGATTTCCAGTGGCAGGTCTGGCTCATCTGCCTGCACATCCGCAAGTGACCGCCCATTCGCCAGAACCTCTGCCTGCGCGAGCGCATGGGCCGTGAGGCCCGTAACACCATCCGAATCGGACGTCTCGCCAGGGGCGAGGATGAACTCTGCGGGGACCATGGATGGGCTCTGATGCAGCCACTGATGGTAGGAGTGCTGGCCGATCGTGCCTTCGCCGCCCCAGAGGAGGGGCGCCGTCGGGCCTGAGACGGGTCGCCCGTCGGGGCGCACCGACTTGCCGTTCGATTCCATTTCAAGCTGCTGAAGGTAGGCCGGCAGAAGCCTCAGGCGGCGCGAATAGGCGAGCAGCGCGCGTGCGCCAAAGCCGAGTATTGTCGCGTTCCAATAGTCGAGCAGGGCGAGACGGATCGCGAGATTGTCTGCGATATCAGCGGTGGCAACATGCTGGTCCATGGCTTCGGCGCCAGCGCGGAAGTCTTCCATGACATCTGACTGCAGCGCGATGGAGCAGGCCAGCGACCCTGCCGACCAGATGGAGAAGCGCCCGCCGATCGTTTCGGGCAGGTTGAGGATGAGGCCGTCTGCGCCATCCAGCCATTCGACGGCGCGGCCGCGATTCGCTGTGATGAGCGCGAAGTGTTTGCTCCAACCCTTTGGAATTGAAGCCTTTACCCAGTCGCGGGCGCGGCTGAGATTATACAGTGTTTCTTCCGTGCCGAAGGATTTGGAAACGCCCACGATCAGCGTCTGCGCCGGGTCGAGACCCTTCAAGGCGAGGTCGAGGTCCAGCGGGTCGAGATTGGCGCAATAGCGCAGCTCGATGTCCTCGCGGCGGCGGTCCTCGAAAGCATCTGCGATGAGGCGCGGGCCAAAGTCAGAACCGCCAATGCCGATATGCACGACGGCCTTGAAGCGCTCGCCGGTCGCGCCCTTGCGGCTGGACCAGGCAATTTCCTGCGCGAGTGTTTCTGCATCGACGACGCTCTGGCGAACGTCGCGGACCGTTTCGTTTTCCGGCTCCTTCGCCCGCAGTGCCCAGTGAAGCGCGGCGCGCCCTTCGGATGGATTGACCATTTCGCCATCGAACAGCTGATCGATAGCGGTCTTCAGCTTCATGTCCTCTGCAAAGGCGAACAGCGCCGCGTTTGCGTCTGTGTCGAGATAGTGACGCGACAGGTCGACGTTCCAGCCAGCCGCCGAGAGGGGTTTGGTGGCAGCCCGGACGCTCAGTATGGTGCGGAAGGGCAGGGCACGCAGCCGATCGGCATGGTCATGCAGTGTCATTGGTTAGCCTTGGGTCAGGAGCAGGAAAAAATAGTCAGCGCGTCGCCTGCGGCTTTGCGCATCTGTGTGACGGGGTGGGCGCTGTTGCGGCGCTCGAACACGGTGCGTTTCTTGTCGCCGCTCATCAGGAGCAGGATGTAGCGCGCGCGGGCGACAACCGGCAGGGTCAGCGTCATGCGCAGCGTGTGGTCGCCGGTGGTCTTCGACTTCTCGGCTTCGATGGCGGCCACGTTCCGGGTGGTATCCGGCGACATGGCTTCGTCGAGGCCTTTGGCGTCTGCAAACCAGGAGAGCGTGTGGCCGTCGGCGCCCATGCCCAGCACCATCACATCGACGGGCGAGGTGATCGGGCGATAGAGCGCGTCCACCTCCTCGACAGCGTCGAAGGGTGAGGCGGCAGCGGTCTTCATTGGTATGAACGCTGCTTCGGCCGCCTTGTTCTGGACCAGTGTCTCGCGGACCAGTCTCTCGTTCGAGGCTTCATCGGACGCATCGACCCAGCGCTCATCAGCGAGGCCGACGCTAACTTTCGACCAGTCGAGGTCAATCTGCGACAGCTCTCGGTAGACCGGCCCCGGCGTGGAGCCGCCCGAACAGATGAGGCTGGCCTTGCCGCGGCGGGCAAGTGCGTCGGCGAGGCGGGTCTCGATCCAGTGCGCTGCGTCCACGTGGAGCGTCTCTGGCGTGCCGAATGTGTGGAAAGCTGTTGTCTGGCTCATATGGGGGAAGGGAGACTGCCTGAGCCGCTGGCTGTCAAGACCAAAGCCCGGCTCCTGCGCTTGAATTGTCATGGGTGCTTGAAAGCGCGCGCGCGCATGTGTATGTCGCCCGCTTCAACGGGAATCAAAGGCCCGCTGGCAAAAGGAAGCATCACCCCCCGTCCGGCGGGCCGGACAGTAGCTAGAGGAGGCCGTGTTATGGCCAAAGAGAAGTTTGCGCGGAACAAGCCGCACGTAAACATCGGCACGATCGGCCATGTTGACCATGGCAAGACGACGCTGACGGCAGCGATCACGATGACGCTTGCAGAAGTTTATGGCGGCGCAGCGAAGTCCTATGCGGACATCGACAACGCCCCGGAAGAAAAAGCACGCGGCATCACCATCAACACCGCGCACGTCGAGTATGAGACGGACGAGCGTCACTATGCTCACGTCGACTGCCCGGGCCACGCTGACTATGTGAAGAACATGATCACCGGTGCGGCTCAGATGGACGGCGCGATCCTGGTTGTGAACGCAGCTGACGGCCCGATGCCGCAGACCCGCGAGCACATCCTGCTTGCACGTCAGGTCGGCGTTCCTGCGCTGGTCGTGTTCCTCAACAAGGTTGACCAGGTCGACGACGAAGAGCTCCTCGAGCTCGTCGAGATGGAAGTCCGTGAACTTCTGTCGTCCTACGACTTCCCGGGCGACGACATTCCGATCGTTTCCGGTTCTGCACTCGCAGCTGTCGAAGGCCGCGACGAGAACATCGGCAAGGAGAAGATCCTCGAGCTGATGAAGGCTGTCGACGAGTACATCCCGACCCCGGACCGTCCGCTGGACAAGCCGTTCCTGATGCCGGTCGAGGACGTTTTCTCGATCTCTGGCCGTGGTACGGTTGTGACCGGCCGCGTCGAGACGGGCATCATCAAGGTTGGTGAAGAAGTCGAGATCGTCGGTATCCGCGATACGCAGAAGACGACCGTTACGGGCGTTGAGATGTTCCGCAAGCTGCTCGACCAGGGCCAGGCTGGCGACAATATCGGCGCACTGATCCGCGGTATCGACCGTGAGGGCGTTGAGCGTGGCCAGGTTCTCTGTAAGCCAGGTTCGATCACCCCGCACACGACGTTCGAGGCAGAAGCCTACATCCTGACCAAGGAAGAGGGTGGCCGTCACACGCCATTCTTCACCAACTACCGTCCACAGTTCTACTTCCGTACCACGGACGTGACGGGTGTTGTGAAGCTTCCAGCGGACAAGGAAATGGTCCTGCCGGGCGACAACGTCAAAATGGAAGTCGAGCTCATCGCGCCGATCGCCATGGACCAGGGTCTTCGCTTCGCAATCCGCGAAGGCGGCCGCACCGTCGGTGCTGGCGTCGTCTCCAGCGTAAGCAAGTAAGACCGTTCAGCCTCTCAACAGGCTGAAAAGCAGACAAGAGGGCCGTCTCGTAAGAGGCGGCCCTTTTTTTCGTTGCTGATCACGGCAGCTTTTGCCAACACGGGAGCATGCCAAAGCGTATCGATTTCATGATTGCCGGCGTTCAGAAGGGCGGCACCACGTCGCTTGATGCCTATCTGCGCCAGCACCCGGGTATCGCCATGGCGAAGAAGAAGGAGGTTCACTTCTTCGACAAGCGCCCGCCGACGCACATTCCTTTCATCGACTACGCCATCTATCACCGTCAGTTTGAATGGCAGCGTCAGGC
Source organism: Thalassovita mediterranea (assembly GCA_019448215.1). Classification (NCBI taxonomy): domain Bacteria; kingdom Pseudomonadati; phylum Pseudomonadota; class Alphaproteobacteria; order Rhodobacterales; family Roseobacteraceae; genus Thalassovita; species Thalassovita mediterranea. The sequence goes on along the minus strand of CP080408.1, from coordinate 3,153,878 downwards.
AGAAGGCGCAAGGCTCGGCGAGGCGACGCCGATCCTCACATGGTGGACCGGCTCACTGGAGCGGCTCTGGCGCTACAATCCCGAGATCAAGGTAATCACCCTCCTGCGCGACCCGGTTGAGCGCGCCTGGTCGCACTTTCGCATGGACAAACGTCTGCAGCGTGAAGGCGCGAGCTTCTCTGACGCCATCCGCACTGAGCGGGAGCGTGCGCGCCGGAGCCTGCCAAAACAGGACCGCGAGCGCAGTCAGCTCGCACGCGGCTATTACGCCCATCAGGTCCGCAACCTTCAGCGCCTCTTCCGCGATGACCAGCTTCTTTTTCTGCGCAGCGAATACCTCTCCAAATCCCCTCAGGAGACGCTCGACAAGGTGACGGACTTCCTTGGCGTTGATCGCTTTGCCTTCGAGCCGGAGCCGCGCCACAATAGCGCCAGCGACGATGAAAGCCTTTCGCCCGCCGACAGAGCCTTTCTCGAGGATGCCTATAAATTCGATGCGCAGGAGACTCGCAGGCTGCTCGGTTGGGACAAGTGGCCCTGGAGCGTCTGAGGCCTTTTGCAGGACAGCCCATCTGGGCTGTTGCAACTCATCGCCTGATCAGGCATTACACCGCTTCGCCTGAGCGGGTATAGCTCAGCTGGTAGAGCGGCGGTCTCCAAAACCGCAGGTCCTGGGTTCAAGTCCTAGTGCCCGTGCCAGGCGGATTTCCAGCATGCTTCAGTGGCCCCCTGATGGATTGCCACGTTGCTTCTGGACCAAACTCCCTTATTTTTAGTCTCAATGGTTACGTCGCTTCGTCTCCTCGGCCTCAGCGTGCTCGCGCTCTTCGTGAGTGCAGGTCTGATCGGCTGCGCAGTCTTCTCGGCTGGTGCATCGACGCCTGCTGAGCCCGCGCCCGCCATGCCGACCATGGAGCATCACCAGCATGACCATGCCCATCATATGGCGTCCGAGCAACCGGCCCCGGCGCATGATCATGGCAGCGAGGATTGTGAGGGTTGTGCCCGCTCGCTGCTGAACCGCATCTCGATCGCACCCGACCTGACACCGGTATTCGAAAAGCTTCCGGCGCCTGTCTTCGTCATTCCCGCGGCCTTGCAGTTCGATGCGGAGAAAGACGTCCCCGAACGGGCTGTGTGGCCGCCCGGTGACGAGCCCCCTATCCGCCCAGATACGCTCACGCACCAGAAAATCAGCCTTCTCATCTGATCCTTGCACGGCAGATGCGGCACCCCTCGCGTGCCGCCCGTTTCCCGTTCAAGAACAAGATGAAAGACCGATTTTACAATGTTCAACAGACGATCATTTCTAGGCGCCGCGCTCGGCTCCAGCGCTGCGATTGGCAGTGCCAGCCTGCTGCCGGCATGGGCCCGCAGCGCCGTGCACGGCAATACAGGCATCACCACGCTCACGGGCAATAATTTCGATCTCGATGTCGGCGAGTTCGCCGTCAATATCGGCGGCAAGATGGGTCACGCGGTTGGCGTCAATGGAACGCTGCCTGCGCCGCTGATCCGGTTCCGCGAAGGCGAAGAGGTGACACTCAACGTCACCAACCGCCTGAAAGCTGATACGAGCATCCACTGGCATGGGCTTCTTGTGCCGTTTTACATGGACGGCGTGCCGGGCGTTTCCTTCCCGGGCATCAAGCCCGGCGAGACCTTCCAGTACAAATTCGCCGTGCCGCAGTCAGGCACCTATTGGTATCACTCGCATTCCGGGCTCCAGGAACAGCAGGGCCATTATGGCCCGCTGATCATCGACCCGGCTGGCGCTGACCCTGTCACCTATGACCGCGAATACGTCATGGTCCTGTCGGACTGGAGCTTTGAGCATCCGCACCGGATATTCGAGAAGCTGAAAGCCTCGGCGGAGACCTATAATTTCAACCAGCGCACGCTTGGCGACTTTGCTGAGGACGCCGGTGACGAGGGCTTTGGCGACGCGCTGGCAGACCGCGCCATGTGGGGCAGCATGCGGATGAGCCCGCGCGACATTGCGGACGTCACTGGGGCGACCTATACCTATCTCATCAACGGGCACTCGACCTTCGACAACTGGAATGGCGTCTTCGAGCCCGGCGAGCGGGTGCGTCTTCGCATCATCAATGCGTCGGCCATGTCGATCTTCAATGTCCGTCTACCGGGCCTGCCGATGACGGTCGTTGCTGCTGACGGACTCAATGTGCGGCCTGTCGAGACAGACGAGTTCCAGATTGGCGTCGCTGAAACCTATGACGTCATAGTAGAGCCGCAGGATGCCAAGGCCTACGCCTTCGTTGCTGAATCGATCGACCGCTCAGGTCAGGCGGTCGCGACACTCGGGCCGCGTGCCGGCATGCGGGCAGAGGCGCCAGCGCTGCGCCCTGTGCCGACGCTCACCATGAAAGACATGGCGATGGACCATGGCAGCCATGGGGGGCACGACATGTCCGGCATGAAAGCCGGACAGGGTGAGGCAGCGGCCATGTCCCATGAGGGGCATGATATGGGCGGCATGAACCATGAAGGACACGACATGTCCAAGATGGATCATTCGACCCATGGCGATATGTCGGGCATGGACCACTCTGGTCATGACATGTCTGGGATGGATCACTCAGGCCACGATATGTCGTCCATGGAGGGGGGGATGCAGGCTCACAATCACGCCGATGGGCCGGGCGTCGCCGGTCTGGCGATGATGCCGGTCAGCCGCCTCGATGAGCCGGGCATTGGCCTTGAGGACGTCCCTCACCGCGTGCTGACATATGCGGACCTGCGCTCGCTGGAGCCTAACTATGACACGCGTCCGCCAGAGCGTGAGCTTGAAATCCACCTGACCTCGAACATGCACCGCTACATGTGGTCGTTCGATGGTGTGAAGTTCTCCGAAGTCACCGAATCTATCCGCCTGAATGAAGGGGAGCGGGTCCGGTTCATGCTGGTGAACGACACGATGATGCCCCATCCGATTCATCTGCACGGCATGTTCTTCGAACTGGAGAATGGCGGCGGCAATCATCGTCCGCGCAAGCACACCGTCATCGTGAAGCCCGGTGACAAGGTCGCTTTTGATGTCTCGTCAGAACATGTCGGCGACTGGGCATTCCACTGCCACCTCCTGTTCCACATGCATGCCGGCATGATGAATGTCGTTTCGGTCATCCCTGCGGCGGATGATGCGGCCGCCGCGCCTGCCGACAGCCATCAGGGACATGCCGAGCATGAAGGCATGGACCATAGCCAGCACGGCGAGATGGATCATGGCAGCATGAACCATGAGGGGATGGACCACGGGAACATGGGCCACAGCAAAATGGATCACGGGGCCATGAACCATGATGGCCATTCAGGCATGCAGCATGAGGGCCATGATATGAGCCAGCACAAGGATCACGGAGGTCACCAATGAGACAGTCGATGATCAGGAGTGCAGCGCTCGCAGGAATGGCGGCGCTATTTGTGGCGCCCGTGGCTCTGTCACAGGAAACGCAGAAGCCCTGGGGGCAGGCGGATGAGATCTGGGGCGAGGCGGAAATGGCCGAGGCCCGCGATCAGGTGCTGTCCAGTCATGGCGACCTTCGCACAAGCTATCTGCAGGCAGAGCGCTTCGAGCTTCAGTCCTTTGATGATGAAGATGTCCTGCTGCTCGACGGGAATGCCTGGATTGGCGGGGATATCAACAAGCTCTGGTTCAAGACCGAGCTTGAATATCTGCCAGACGAAGGGGAGCTCGAAGAGGCTGAGGTTCAGGCGCTCTGGTCGCGTGCGATCTCTTCTTACTTCGATCTCCAGCTCGGCGTCAGGCAGGACTTTGAACCTCTCGGCCGCACCCATGCTGTCGCGGGCGTTCAGGGCCTCGCGCCTTACCTGTTCGAGGTTGATGCAGCCGCCTTCCTGTCCGCCGATGGGGATCTCACCTCGCGCATTGAAACTGAGTATGAACTTTTGCTGACCCAGCGGCTCATCCTGCAACCGCGCGCCGAGATGGAGTTTTCCGCGCAGGACATTCCTGAACTTGAAACCGGTGCTGGCCTTGTCTCGCTGAGCGCGGGGCTTCGTCTTCGCTATGAGATCAAGCGGGAGTTCGCGCCCTATATCGGTGTTGAGTACCAGCGCAGCTTTGGCGACACGGCGGACTACATCGAAGCCGCTGGCGGGGAGGCGGACGCCACCGCATTCCTCATCGGCATTCGCGCCTGGTACTAGCGCCTCATCGCGCTCTCATAATTGCCGGCCTGCCTATTCTTGCTGCGAGGTGTTTTGCAGGTGAGACAGGCAGGCCGGTGATTGACGATGGGGACGGGGTTCACATTGCAGCCCTGAGCGCTCATGTTTACCCGGTCAGATAAGGGCGCGCATCGCGCAGCGCCCATCAGTAACAGAACCAAGGGAGCCAGCGCCGCCAATGAGCCAAGACGTGTCCAACCATCCCGTTCCAGAGGCCTTTGCCAAACAGGCTAATCTCACGCCTGAGAAATATGCCGAGATGTACAAGGCGTCCGTCGAGGACCCGGAGAGTTTCTGGGCTGAACACGGTAAGCGTATCGAGTGGATGGAGCCGTTCACGCAGGTAAAGGACGTCTCCTGGGACAAGAAGGACCTTCATGTTCGCTGGTTTGCCGACGGCACGCTAAACGTCACTGAAAGCTGCCTCGACCGGCAGCTGGAGACGCGCGGCGACAAGCCCGCAATCATCTGGGAAGGCGATGAGCCGGATGACAGCCACACGCTGACCTATCGCCAGCTCTACCACGCGGTCTGCCGCTTCTCGAACGTCCTCAAGGAAATGGGCGTCAAGAAGGGTGACCGGGTTACGCTCTACATGCCGATGATCCCCGAGGCGGCAATGGCGATGCTAGCTTGCGCACGGATTGGGGCGATCCATTCGGTGGTCTTTGGCGGCTTCTCGCCGGAGGCACTGGCGGGCCGGATCATGGACTGCGAATCGAAATTCATCGTGACCGCCGACGAAGGCGTGCGCGGTGGCCGCAAGGTGCCGCTCAAGGCGAACACGGACCGGGCCTGCGAGCTTGCCAAGGGCATGGTCGAGAAGGTTCTCGTCATTGAGCGCACAGGCGGTGATGTGGAGATGACCGACGGCCGCGATGTCTGGCTGCATGAGATTGGCGCTGACGTCGCCGATACCTGTCCGCCAGAGCCGATGAATGCGGAAGACCCGCTCTTCATCCTTTACACGTCAGGCTCCACCGGCAAGCCAAAGGGCGTCCTGCACACCTGCGGCGGCTATCTCGTCTGGGCGTCGATGACGCATGAATATGTCTTCGACCTGAAAGAAGACGACGTCTTCTGGTGTTCGGCTGACGTCGGCTGGGTCACGGGCCACACCTATATTGTATATGGCCCGCTCGCCAACGGCGCGACGTCCGTCATGTTCGAAGGCGTGCCGACCTATCCGTCGCCGGCACGCTTCTGGGAAGTCTGCGACAAGCATGGCGTGACGATCTTCTACACTGCGCCAACCGCGATCCGCGCCCTGATGCGCGAGGGCGATGGGCCGGTGAAATCGACCGACCGGTCATCGCTGCGCCTGCTCGGCACGGTCGGTGAGCCGATCAACCCGGAAGCCTGGGAATGGTATTTCAAGTCGGTGGGCGACAGCCGCTGTCCGATCGTCGACACCTGGTGGCAGACGGAAACAGGCGGCACCATGATCGTGCCACTGCCGGGCACCACGGTGATGAAGCCGGGTGCAGGCTCCCATCCATTCTTTGGCGTCGTGCCGAAGCTTGTCGATGCTGAAGGCGAAGTGCTGGAAGGCGAGACGCAAGGCAATCTCATCATCACCGGCAGCTGGCCGGGACAGATGCGCACCGTCTATGGCGACCATGAGCGCTTCGTGGACACGTATTTCTCAGCCTATCCGGGCAACTATTTCACAGGCGACGGCTGCCGGCGCGATGCGGATGGCTTCTACTGGATTACTGGCCGCGTTGATGACGTGATCAACGTGTCGGGCCACCGGATGGGCACGGCTGAGGTCGAGAGCGCGCTTGTTGCTCATGACGCTGTGGCCGAGGCCGCTGTGGTCGGCTATCCGCACGATATCAAGGGACAGGGCATCTATGCTTATGTCACCACGGTTCAGGGCGTCGAAGGCAATGAGGCGCTCAAGAAAGAGCTGATCAAACATGTCCGCTCAGAAATCGGGCCGATTGCCAGCCCGGATCTCATCCAGTTTGCACCAGGGCTTCCAAAGACCCGCTCCGGCAAGATCATGCGCCGGATCCTGCGCAAGATCGCAGAAGACGATTTCGGTAATCTTGGCGACACCTCGACCCTGGCAGAGCCTGAAGTCGTCGATCAGCTGATCGATGGGCGCCAGAACAAGGGCTAGCCGAGGCCCCGAGAGAGCGCGAATCAGAAAAGGCGCGGGACGAAAGTCTCGCGCCTTGTTTCGTTTGGAAACGAGGTGTGCTTGAGCGGGCCCGAAAGGCCCTTTCGGCTAGCGGAAGACCGCCAGCGAAGCCATCTGCGGCTGTGTTGGTTCCTGCTGGACCTGCTTGTCTGCAGGCTCTGCTGCAAGGCCAAGCCAGCTGATCAGGATAGCGACGAAAAAGTCGCGGAGCGTCACAAGAAGCGCGATCATGGAATTTCCCTACCACCTAGAGACTAAAGAATAGCCGTTCCTGTCATCATTTGCAATCGCAACTGTCGGCGGAAGGGGAGGTCGCGTTTAACCGCCGGATAAGGGATGTCATGCCACTTTGCTGGTCAAGCACCGCATCAGGACTGGAAGACCAGACATGGCCGACACGCCGATCAACATAGAGCACCTTCTGTCCATGACTGGAGGCGATGCTGATCTTGCCGATGAAGTCATTGGTATCTTCCAGCAGCAGGCTCAGATCTGGTCCCGCATGCTGGACCCGCGCGCTGATGCGAGCCAATGGGCAGACGCGGCCCATACACTGAAAGGCGCAGCCCTCAGTATTGGCGCGGAGGATCTGGCCGCTGCCTGTCAGGCCGCCGAGCAGGCAGGCAGGAACAATCCGCCAAGCCCGGCAGGCGCGGCGCTTCTATTGAATGATGTGAAGGATCAGCTCGCCCGCACGCTGGAAGCGTGCAGCCGCGTGTCTCACGCCTTGTCGAGACCCGGTTTGAGAGCGTCAAAAGCCTCAAACTCATAGGCAATGCAACGGTCGATCAGTGTACGCCAGACTGGCTCTGCGATCGCGGGCGAGAGGCCTTGGCGCTTTGATTCGGCCAGAACCTTTGCCACAACGTCTTCAATACGGGCGCGGTCATGCACGATGGATCGTGAGCCCTTGATTCGGGCGGCTGCGTCCATGAAGGACTGGCGTTCCTGCAGAAGGCCAACGAGGATCCGGTCCAGCCGGTCAATTTCATAGCGTACATCCGCCATGGTTTCGGCGGTTTCTGCCGTGTGCCGACGCTCATTGCTGGTGGAACTATCGCTCATCTGTCCATCAATCCCGTTTGACTATGACGGGGGTTAGACGGCCCCCTCCCAACGATCAAGCGGGCGGGCGCAGGCCCACCCGCTTGTCGTGTTGAGCAGGAAATGCCTGCCTAGCGTTCGATCATCATGGGCCCGCGGGCCTGGACCGGCGCATCCTGCATCATGCTGCCCTGTTCGATCAGCATCTGCACGCGCTCGTCCTCCAGGACAGCGCTGAGGCGGGCGAGGGTCTGCAGATCACTTGCTGACGCTTCACTCATCGGGCCGAGGCCGGGGATGCCACCCTGCGGCACAGGATAGAACTTCACGCGGGTCTCGGTGTCTTCCTCGACGCCTGCAAGCTCACGTGCCTTTGCGATGGCGTCCATCAGGCCGCCAATCTCATCGACAAGGCCGATCTCGAGTGCGTCAGCGCCAGACCAGACGCGGCCACGGGCAATGTCGTCGACTTGCTCAACGCTCATGTCACGGCCTTCTGCGACAAGGCCGATGAAGCGGTCATAGCCGCGTCCAAGCCAGGCCGTCAGCATGCCGCGTTGCTCGTCGGTGAAACCCTCAAGCGTGGAGAGGGCGCCTGCGAACGGGCCGCCAACAGAGACGGTCTCTGCATTGACGCCGATCTGGCGAAGGCCCTCGGCCAGGGCGAGCTTGCCGCCGAAGATACCGATAGAACCGGTGATGGTCGAACGGCTCGCCATGATCCAGTCAGCGCCAGTGGAGACATAATAGCCACCCGACGCGGCAACTGAGCCCATGGAGACGATGACCGGCTTTTCGGTTTCGCGCTGGATGGTCTCGATCGCATTCCAGATCTGGTCGGAGGCGGTCGGTGAGCCACCCGGGCTGTCGACGCGGAAGACGATGGCGGACACATCGTCATCGCGGCCAGCCTCGAGAATCGCGCTGGCAATCATGTCGGACGCGAAAGCAGAGCCCGCATTGATAAGGTCGCCTGACGCGCCGCCCGTAACGATTGGGCCTTCACCGCCAACAACCGCGATCATCTTGGAGCCGAGCGGTGCAGATTTCGGCGTATACTCGAGGATGTCGAGCATCTTGGCATCTTCGCCTGCGCGCGTCTTGGCCGCTTCCATTGCGTCTTCAGGCCAGCCAAGCTGGTCTGCGATGCCTGCGTCGATCATGGCCTGTGGGCTCAGCGGGCCAGAGGTCAGTGCATCGCTGAGCGCGGTCATGCTGATGCCGCGATCCTCGGCGATGTCTTGCAGCGAAACGCTCCAGAGCGACTCGGCAAGAGCGGTCATCGCTTCGCGGTGCGGTTCTGTATAGCCGGTCTGCTTGTAGACGTTCGGCGCATTCTTGTACTCGTAGAACTGTTCGATCTCGGCCGTCACGTTCAGGCGGTCGAGCAGGTCCTTGAAGAACAGGGTTTCGAAGACGATGCCGCCCGGCAGATAGTCGCCGCCCGGCTGCACCCAGATCTCGTCAGCCGCAGCAACTGCGCGCAGCGCGGACGGGCCACCGGCATAAGTGCCTTGGGAGGAGACAATGACAAACTTGCCTGCGTCGCGGAGGCGATGGATCGCGTCGCGCAGCTCCTCGGCGCGGGACGAACCGACCGAGTATTCGCTCGCACGGATAAAGACGCCTTTGACGTTTTCATCGGTGCGCGCAGCATCAAGCCGGGTGAGAACGTTGACGAAGCCCTTCTGGCCGAAAATTGCGCCAAGCCCCTGAGTCGCGGGCTGATCAGCGATCTCATCGCGCAGGTCCAGTGTCAGGACCGTGTTTCCGGATGCGCTTCCATCGCTCTGGAAAGAGGACAGCTGAGAATTGACAAAGCCGCCAATCATGGCGGCCGCGATGAAGGCCAGCAGCACCGCACCAAGAATAGTGCCGACGATGGCGCCGCCGAAGGCTGTGAAAAACGTCTTCAAGATGAATAAACTCCAAACCCAGTATTATCGGTTAACGATATGACCCTTATCGAATAAAAGTAAAGAGCAGATGTGAGAGGCTTATTTTATTGGCTCGATCACGGCGCGAGAGCCAGAATGGTCGGAACAGGAGGATTCGAACCTCCGACCCCCGCCTCCCGAAGACGGTGCTCTACCAGGCTGAGCTATGTTCCGATCTGGAGCGCGCCGCTATATAATAGAGGCCAAATACTGACAAGACGGGGCGCTTTAACCTGCTGCAATCGCTTTGACTGTCATTGTCTGAAGAGGGGTGTTGCAACCGTCATACAGTTTGAGTATGACCCGGCCTTCCTGAGATGTTGGGGTATCGCCAAGTGGTAAGGCATCGGTTTTTGGTATCGACATTCCCAGGTTCGAATCCTGGTACCCCAGCCACTCTCTCTTGATTGACCGATAAGGTCCCGCGTTTGCCCAATCAGCAGGCGCCTATGCGCCTCTCAGGCGAGAAATTCTCCTCAAATTACCCGCGACAAGCGCAAATGGGCCCGTGTACCTACTGCGATACGGGATTGTGCTTGCGATTTGATCCGCTTAGCGTTTTAACGGCAAGCAAGACCCATTGATCCACGTCGGACGTGTTGCTACCGTCATGACGAATGGCGCTTGAATACCGACGGTATTGCCGGATCAAGTCTGTAAAAGAAGAGCGCGAAAGAGCGCTCCGAGAAAATGGGGAGGTGCCGGGTGTCCTCGAGATGTCCGCCTCCGAACTGCCGGAATGTGTGTGTTTCCGGGTTGAGCATAGAGTAGCGGCCCACCGTTCAGGGGGTGCAGGCCGTTTCGGAATTTCACCGTGCAGCATTGGACTGCATGACCATTCGGAGAGTGAGAGGCAAACCTCATGAAAGAAGTACTGACACCGGCGCGGGGTGTTATCGCGGCGGCTCTTATCGCCGGGCTGGCAATGCCAGCAGTGGCGCAAAGCCAGTTGCGCCAGGCGCTTGACACCGGCGAACAGGCAACCCGCAGAGCCGAGCAGGTGCAGGAGCAGATCAACCAGCTCGACGATCAACGGTCCGACCTGGTGAGCGAATTCCGCACCCTTCTCCAGCGCACGCAGGCAGCGCAGCTTTATGCGCGCCAGCAGGAGAAAGTCGTAGAAAGCCAGCGCCGCGAGCTTGAATCGCTTACCGAGCAGCTTGGCCGCGTTGACGAGATCACCGCACAGACGACGCCAATGCTTCTGGACATGATCGCAGACCTCGAGGCCTTCGTTCAGGCGGACCTTCCATTCCGCACCGAAGAGCGCATGGAGCGCATCGCTACCCTTCGTGCAGCGATGGAAAACGCACAGGTCCCGATCGTCGAACAATACCGCCTGATCATCGAGGCTTATAAGTCCGAGATGGAATATGGCCGTACGATCGACACCTGGCCGCAGGAACTCGACATCAACGGCAATACCGTGATGGTCGACATGTTCCTCTATGGCCGCGTCGCACTCGTCTACATGTCGCCTGACCGCCGCTATGCAGCCCGCTGGGACCGCAATGAGCAGCAGTGGGTGCCGGTCGAGAACCGCTTCAAGGAAGACATCGCCACCGCGATCAAGGTCGCAAAAGGCACCACGACGCCGAGCGTTCTTTACGCACCGGCTTCCAAGCTTGATGTCGAAGTCTAAGCGCCACCGATCCAGAGGAATTTGAGATGAAAAACTTCAAGAAGTCTCTGCAGACCCTTGGCGCGGCAGCGCTTGTTGCAGGTTCTGCATTTACGATTACCGCCCCTGCCGTCGCGCAGAACAGCAATGTGTCGCTCAGCGACATTCTGCGCCGCGTCCAGCAGGACTCCCAGCAGATGTCGGCTGAAGACCAGCGCCGTCTGCAGGAATTCCGTCAGGAAACGGCTGAGCAGCAGTCCCGTATGTCCGAAGCTCGTTCGCAGCTTCAGGCAGCCGAGGCTCGCGGCCGCGCCCTTTCGGCAGAATTCGACGAAAACGAGCGTCAGCTTTCCGAACTGTCCGCCGAGCTTGAAACCCAGGCTGGTGACTTCGGCGAACTGCTTGGTCAGTTCCGTACCGCCGCTGGTGAGACGATGCCGATCATTCGTGAATCGCTCTCCAACTACGAGTATGGTGGCCGTGCCGAGAAACTCGCTGAAGTTTCCGAAGCCCGTTCGCTTCCGACCCGCGAAGACCTGGACGCCCTTCCTAAAGCCATGCTGCAGGAAATGATCGCCCAGTCTGAGGTCAAGACCTTCACGACGTCCGTTGCTGGCGCTGGCCCAGAAGGCGAAATTGCAGACGTCGAGCTGATGCGTGTCGGTATCTTCACCGCTGCAACGACCGACGATGTCCGCTTCGTCGAGGTCATCACGGAAGACACCGATGAGCCTTACCTGCGCGTGCTCAAGGCACAGCCAGGCGGTAACTTCGCATCCGCAATGCGCAGCCTGATCAACTCTGAGCCAGGCGAAACCGTGATCACCCCGGTTGACCCATCCAAGGGTGACCTGTTCGCAGTTGCCGGCGAAATGCCGACCTTCGAACAGCGCATCCAGCAAGGTGGTACGGTTGGTTACGTGATCCTGACCCTTCTGGCGATCGGCGCTGTGTTCGCGATCTTCAAGATCGTCACGCTCTTCCTCATGGGTTCCGCGATGCGCCGCACCGCCAAGACCCGCAAGGCAGGTACCGGCAACCCGCTGGCCCGCGTCTTCGAGGCTTACGAGCAGAACAAGCATCAGGATCTTGAGTCCCTCGAGCTGAAGCTTGACGAGCAGATCCTCCGCGAATCGCCGAAAATCGAGCGCTTCAACGACGTCGTTAAGGTTCTTGCCGCTGTTGCACCGCTTCTCGGCCTTCTCGGTACGGTTATCGGTATGATCATCACCTTTACCGCCATCACCAACTTCGGTGCCGGCGATCCGAAGCTGATGGCAGGCGGTATCTCGGTTGCTCTCATGACGACGGTTCTTGGTCTCGTCGCAGCTATCCCGCTGCTTCTGCTCCACGCCATCGCGTCCTCCATGGCACGTGGCAACCAGCAGATCCTCGATGAGCAAGCCGCAGGCCCCGTTGCTGAGCGTGCAGAGTCCAACACGGTGACGGCTTAACAGCCGTCACCTCCTTCGGGAGGTACCCCTATGGGACTAGGACTTAACCAGCTTGAAGAATTTCTGGCGCGTGGCGGGCCCGTCCTGCTTGTCATCATGGTGGCGACGTTCATCATGTGGGCGCTTATTCTGGAACGGCTGTTCTACTTCCGCCTGGCCCACAAATCGGTCGCTCGTGAAGCGATCGAAGAGTGGAACGCCCGGTCGGACCGCAAGTCAGTGCTGGCACACTGGGTTCGCGACAAGCTGATCTCGGAAGTCCGGATGAAAGCTGAAGCGAACGTCCAGATGACCAAGGCAATGGTGGCTCTCGCTCCACTGCTCGGTCTTCTGGGTACAGTGACCGGCATGGTCGCGGTGTTCGATGTGATGGCAATCACCGACGGTGCTGATGCCAAATCCATGTCTGGCGGTGTGTCGCAAGCGACGATTCCGACCATGGCAGGGATGGTCGCATCCATCTCCGGTATCCTGTTCACCTCCGGCATGGACCGTAAGGTCAATCGCCTGGTGCAGGGCGTAGAAGACGAAATGGAGATTGCATAATGCGAGGCAGACAATCGAAACAGGCCGATGAGGCAAGCGTCGATCTTACGCCGATGCTGGATGTGGTCTTCATCCTTCTCATCTTCTTCATTGTGACATCGACCTTCATCCAGGAGGAGGCGCTTGGCCTTGAGCCACCGCCGCCGCCGTCACAAGCCGAAAGCAACCCGGACCAGTCCGCAATTCTCATTTACGTCGGTGAGGACAACCTCATCACCGTGAATGGCCGTCTGACGGATATCGGTGGTGTTCGGGCGAACATGGAGCGTCTGCGGGCAGAAAACCCTGAGAGCGCGCTCATCATCCAGGCCCATCCTCAGGCTCGCACCGGCACGATCGTGAAGATCCGTGACGAGGCGTACAATGCCCAGATGACCCGGGTGAACATCGTTCAGAGTGAAAGTTAGGAGACCAGAATATGGCACGTAGAAAACGTATTTTGGCGTCCGATTCGTCTGCTGAAGATGATGTAAACCTCACGCCCATGCTTGACGTGGTGTTCATCCTCCTCATCTTCTTCATTGTGACCGCACAGTTCATCAAGGAGCCTGGTGTCGAAATCAGCAGGACCGAAGTGGACAATACCGAGCGGCAAAACCCTCTCGGTATCCTGATCGCGATCGATGAAGAGAGCGATATCTACATCGACAAGGAAGTCGTGACGCTTCAGGAAGTCGGTTTCCGTATTCGCGAACTTCGCGAAGACAATCCGAAAGGGCGCCTCGTCGTCCAGGCGGACCAGGATTCTGACGCGGGTGTTCTGATCTCGTTGCTGGAGATCATCAACAACGAAGATGGTTTGACCGCAGTGCCGGTTTCCGTCGAGCGAGAATAGGAGAAACGCATGTTTTCTAATCCAATTATCCGACTGATTATTGGTATTCCGCTCGCGGCGATCGTGGTGTTCGCGCTCTTCACGTTCATGTACAAGATGATCAACCAGGACTATGAGCAGCCGGAAAATGCCGAGCAGCGCGTCCTTGAGCGTATCACGCCTGCAGACGACAGCCAGGAGGTGCGGACACGCGCCCGGAACAAGCCGCAGCGGCTCGATTCCGCGGACAAGCCGCCGCCACCACCGAAAATGTCGGCTTCGCGTTCTGACATCGATCTTCCGACGCCTAGCATCCAGGGTGCTGCGCCAACGGAGCTCAATGTCGACCGTCTCGACTCGCTTGCGATCGACCCGGTTGCCATCTCGGACCGTGACGCCCAGCCGATCCGTCCGCCGGTGCCAACCTATCCTCAGCGCGCAGCTGAGCGGGGCATCGAAGGTACCTGCGACGTCCGTTTCGATGTGGACACACGTGGCCGTCCTTACAACGTGCAGGCCAACTGCAGCGATAGCGTCTTCAAGCGTGAAGCAGAGCGTGCGGTTCAGCGCGTCGAATTCGCGCCGAAGATCGTTCGCGGTCAGCCTGCAGAGCGTCGCAATGTGGTCTATCCGCTCCAGTTCCAACTGGACGGCTAAGCCCGAGCGAAAGTACAAATCACAAAAGCCCGGCCGCAATGGCCGGGCTTTTTTGCGTTTGGGGCAGGGGAAATCACGGCGCTCGTCTGGCGAGGGGCATGGAGCCTGTCAGCAGCCCTTCCATCAAAGCTGTGAAGCGCGTCAATTCCCGCAAACACTCACTCGCTCAGGCAGTGCGAACGGGTAAGCTCGTGCTGAGGCGGGCAAGTGACGGCGAGCCTGCCCTTCACCCAAGCACAACGAAATTACTTAACGACGCGCCGGTGCCTCGCCGCAACAGGGCTTCCATCAATCTAGCGCCGCCTGACGTTGACAGGATTGCTTAAAAGGAATAGTATAACATTACACATATAAGGGAGAATGCCATGTTTCAGAATTCCCTCTTGCGGCCGATCGTTGGTCTGCCAATTGCTGCAGCCATCGTCATCGGTCTGTTTTCATTCATGAAATCAATGATCAGTAGCGAATTTATCCCGCCAGAGCCCGAAGCCGCGCGCGAGATCGTCGTCCTCACAATGCCCGACGACCCACCGAGCAAGCCGCAGGTTACCCCACGGCCAGAACAACTCGACCTTGCCACGCCGCCGCCGCCAGTGCCGCCTTTCAAGGCGTCCGCCGGTGACGTCTCATTGACCCCGGTGGCGTTCACGCCGGTCGACACGCGTCTCGATACTGGAAGCCTGTTGGATCGGCTGGTCATCTCGCCAGTGGCAATCAATGAGCGTGACATACGGCCAATTCAGCCGCCGAGTGTCGTCTATCCGGCCCCGATGGAGGCACGCGGCATCGAAGGTAGCTGCGAGGTACACTTGAGCGTCGATCCACAGGGGCGGCCATTCAACGTGGACGCTATCTGCAGTCATGACGGCTTTCGCCGCGAGGCTGAGCGTGCCGTGAAACAGGTCAGATTCGTGCCAAAAATCGTAAAAGGTACGCCTGTGACGCGAACTGGCGTTGTCTATCCGCTCGAATTTGGCATTGAAGACTGAACGAGTGCGCTGGCGCGCCGCTGAAGCGTTGACGTGGCGGGCCTGAGCAAGCATATCTTAAAACAAAGCGAAGTGACGCTAACTGCCGATAAAACAGATATATCGCCGGCGGATCAAATTCAGGCAGATGCACGTTCAAGCCTGTAGGCGAAGTGCATGAGAGAGTTTCCGCCGCTATCGGCGAAAAGGAGTGAGACACCATGGGATTCAAGACCGTACTGAAAAGCGCAGTCATTGTTGGCGCGATGTCTGTCATGGGCGCCGGCGCCGCAATGGCCCAGGGCGCTAATTGCGAAGCCACCGAATTCAGCTCGACGACTGGCGAGCTTTACCTGAAAGCCGAAACCGAGCTTTTGCAGAATGATAATCCGCAGGCCGCTCTCAGTGCGTTGAACCAGCTGCGTAATCAGGAGCTGAACTGCTATGAGCAGGGCGCGATTCTGAAGCTGGGTGCCGCGATCAAGATCGAAGCAGGCGACTATGCAGGCGCCGTTCGCGATCTCGAACAGGCTATCAACCAGGGCTACATTCCCGCCAGCGAGCGCAAGAACACCTATTACAACATCTTCCAGATCTATCTGAGCCAGAACAATCTGGAAAAGGCGCTGGAATACTCTCAGAAGTGGACCCAGGCTGGCGGTACGCCAGACCGCGACGGCAAGTGGCAGCTTGCTGTGGTCAACCAGAAGCTCGGCCGCAATCAGGAAGCGCTTCGTTGGGCCGAAGAAGTCTTCCGCACTGATGGTCCGAACGCAGAGCGTCAGGTCTATGACTTCCTGATCTTCCTCTATGACGAGACCGGCCAGCGCGCGAAGAAGGCGGAGCTTCTTGAGACGCTTCTCGCCCGTAACCCGAATGAGCGTCGTCTGTGGGACGCGATCGCTGGCGACTATTTCGCTGGTGAGCAGGAGCGCAAGGCGTTCGAAGTCCAGAAAGCCATGTATCTCGGCGGTATCCTCACCAAAGAGGACGAGATCATGCGCATCGTGAACTTCTACAACCGGTTCAACGCGCCTTATCAGGCCGCTCAGGTCCTCGAGAAGGAAATGAATGCCGGCCGCGTTTCCAAGACGTATGAGCGGATGGAACTTCTCGCCAACCTCTATCAGGTGGCACGTGAGTTCGACCGCGCCATTCCGGTGATTGAGGAAGCAGCCCGCATGAACAATAGCGGCGCGATGTATGAGCGCCTCGGCCGCTCCTATGCTGAGCTTCAGGAATGGGCAGAAGCCGAAGAAGCACTGACCCGCGCGCTGAATACCGGCGGCGTTCAGGATCGCGGTCTTGCCTGGGTCCTGATCGGTCAATCACGTTATGAGCGCGGCGACCGTGCTGGCGCTCGTGAAGCCTTCTCCAACGCCAACAATCGTGGTGGCCGCGGTTGGCTCGATTTCATGCGCTCTGAAGAGCAGACCGAAGCTGCGCTTGTCCGCTTCGAAGCCCAGAGCCTCGTGCAGGACACCGAGAACGAAAAGCGTCGCTGTGAGCAGCTCGCCGTTCTGGGTGAAGGCAATGCGCCTGAAGCCTGTTCAACGGTCGATGAGCGCCTCGCTGAGGCCCGCGCCGAATTCCAGCGGATCAGCGGCAGCTAGGCGCCAGCCAAATCCAGAAGACATCGACCCCGGCGCTTGCAAAGGCGCCGGGGTTTTTCATTTCGGCTCACAGGGGAATGCTTGAACCCGGCCGCTAAATGGTTTCAGTTGCAACCAATCAATTCAAAGGACACCTCTGATGAGCAAGCCAGACAAACATTATCGCAAGCGCAAGATTGGTGAGCACAAGCTGAAACCGGAATCCCTCGTCATGGGCTACGGCTTTGATCCGGCCATGTCGGAGAACTCGATCAAGCCGCCAATCTTCATGACGTCGACCTTCGCCTTCAAATCGGCCCGCGATGGCGAAGCGCTGTTCCGCCAGCTGGCTGGCAAGCGCCTCGCAGATGACCCGGAAGAAGCCGACCTCATCTATACGCGCTTCAACAATCCGAACATGGAAGTGCTCGAAGACCGTCTCACGCTTTATGATGCCGGTGAGATGGCACTGGTCTTCTCATCAGGCATGGGCGCGATCACGACGGCGCTGCTCGCCTGCGCCGGGGCAGGGACCACCATCCTTCACTCCAGCCCACTCTATGGCGGTACCGAGGTCTTCATGCGCAGCTTCATGCCGGACTTTGGCGTGACGCCGTTCGAGATGGATGCCTGGGCCAGTGAGGAAAAGATCCTTGAGCGGGCGCGCGAGGCAGCCAAGACCGGCCCGCTGAGCGTCATCTTCACCGAATCGCCGGCCAACCCGACCAATGCGCTGGTTGATATCGCGGCCTGCAAGCGCGTCGCTGACACGATCGAGAAGGAAACTGGGCATCGCCCGATCATCATGTGTGACAACACGATGATGGGCCCGATTGGCCACCTGCCGATCAAGCATGGCGCTGATATCGCGCTCTACTCGCTCACCAAATATATCGGCGGTCACTCCGATCTGGTCGGCGGCGCAGCGATCGGCAGCGAAGCCGTGATCGCCAAGATCCGCCGCGTCCGTAACTATCTCGGCACGACGCTGGATGCCCACACTTGCTGGCTGCTGACCCGCTCGCTGGAGACGGTGCGCATGCGTATGGAAAAGGCGTTCGACAATGCCCGCATCTGCGCCGAATTCCTTCGCGACCATCCGAAGATCGGGAAGGTGATGTACCCAGCCTTCCTCGAAGAAGGTGACCCGCAGCGCAAGGTGTTCGACGAACAGTGCGAGGCGGCCGGTTCAACCTTCTCGTTCGATGTAAAAGGCGGCAAGGAAGCGGCTTTCCGGCTCCTCGACAACCTGCAGCTCGTGAAGCTGGCAGTTAGCCTTGGCGGTACGGAAAGCCTGATGTGCCACCCGGGGTCGACGACGCATTCAGGCGTCGATGAAGAGATCCGCAAGCGGATCGGTTTCACCGACGGCCTGATCCGCTTCTCGGTGGGCGTCGAGGCACCAGAAGATCTTCTGGTCGACCTCGAACAGGCCCTGGAGAAAGTCTAGGCGGCCCTATCCGCCGAACGCATAAACCAGCGATGCGCGCGTGACCGTATCCGTCGCCTCAAATCCAGGCGGCGGATTCGTGTCATGGCGCACATCGAATGAAAAGCGCGCCGAGAAGGCATCTGTCAGTGCGGCGGTCAGCGCGGTGACGTTCACGAATTGCGTCGACTCGCTCGCATAGATCACGTCGGAATTGTTCGAGAAGCTCACCGCCTCATTGAATTTGTGCGAGAATTCAGAGCGCCCGACGACGGACAGCGACTGCTCAGTCGAGGCTGGAACGATGACCGGCACGCCATTGCGAACAGTCGTGGTGGCCTGAACTTCGTCAATCTTGATACCGGGACCACCCTGAACCGACCAGTTCGTCGCCTCGTTCTCGATGACCTGGTAGCCGAGGCCGCCGCCTACAAACACGCGCGAATCGAAACCGGAGAATTCGTCCTTCTCATAGGAGGTGCGGGCAAAAGCGAAGAGCTTGTCGCCGAGCTGGCGGTCCACTTCGCCGGCAAGGAAGATACGGTTGCGGGTTTCGACAGAGTCGGTTTCGCCATATTCGACCGAGGCTTCGCCGCTATAGGTCCAGAAGCCGAGTTCCCGGTTCAGCTTTACGCCGAGCCCAAGATCAGCCGTCTCGGTATTACCGGTCGTGTACCCGGCCGAGAAAGAGCCTTCACCTGTCCAGCCGTCATCTGCTGCAGCGGCGGGGGCGAGGGAAAGGCCGGCAAGGGCGGCGAACCCAAAAAGTCGTCTCACAGTCTTGTCTCCTGAGCATTGCAAGCGCTTCTCCTAGACGCTGCTGTCTCGATTGTTAACCGTGAGGGCCACCTCGCGCGCAAACGCCGCAAAAGCTGCCAGCGACGGGCTTGCAGTTCTTCACGTCCCATGAAACCAAGAAGCATGACTGATCTAGGCAAGAAAAATTCTGAAGACGAAGCCGTCTGCGAACGAATTGCGGCGGCCGAAAACGAGATGGCGTCCCGCATGCTCGACTGGGCGGCGATCAACACCGGAAGCTGGAATGCAGGCGGGTTGAAGACGCTGGCGCCGAAGCTGGCTGATGCCTTTTCCGCGCTCGATGCAGAGGTGAAGCTGGAAAAATCCCAGCCTTTTGAAAAGGTGGATGAGAGGGGCGAAGCTGTCGACTTCGAGACAGGTCCGATTCTCCGCGTGACCTCGCGGCCAAAGGCCCCTGTGCAGGTCGTGATGAGCGGGCACTACGACACGGTTTTCCCGCCGGGCACGTTCACCGAGATCAAGGACCTTGGTGAGGGCCGCAAGAATGGCCCCGGCCTCGCCGATATGAAGGGCGGATTGTCCGTCATGCTTGGCGCACTGCAGGCGTTTGAGGCGGGTCCGCTAAAGGACAAGCTCGGCTACCAGATCGTGATTTCGCCAGACGAAGAGATTGGTAATTTCGCAAGCGCTGGCGCCCTGAAAGAGGCGGCGTCGTCCGGCGCTCTGGTCGGCATGACATATGAGCCGTGCATGGAAACGGGGGCCATGTCGGGTGGGCGCAAGGGGTCTGCCGTTTTCGACATCGTCCTGCACGGGCGCTCTGCCCATGCTGGCCGCTCCAAGGAAGACGGCCGCAGCGCACTTGAAGCGGCAGCGCACGCCGTTGTCGATCTTGAAGCCCTCAACGGGCGGCGCGAAGGCGTTTCTTTCAATGTCGGCGCAATCGATGGCGGCGGCGCGGTCAATATCGTGCCGGACCTTGCTATTGTGCGCTTCGGCGCGCGGGCACCGGACGCTGATGCAGCGCAGTGGGCAACCTGGGAGGTCGAGCGGATCTTCCGGGAAGCGACAGCTCGCGACGGCATTACAGGCCATCTGCATGGTGGTTTCTACCGTCCTCCAAAGCCGCGTAATGATGCGCAGCAGGCTCTCTTTGATGCGGTCGCGCAAACCGGGTCGGCGCTTGGACTGGAGCTGACCTTTGAGGACACGGGCGGCGTCTGCGAAGGCAATAATATCTTCGCGGCAGGCGTCCCGAACGTCGATACGCTTGGCGTCATGGGCGGGCGCATCCATTCCAGCGAGGAATATGTCGTCATGTCCAGCCTGGTGGAGCGGGCTCAGCTTTCGGCGCTGCTCCTCAACAGGTTTGCTGATGGCCGCATCGATGCGGCGAAGATAAAGGCGCTGATGGAATGACAGCCCCATACGTCATGCGGCCAGCGCGGCGGGACGATTTCGACGCGCTGATGACGCTGGCTGAAGAATCGGGACCGGGCTTTACCAGCCTGCCTGTGCATGAAGGCATTATCCGCGAACGGCTGGAGAAATCCGAGAAGTCCTTCGCGGGCGAAATCGATCAGCCGCAATACGGCAAGTATCTCATGATGATGGTCAATCATGAGACCGGCGAAATTGGTGGGTGCAGCGCTGTGAAGGCAGGGACGGGTATCGACCAGCCCTTTTTCAACTATCGCGTGATCACGCTCGCGCAGGCAAGCCAGGCCGCTGACCGGCGTCACAATATGGACGCGCTGATTCTGACCAATGAGTTTGTCGGCTTCACCGAGGTCGGCACGCTGTTTCTGCGGTCTGCCCATCGCGGCGGCGGGGCAGGGCGGCTGGCAGCCCAGTCGCGCTATCTCCTCATGGCCTCCTATCCTGAACGCTTCGGCGACATGGTGCTGGCAGAACTGCGCGGTGTGGTCGACGCCAAGGGCGAGACCCCATTCTGGGATGCGATCGGCCAGCACTTCTTCCGCATGAGCTTCAGTGAGGCCGACATTCTGTCTGCCGTCTCGGACAATCAGTTCATCCTCGACCTGATGCCGAAATATCCGATCTATGTGGACCTTCTGCCGCCAGAGGCACGTGAAGTTATTGGCCGCTGTCACTCCGACGGTGTCGGCGCGCTCAAGCTGCTCGAATGGGAAGGTTTCCGGTTTGAGCGGACGGTGGATATCTTCGATGGTGGCCCACTGGTCGCCGCGCCACGTAAACTCATCCGCACCATCCGCGAGAGCCGCATCGTGACCCTCATCGAAGGTGAGGCGAGCGGTGAGAGCGGTATTGTATCGAATGACCACTTCAACGATATCCGGGTCAGCCTCATCGAAGGGGAAAGTCGCGGCGAGAATGAGTTCGTGACATCGAAGGCGGTTCTGGACCGCCTGAAGCTGCAATCAGGCAGCACAGCAAGACTTTGGCTAAGGAGCTAGGCAAGCGCTATGGCGAAAGGCACGTACATTAACGGCAAGTGGCACACTGGCGACGGAGACTGGTTCGAGAAGACCTCTCCGGCGACAGGGGAGACAAGCTGGGAAGGCCAGGCGGCAAGCACGGCGCAGGTCAATGACGCGGTAGAGGCCGCGCAGTACGCGGGGCGCGCGTGGCGCCATGTCCCGCAGGACACCCGCACCCGCATCCTCGAAGCCTATGCGGCAGAGGTCGAAAAGCGCACCGACGACATCTCAAAAGCCATCAGCGAAGACATGGGCAAGGCCCGCTGGGAATCGGTAGCCGAAGCCGGCGCGATGAAGGGCAAGATCGCTGTTTCCATTCAGGCGCAGGTGGAACGCGCCGGTGGCCGCAGCCAGGACACTGCCTTCGGCGGCGCGCACCTGACCCATCGCCCGCATGGCGTCATGGCCGTATTCGGGCCGTTCAATTTCCCCGGCCACCTGCCGAACGGCCATATCGTTCCGGCGCTGCTCGCAGGCAACACCTGCGTCTTCAAGCCATCAGAACTCGCGCCTTCCGTCGCGAAGATCATAGTCGACTGCTTCGAGGCGGCGGGCCTTCCTGAAGGCGTTCTCAACGTCGTGAATGGCGGACGCGATACGGGCGCGGCGCTGCTCGATGCAGACGTGAACGGCGTGCTGTTTACAGGGTCCGCCAAGACTGGCACCGCCTTCCACCGCCACTTCGCGGGCCGTCCAGACATCATCCTCGCGCTCGAAATGGGCGGCAATAATCCGCTCATCGTGTGGGATCCGGCAGACGCCGAAGCGGCTGGCGACATCGCCGCCCAGTCGGCGTTCCTGACGACCGGCCAGCGCTGCACCTGCGCCCGCCGCGTCTATGTGCCTGACAACGCCTTCGGCAAGTCGGTGATCGACGCCATCGTGGAGCGCGCGCGCGGCCTCAAGATCGGCGCATGGGACGAAGATGACATCTTCATGGGGCCGCTCGTGTCCGAAGACGCTGCGCAGGCCGCCGTCGACTTTCAGACCATGCTGTCCAAGGCGGGCGGTAAATCGCTACGCCGTCTGAAGCGCATGGACCGCGGCGGCGGGTTCGTCTCGGCTGGCGTCATCGACGTCACCGATGCGAGCAACGTGCCGGATGAAGAGCTATTCGGCCCGCTCATCCAGATCCACCGCGTGAAGGATTTCGACGCCGCCATTGCACACGCGAACGACACCCGCTTCGGCCTGTCCGGCGGGCTTGTCAGCGACGATGATGCGCTCTGGCTGCGTGCTCACAATGAGATGCGCGCCGGTATCCTGAATCGGAACCGGCCGACCGCGGGCGCCTCTGGCAACATGCCCTTTGGCGGCCCCGGCCTGTCAGGCAATTTCCGCCCCGGCGCCTATTACGCGGCTGACTATTGCGCCTGGCCACAGGCAAGCCAGACCGCCGATCAGGCCACACGCCTGAAGGCACAAGGGTTTCCGGGCTAATTCTTAGAACGGATTAAGCGAATAGCCGTCCTGCGCGAGCTGCGCATGTGCGGTCATAGCCGACAGCGAGAGCTCGACACCGGGAAGGAGGTCATCCCTGGTGAGCCCCCGTGCGGCCGCCGTCTGTCCGCAGAGAAAGATCGGCACGCCCGCGTCTAGCAAGGCGATGACGAGACGGGTCGTGTCGGTGGCATCTTCGGTCGGGCTGGGCTGGACGAGGTATTGAGCCGCGCCCCCATGAACCACGATGGCGGGTTTGATCGCATTCCGGTCTACACCAGCCCGCGCATGCATATTGAGAAAGCGAGCAACCGTCTCGAACTGACGGTTCACCGCACCGCGCTCTTCGGTATCGGCAATGTCGAAAGCGACTTTCAGTTCGACGTCTTTGGCGAGGGGCAGGGCATCTTCGACCGTCGCAGACGGCCCAAACTCCTCGATCACGGGACCGGGCGTGAAAGCATCAGGCAACGTCTGTGCCTGGGCGGTCATGCCAGGGACAAAAAAGACGGCGGCAGCGAGCGTTGGGGTCAGCTTCATGGTGGCGTTTCCTCGTGAGGGATAGATGTCAGCGATAATGCGCGCGGCAAGGACGCTGTGTCCATGAGCGGCTTCCATCATGCGGCAGGGCAGTGTATCCGGCCCTTATGAGCACAGCACACGAAGTCAATTTCGACGGCCTGATCGGGCCGAGCCACAATTATGGCGGCATGTCGGAGGGCAACCTCGCCAGCGCCCGCAATGAAGGCGACGTCTCCAATCCACGCGAAGCCGCCATTCAGGGCCTTGAGAAGATGCGCCTTCTGGTTCGCGCTGGTCTGAAACAGGGCATCCTGCCGCCGCTGCCGCGCCCGAACTTCGACCTGCTCGTTTCCGCCGGCTTCACCGGTAGCGACGCTGACATCATCGAGGCGGCGGCCCGCACCCATCCAAAGATCCTCAAGGCCGCCTATAGCGCGTCGTCCATGTGGGCGGCCAATGCAGCGACCGTGTCGCCGTCAGCTGATGCCAGCGACGGACGCCTGCACCTCACCAGCGCCAACCTGTCGACCATGTTGCACCGCTCCATCGAGCATCCGGACACCACCGCGACGCTGATCTCCATCTTCGGCGACACGGACCGGTTCGGCATCCATGCCGCGCTGCCCGCCCATGCCGACTTTGCCGATGAGGGCGCTGCCAATCATATCCGCCTTTGCGCCGATCATGGCGCGCCCGGCGTTGAAGTGTTCGTCTATGGCCGCGAGGCTGGCGAGAGCACGGTTGGCTTCCCGGCCCGTCAGACAAGGCTCGCCACCGAAAGCATAGCCCGCGCGCATACACTGGCACCAGAGCGCAGCATCTTTGCCCGTCAGGCCCGCGCCGCCATCGATGCAGGCGCCTTCCACAATGATGTGGTCTGCGTCGGCTCACTCGATACGCTCTTCTATCATGAGCTCGCTTTTGAGGAGACAGATGCTGTCCTCAGCGCTATCCGCAAGGCGGGTGAGGGCCTGTTCGAGCTGAAGACTGTCATGGTGCCTGAGGCCGAGGTGCCGATCGGCGACGCGATCACATCCTACCTGTTCAACTCGCAGCTTCTGAAATGGCCGGGCGAGGACCGTCTCGTCCTCCTGGCGCCGCTTGAGACGCAGGAAACCGAATCGACGCGCGCCTTCTGCGAGAAGATGGTTGAAGGCAATGGCCCGATCGGCCGGGTCCAGTATGTCGATGTGCGCCAGTCCATGCGCAATGGCGGCGGGCCTGCCTGCCTGCGCCTGCGCGTCGTGATGACCGATGAAGAGCTTGCCGCCTGCAATCAGGGCGTCCTGCTGGACGAAGACAAGATCGACCAGCTGCAGGACATCGTCGCCAGGACCTACCGCGATAAACTGGTCGCCGCAGACCTTGCTGACACTGCTTTCGCTATTGAGTGCCAGACGGCCCGAGAAGCGCTGCTTGACTGTCTCGGCCTGTCAGAACTCGCTTAAGAGACACCCGGAAACGAGGTCACCATTTCAATCTCGATGTCGGGAAAGCTCTCGACATACTGGATGGTGAAGTCGGGAAAACTGTCGACCATCTGCCACTCGCCGCAATCATCGGGAAAGCTCTCAACCAGCTTCACCTTCAGGTCAGGGAAGCTGTTTACCACCTTCACCTTGATGTCCGGAAAGCTGGTGACGACCTGAACCTTGCCATGCAGCGGCGTGCCTTCGAACTGGCAGTCCGTTCCAACGACGTCATCTGCGGCAGCGGCCAAGGCGCCAGAGGCCGCAAGGGCCAATAGCGCCAGCGCGCGTCTCACTTGCCGCCATCCACTGGGGCGAGCCGCCCGCCCGCCTTCGCATAAGCCTGGCTGCCTCGCGTGATCACATCGTCATCTGCGACGACATCTTCAGGCTTCAGTGCGAACTTCCCCTGCATCCGGTCATAGATGGGCGCAAAATCTGTCTTCACCGTGGCATCGAAAAGCTGCTCATAGCTGTCGATGACGAAATAGGTCTGCTGGAAATCATCGATCCGGTAGTCAGTCTTCATCAGGCGTTCGAGGTCAAACCCGATCCGGTTGGGAGAGGGGTCTTCCAGCGCGAAGATGCTCTCGGTTTTCGATGACACAATCCCCGCGCCATAGATGCGAAGGCCTTCATCGGTCTGGATCAGCCCGAACTCCACGGTGTACCAGTAGAGCGCTGCGAGGTTCTTGAGGGCCGCAAAGTCGAGGCTGCGCAGACCGCCCTTGCCATAGGCTTCCATATAGTCGGCGAAGACCGGATTGGTCAGCATCGGCACATGGCCAAAGACATCGTGAAAGACGTCCGGCTCCTGCAGGTAATCGAGTTCATTGCGTTTGCGGATGAACTGGCCTGCCGGAAAGCGGCGATTGGCGAGATGGTCGAAGAATACCTCGTCCGGCACGAGGCCGGGGACAGCCACCACGCGCCAGCCAGTCAGGGCTTCAAGCTCGTCCGACATGGCTTCAAATTCGGGAATGCCGCCCTTGCCGAGGTCCAGCGCCTTCAGGCCTTCGAGGAATTCAGGCGCCGCACGGCCCGGCAGCACGTCCATCTGCCGCTTGTACAAGAGGTCCCAGACAGCATGCTCATCGGCCGTATAATCCGACCAGCCCTGATCAATGGTCCAGTCGTCTCTTGCGTTGGCGGGTTTTTCGGAATGGTTGCTCATGCAACTATTATAGCGCACTAAACGCTGAAAGAAATGGAAAGCTGGTCTTCGCACTGGCACAACGACCGCAGAGGAAAGGAACGCCGCATATGAAACTCGCCAGCCTCAAACAGGGACGCGACGGCCAGCTGGTCGTCGTCTCGAAAGATCTCACCCGCTATGCCGAAGCGACGCATATCGCGCCGACGCTGCAAGCCGCGCTCGATGATTGGGACCTTGTGGCGCCGAAACTGGCCGCCCTCGCCAATGACGTCGAAGTCGGCTCCGTCCCGACCAAGCGCTTTCATGAGCATGACTGCGAATCGCCGCTGCCACGCGCCTATCAGTGGGCCGACGGCTCTGCCTACATCAACCATGTGGAGCTAGTCAGAAAAGCGCGCGGCGCAGAAGTGCCGGAAAGCTTCTACTCAGACCCGCTCATGTATCAGGGTGGCTCTGACAGCTTCCTTGGTCCGCGCGACAACATCCCGCTTGGCGACAAGGCCTGGGGCCTCGACTTTGAGGCAGAGGTCTGCGTCGTGACCGGCGACGTTCCGATGGGCATCGACGCCAAAGCGGCGCTCGATCAGGTGAAGCTCATCATGATCTGTAATGATGTCAGCCTGCGCGGCCTCATCCCGAATGAGCTTGCCAAGGGCTTCGGCTTCTTCCAGTCCAAACCGTCCAGCGCTTTTTCGCCGGTTGCCGTGACGCCTGATGAGCTGGGCGACGCCTGGAAGGATGGCAAGCTGCACCTGCCCATGCTTTCGACCTATAATGGCAAGCCGTTCGGCAAGCCTGAATGCGATGTCGACATGACTTTCGACTTCGGCACGCTGGTCGCCCACGCAGCAAAGACCCGCCCGCTCTGTGCTGGCACGATCATCGGCTCCGGCACAATCTCTAACCGTGATTCCGATGGCGGCGCTGGCAAGCCCGTCGCCGATGGCGGCCTTGGCTATTCCTGCATCGCCGAGATCCGCATGATCGAGACGATCCGTGACGGCAAGCCCGCGACCAGCTTCATGGATGTTGGCGACAACATCCGCATCGAAGTGAAGGACAAGGCCGGGCACACCGTCTTCGGCGCCATTGAGCAGGATGTGGTGAAGGCATGAGTGAGCTGAAACTCTATGACTACTGGCGCTCATCCGCAGCTTACAGGCTGCGGATCGCGCTGAACCTGAAAGGCCTCGACTATACCTCCCAGTCGGTGAACATCGCCCCGGGCGCGGATGAGCAGTTTCAGGATGGCTACCGCGCGCTCAACCCGCAGATGCGCGTGCCGACGCTGGAGGTCGATGGCCGCCGCTCGGGCCAGTCCATGGCGATACTTGAGTGGCTGGATGAAACCTATCCTGAGCCATCATTCTTCCCGGCTGACAGCTGGGCCCGCCTTCAGGTGCGCGCCTTCGCCGACATCATCGCCTGCGACATCCACCCCATCAACAATTTGTCAGTGCTGATCAAGCTTCGCAAAGAGCTGGGGCAGGACGATGCGGGCGTCGGTGAGTGGTACCGCGACTGGATTATCCGGGGTTTCACGGCGCTGGAAGAAATGGCTGAGCCTCACAAGGCCAATGCCTTCCTGTTCAGCGATAAGCCAACGCTGGCTGATATCTGCCTCGTGCCGCAAATGGCGAATGCGCGCCGCTACGATACTGACCTCAGCCAGTTTCCGCGACTGGTCGAAGTGGATGCGGCCTGCCAAGAGGTTGAGGCTTTCGCGAAAGCCGCTCCTGAAATGGTGAAGCCGGACTAAGCGAGCAGACGCTCTAGTTTGCCTGCTCGCGCTTCAGGGCATAACCGTCAGCCGTTCGGTCCAGGACGAATGGAATGTCCGGATGGCTGACGGGCGTGTCGCTGTCATCGATGAGAAGATTGCCCTCTGAGACATAGGCCACGTAGTGCGTCTTATCGTTCTCTGCGAAGAGGTGATAATAGGGTTGGTCCTTTGACGGGCGCAGATGCTCAGGGATGGCTTCGTACCATTCATCAGAATTTGCGAAGACCGGATCGACGTCGAAGATCACACCGCGGAATCCGAACATGCGGTGTTTTACAACCTCACCGATCTGGAATTTCGCCTGTCTGCGGTCGATGGCGAAAGGCTGATGGCCATCCTCGCCATAGGTTTCGTCTGTCTGTGATGCTTCGGTCATGGGATCCACATGTGCGACCTGAGCTTCGTATTCCGGCTCAACTGGCTTACGGGCGCTGAACAAAGCGGCAAGTCGCGAGAATATGTTGGGTCGTTGGCTCATTGCACTTCAATGTGATATTGCGGCTCTTAACCGACAAGATTTGGGCCTCACATGGCTGAAAAAAAATCGCGCGGTGGGCAGAGGCGTAACCGCCGGCCCGCGCGCAATGACCGGCGGCCACCGCTTTATGCGGCGGTGGACCTCGGCACTAACAATTGCAGGCTGCTGGTCGCTGCGCCGACGCGCAAGGGCTTCAACGTGGTCGATTCCCACTCGCAGATCGCCCGTCTGGGCGAGGGGCTCGAGCAATCGGGCCGTCTATCTGACGTTGCGATGGACCGGGCCTTCGATGCGCTTGGTGCCATCTCGAAAAAGCTGAAGGCAAAGCGCGTCGGGCATGTACGCTGCATCGCAACCGAAGCCTGCCGCAAGGCCGAGAATGGCGCGGATTTCATCAAGGAAATCCGCGAGCGCACGGGCCTCACCTTCAAGATCATTGGCCCACAGGAAGAAGCGCGCCTCGCCCTGATCGGCTGTCACAACCTCATCGATGAGGACGCAAAATCGGTCCTCGTTCTCGATATTGGCGGCGGGTCGACAGAGCTTTCGCTGGTCGACGCTGCCGTGGCGCGCGATAGCGGTCTGTACGGCATGCTGAAAAAGCCGCCCATCAAGGCGTGGACCAGCGTGCCGCTCGGCGTGGTCACTCTGACAGAGGCGTTTGCTCATCTCGAAACAGAAGAGGAGGCCTATCCAGCTATGCTGGAGCGGGCAAAGTCCTATGTCGAGAAATGGGCCGAGAAACACGATATTCGCAAAATGCTCGCGGACGAGACGTCCCACATCATCGGCACATCGGGCACGGTCACTTGCGTCGCCGGGGTCCACTTCGGGCTGGAGAAATACCGCCGCGACCTCGTGGACGGGCAGTGGATGGACCATGATGGCTGCTATTCCACCATGGATGCACTCATCACAGCCGGTCCCGAAGGCCGGGCGAAGTTCCCGACCATCGGCCATGACCGGGCAGGGCTCATGCTGGCAGGCTGCGCTTTGATGGATGCGGTCTGGTCGCTCGCGCCACATGCGCGTATGCGGGTGGCAGACAGAGGGCTTCGCGAAGGCCTCCTCCTGTCGATGATGAAGGGTCCCAAACGCAAGCGCTCGCGCGGCGGACGCAAACGCAAGGCACAACAGAATAGCGGCAACAAGGCTGCAGCGGAGGCAAAGTCATGAGCGATGACGAAAAGCGGCGCTGGAAAGGGCCGCCCAAGGAAAAGCAACAGACATCCGGTCGCCGTATGGCTGAGCGCAAGATCATCGCGCACAATGCCAAGGACGAAAGCTCCAAGCGCTGGATCGAACGCCAGCTATCGGACCCATATGTCCAGCGTGCGAAGAAGGACAATTACCGCGCGCGCGCAGCCTACAAGCTGCTCGAAATCGATGAGAAGACGAACATTCTGCGAGGCGCAAAGCGCGTTGTTGACCTCGGCTGCGCGCCGGGGGGCTGGATCCAGGTCTGCCTGCGCAGCAGCGTGAAGGAAATCGTCGGCATCGACCTTCTGGCCGTCGACCCCATTCCGGGCGCCCACATCATCCAGGGCGATATCAATGAGGGCGAGGATGTCGAGAAGATGATGGAAGGGCTATCCGGCCCGCCAGACCTCGTCCTCTCTGACATGGCAGCGAACACGACCGGCCACAAGCAGACAGACAGCCTGCGCACCGCGGCGCTTGCTGAAATGGCGCTCTGGTTTGCCAGTGAGCATCTGACCCCGGGCGGCAATTTCTGCAGTAAGGTTTTCCAGGGCGGGGCGACGCCTGACATGATGAATGACCTCAAGCGCATGTTTAAAAGCGTCAAACACATCAAGCCGCCCGCCAGCCGGGCCGGCTCGCCAGAACTGTTCGTCGTTGCGCTCGGATATCGCGGCCGCTCATGAGCCAGCCGCCGCGGATCCTCGTGCATCGCACGCCGGGAGAGGTCCGCGCCGCGGCGTTCGATAGCTCAGGCAAGCCGTTCCGTCTCTTTGTTGAGCGCTGGGGCGGCGGGGCAGGCGGCCTGCGGCTTGGCGACGTGGTCGATGCCCGCCTCCGCCGCCGCGCGCCAGAGCAGGGCGGGGCATTCTTCGAAGCTTTCTCTGGCGAAGAAATCTTCGTGCGCACGAACGATACCGGCAAGCTGACCGAAGGCGCGAGCGCGCCGGTCGAGATCGTCATGGAAGCACGCCGGGACAAGCTCGCTCGTGGCAAACTCAGAAAGTCCGTGCCCACCGACACCATCCCCGCAATCGATCGCTGGCGCACCTCCATCTCTGAGGCCGCAACCGTCGAGACCGCAGTAACCACATCTGACTATGACGAGATCGACAGCGCCTTCGATGAAGCGCTCGCCAGCTGGTGCCCCTTGCCCGGCGGCGGCAATCTCGGGATAGAGCGCACACGCGCCCTCACCGCCATCGATATCGACACCGCAGGGCGCATCTCGAAGGGCAGCGCCGGCGCCCGCGCCTTCAGCGTCAACCGCGAGGCCATGCAGGAAGCCGCGCGCCAGCTCTCCCTGCGCAACCTTGGCGGGCTTGTCGTGCTTGACTGCGTCGGCCCCATAACGGCATCGACAGCCGACAAGCTGCGCGCAGGCCTGCAGGAGAGCTTCGCCGCCTGCTCCGCCCGCCAGATCGACGTGCTGAAACCATCGCCCTTCGGCCTCTTACAGGCGAAGCTCGCCTGGACACATGCGCCGCTGGAGGACCGGCTTCTCGATGCGCAGGGACAGCCGACACCGGAGACCGAACTCCTCGCCCTCTTCAGGGCCGCTGCCCGCGAAACGGCTGCCAATCGCACCGGCTTCTACAGGCTCACCCTGTCGGCCCGCGCGCTGCAGGCCTATATTGCGCGTCGAAAGCAATGCGACGACCTGCTGCGTGAGGCCTTTTCAGGCCGGGTGAAGATCGCCAGCGGCAAGGGCGAGAAATCCGTGGTGAGAAAAGAATGAGCAAATCGACCTGCCCGATCTGTGAAAGCCGGTC
Organism: Thalassovita mediterranea; assembly: GCA_019448215.1. Taxonomy (NCBI): domain Bacteria; kingdom Pseudomonadati; phylum Pseudomonadota; class Alphaproteobacteria; order Rhodobacterales; family Roseobacteraceae; genus Thalassovita; species Thalassovita mediterranea. The sequence continues at coordinate 3,122,414 of CP080408.1, read as the reverse complement.
AGCCGATCCGAAATTCCGGCCCTTCTGTTCCAAACGATGCGCCGATGTGGACCTGTCGCGCTGGCTGAAAGGCGGCTATGCCATCCCCGGACGGCCTGCTGATCAGGCCGAGGAAACGCCGAGCTACAAGGAAGAGCGCGACGAGTAGCGGCCACGCCGTTTTGGTGGCAGGGTGAGCCTTGCCTCAAACCGAAAGCCCTCGCCATGCGCCCGTATCTTCTCTCCGCCAGCCTTCTCCTTCTTGCTGCCTGCGCTGTGCCCGGCGAGACCGCTCCAGACGACGCCAATCCGGGCGTACCCTATGAGCGCATCACGTTCGAAGGCGAAGTCGCTACCCCTGCAGAGCGCGCGCGCTGCGAAGCGGCAGGCGGCACGGTCCAGCGGGCCGGCATGCTCGGCTGGGAGAATTGCATCCAGACCTTCGCGGATGGCGGAGCGCTCTGTTCTGACAGCGCCGACTGTATGGGTGAGTGCCGCAACACCAGCGAGTTTGCTGAAGCCGGTACGGCCGCCACAGGCCAGTGCACCATGAATGACAGCATCTTTGGCTGCTATCAGACGATCGAGAATGGGACGGCTGGCGCCGCGCTCTGCGTCGACTGACGGAAGATCAGGTCGGCCGGGTCCGCATCGCGCCCGGCATTTCATCATGGGTGAGCTCGTCGGCGTGGGTCCAGGTCTCAATCAGGATGTCGGCCGTGTGCGGCTGCTTGGCCATATAGGCAAGCTTGTCGGCCGCCCCCATCAGCGTTGAAAAGCTTACCTCGTCCGGTATCGGCCCCATGATCGCGCCGATATTCGCCGCGACCTGACAGCTGGTGCCTGCATAACTGACCGGCTGGCTGACCAGGTCGCTGACCTTGGTGAGCAGGTTTTCGACCTCGGCCCGCCTGAAGCCACCGCGCATCAGGATGATGAACTCATCCCCGCCAATCCTGAAGAAATCAGCCTGTTTGGGCAGGACCGCCAAAATCCTGCGGCTGATCTCGGTCAGGAGATGGTCGCCGGCCGCATGTCCATATGTGTCGTTCACAGACTTGAACTTTCGAAGGTCCATGAGGGCAAGCGCGCTCAGCTCGAGATTGCCGCTGTCGAAACGTCTCGCACATTCTGTCATCGCACGACGATTTGGCAGGCCTGTCAGCATATCCGTGCGCGCCGCGCGCGCCTCTCCGCGATACTTGAAGGCAAGAACAGCGTTGAATCTTAGCGCCGTCAGGAAAAGTCCAAGCCCGACGAGATGGTGGTTGATTGGCAGATACGGCGTGATGTCGATCAGGCGACCATAGATCCAGACCGTAGCGAGGATTGTCGGACACCAGCCAATGAGCAGCCCAGCGGCCCGTCCCTGGCGCTGATAGGTGAGCGCGCCGAGCAAGCCGAGAATGATGAGCGGCGCGGCGATGAACGCAAAAAGGAATGCCAGCGACGCGACACCATCGCCAAGGAATGGTGCAAGCAGTGTCGGCAATGCCGCAAACTGCAGGACACGAAAAATGCCGTCGATAAGCGGCGTGGCAATCGGTCTGATATTCGCGCGAAGAAAGACGACCGCGGTCCAGAGCAGAACGGCTTGCGACGTCAGTAGCAGATGCCGCGTATCGAGCATCAAATCGCGGAAAAGGCTGCCCATCAAGCCGCTTGAAATGAACACGTAGAAGGCTGAACTGACAGAAAAGCCGATAAAGGCTGCTGTGTCCGACCGGTCGAGCACGCGGCCGAGCGCCAGAGTCTGGAATGCGAGCGCCAGGAAAAGCACGATTAGCGCGACGCTGATGACGCCGAAAACAGCCACTTCGCCAATGATGCGTGCGGGGCTGGCGATCTCGAACGGCAGGATCAGGAAGTCCGGATAAGCAATGCGCACATAGTAGTCGGTGCTGGCGACATCTTCTGGCACCGGCAATGCCCACACTGGATACTGCAAGGGGAGGGGCGCGATTTCGGTCATCGCTTCGCGGCCATCGGGATAGGCTGACGCGGCGTGCAGTGTCACATCTTTCAGATAGGGGTATTTGAGCTGCAGCCATTGCGGCGTATCGCAAGTGCCTTGCGCCTCATGCGCAAACTTGAGCCAGAGGACGCCCGTTGAACTGCGGCCTTCGAAAAGCCCGCCATTTCTGGCTTCTACCGGGACAAAGTCGCTTGAGCGTGTGGCTATATCGCCAACACTGACGGCAGGATCAGCATTCTCGTATACGCTTGCCTGGAAGTCACAGCTTTGCGCATTGGCCGCGGCAAAGCTCGCGGACAGGATCAATGTGACAATGAAAACCACTGCGCGCATCAAGTCATCCTTCAGCCGCCACCATATCAATTCTACGTTGCGCCTGCGTTAAAGGATGGAGCGAATTGAGCAGAATATTCCGCGCCAGAATAAAGAAGAACGCGCTGAACTTTACCTGCGGACAGTCCTTGAGATGCGAATGAATTGCATTTACATGCCCCGATATTGAGATTTTTGAGGGGTCCCGGCAGATGCCAAAGAGACATAGAACATTGCTCGTTGCAGGTGCGTCCATCCTGGCCTTGGTGCCAGCGGCAATGGCGCAGGATGAGGTTGGAGACGAAGCGCGTCTCGACACGGTGATTGTCACCGGTGAAGCTTCGCAGGTTGAGCTGCTTGAGGCGTTTGAGGGTGGGCAGGTCGCACGCGGTGGCCGCGCCGGTCTTCTCGGCAATCTCGACTTCCTCGACGCGCCTTTTGCAGGCACCGCTTACACCTCGGATCTGGTGACGGCGCAGCAGGCAGACAGTGTCGGCGACGTGCTGCAGAACGACCCGGTCGTGCGCATCGCAAAGGGCTTCGGCAACTTCCAGGAAGTCTACGTCATCCGCGGCTTCCCGGTCTATTCAGACGACGTCACCCTGAACGGTGTCTACGGCATCCTGCCGCGCCAGTTCGTGGCCGCAGAGCTGCTTGAGCGCGTTGAAGTGTTCCGGGGGGCAAACGCCTTCATCAATGGCGCGGCCCCGGGTGGCAGCGGTGTTGGCGGCACCATCAACCTCGTACCAAAGCGAGCGCCAGACGAAGGCATCCGCCGTGTGACGGTCGGCTATGAGAATAATGGTCAGGCCTATGGCGCCGTTGATCTCGGCACGCGCTTTGGCCCTATGGGTGAGTGGGGCGTGCGTGTGAACGGCGTGCTGCGTGACGGCGAAACCTCCATCGATGGTCAGGACCGTTCGCTCGGCGTTGCCTCCATCGGCACGGACTATGATGGCGAGCGCTTCCGCTTCTCGGCAGACTTTGGCTATCAGGACAACCGCATTGACGCGCCGCGCCCGCAGGTGACCCCGCTTGGCGCTATCCCGGAAGAGCCTGACGCAGACAGCAATTTCGCCCAGCCCTGGACGTATACGGACGAAGAACAGCTCTTCGGCGTTGCTCGCGGCGAATACGACCTCACCGACAATGTTACGCTCTGGCTCGGCGGCGGCGCACGGAATGGCGAAGAAGCCAACGTGCTCGCCAATCCGAGCGCAGCTGCAGACGGCTCCCTGTCGGCCTATCGCTTCGACAATACGCGCGAGGATGATGTCGTCTCGTTCGATGGCGGTCTTCGCGCTGAGTTCGAGACGGGCCCAATCGGCCATCGACTGGTCGTCTCGGCGTCGACCATCTCCTCGGAATCGAAGAACGCCTACGCTTTCTCGAACTTTGCGGGCTTCGCCACCGACCTCTACAATCCTGTCGATGTCGTGCCGCCGGCACCGAATTTCTTCATTGGCGGCGACCTCGACGACCCGCTCGTGACCGAAGAAGTCGACAACCAGTCCTTCGCGATCGCCGACACGCTGTCGCTCTTTGATGATCGCTTGCTCGCAACGATCGGCCTGCGCCAGCAAAAGATCGAGACAGCGACGTTCGACTACAACACCGGTGCACGCCTCTCCGGCTATGAGGATGAGAAAGTAACGCCTGCGCTTGGTCTTGTCTGGAAGGCTAGCCCGAACCTTTCCTTCTATGGCAACTATGCCGAGAGCCTTCAGCCCGGCCAGATCGCGCCAGCCACAAGTGGCGGGACGCCAATCTTGAATGCGGGTGAGGTGCTTGAGCCGTTCACGGGCGAACAGGTCGAGTTCGGCGCCAAATATGATGCGGGCAATTACGGGGCGACCGTGTCGCTCTTCCAGCTCAGCCGTCCGAACGCGATCGTCGCCAATCAGCGCTTCACTGCATCGGGTGAGCAGGAGAATTCCGGCGTTGAGTTCAGCGTCTTTGGCGAACCTGTCGAAGGCCTGCGTGTGATCGGTGGGGCGACTTTCATCGACGCAGAACTCTCTCGCACTCAAGGCGGTGTAGACGAAGGCAACACGCCGATCGGTGTTCCAGAAATCCAGGCCAACCTGAACGCTGAATGGGACGTCGCCGCGCTCCCGGGCCTCACGCTTGATGGCCGGGTCGTCCATACGGGCGATCAGTATGTGAACACCGCAAATTCGGTGGAGCTCGAAGGGTGGACGCGTCTCGATATCGGTGCGCGCTATACGATGGACTTTGCAGCCCGGCCAGTGACGCTCCGTGCACGGATCGAGAATGTGACCGATGAGGCCTATTGGGCATCTGCAGGCGGCTTCCCGGGGGCCAATTACCTTATCCTCGGTAATCCCCGCACGCTTATGCTGTCGGCGTCGGTGGACTTCTAGGCACCAGAGGGCAGGGCATGGGAAAGCAGACGATCAAGGCATGGAGCTGGGTCCACAAGTGGACAAGCCTTCTGTGTACCCTGTTCCTGCTCATGCTCTGCCTCACGGGCCTGCCGCTCATCTTCCATGATGAGATTGACGGCGCGCTAAACCCGGACAGCTGGACGCCGGCGGACCCTACAGCTGAACACCTGACGCTCGACGAAATCCTCGATACGGCGCTGGAGAACCGGCCGGGCGAAGTTCCGATCTTCATGAGCTTCGACATCGACCGGCCGGTCGTGAATGTCACAAGCGGGCCAAGTGCGGACGCATCCGGTAGCGCCATGCACTTTGCTTCCTTTGATCTCACCAGCGGCAATCTCGTCCCGCCCGCCGACAATGGTGAAAGCGTGATGGAGTTTATTCTCCAGCTTCACACGGACATGTTTCTCGGTCTGCCGGGCATGCTCCTCCTCGGGTTTATGGGGATACTCTTTGCACTTTCCGTCGTATCCGGCGTGGTGCTGTACGCCCCCTTCATGCGCAAGCTGGAATTCGGGACCGTCCGGCGCCAGCAGTCGAAACGGCTCAAATGGCTCGATTATCATAACCTCCTTGGCATCGTCGCAGTGGCCTGGTTGCTCGTCGTCGGTCTGACCGGCGTCATTAACACGCTGGAAGAGCCGATCATCGAGACGTGGAAATCGCAGGAGCTGGCGGACCTCGTCGCGTCGAATGAAGGTGTAACCGCCTCGGCCTCGAGGGCCTCGCTAGATGCGGCCGTCAGCGCCGCCATCGAAGAAGCGCCGGACATGGAGCTCCAGTTCGTCGCCTTCCCGGGAAGCGGCTTTTCGACGAAGGCCCATTACGCCGTCTTCCTGCACGGCAGGACCCCAGTCAGCGAACATGTCATCGCGCCCGTCCTCATCCATGCTGGGACGGGGGAGGTCGCCGGACTTCGTGAGATGCCCTGGTATGCAAAGGCGCTGTCGCTTTCACGGCCCCTGCATTTTGGCGACTATGGCGGTCTCCTGCTGAAGCTGGTCTGGGCGGTGCTCGACCTGCTCACCATCTTCCTGCTCGTAACTGGCGTCTATCTCTGGCTCGCCCGCGGCAATCGCCGGATGCGGGTTGAGCGGCAGTTAGATAATGACGGGGCCCTGGAAGCATGAGCGCCAGCAAGCCCCGCGTGAAACTGTCCGCAAAACGTCTCGGCGCGATCTTCGCTCTGCCAGCGATTATCTTCGCCGTCAGTCTGGCTGGACTCGTCGCCGCACTTCTCTTCGAGGGTAGCGCCGACCTTATCTTCGCTATCGCATCAGGGTTTGGTCTGATCGTCGCGGCGGCAGTGATTGTCCGGAAATAGGAAAGAACGCGAAAGTCCGGACTTTACGAGGCCAGTTTCACATCATCCGGCCGCGGAGCGACGAGCTGGGGCCTGCCGATCCAGTATCCCTGGATCTGGTCGGCCCCGAAAATCTTCATCTGGAGCGCGATCTCTTCGGAGCTCACGCCCTCAACGCAGGAGACAAGTCCGAGCTCACGCGAGAGCCGGAGGGCGCCGCGCAGGATCGCTGTTTCGGTAGAGTCGCCATTGCGGCTCGCGGCATGAACGAGGCTCTGGTCGATCTTGATCATGTCGAGCGGCAGTCGGCTCAATAGGGAGAGGGAGGAATAGCCCGTCCCGAAATCATCGAGCGCGATTTTCATACCGGCCCGTCTTGCTTCCTGGAGCGCCTCAGCATTGGCGGCAAGATTACGAAGCGCGACACTTTCGGTGATCTCCAGGGTCACGTCGCTGGTGAGGAAATTGTGGCTGTCGATAACGCGGCAGAGCTTTGAGACAAAATCATTTGTCTGCAGCTGGCCAGGCGAAATATTGATCGAGACAGCGCGGCTTTCAGACGGCCAATGCTGCATGGCAAAGTCCAGCGTCGTCCAGAGAAGCTCATTCATCAGGCCGAGCTTTTCAGCCACTGGAATGAACTCGTTCGGCGTCGGTTGGCGCGAGCCAGTTGAGGAGGTCCAGCGGGCGAGGAGTTCGTGGCAGACAATTTCCTTCGATCGCGCATCGGCAACGGGCTGAAGGGCCGGGCGGATATGACCCGCGGCGAGGGCTGGAGGAAATGAGATGGCGAGCCGCGAGGCAGAGATCGCTTCAGCGTCGATTGCCGGCGTGAACCGGCCAAAGCCGCCGCCAGCAGCCTTAACCCGCCTCATTGCCGTATCGGCGCGGCTGAGGCAGGCCTGAAGGTCGCCGTCCTTGCCGCTCGTCGTGGCGTAGCCGAGGGAAACGCCGACATGGATGAGGCGGTCCTGCCAGCTCACATCGAGGGTGAGGGAGGCGTAGATATCGGCGATTGCCTTGTCGGTTTCAGCCGCCGAAAGGCTCGGATCGATAATGGCGGCGAATTCATCCCCGCCGGGCCGGGCAGCGGAAATGACCGCTTCGCTCTGCTGGAGCCGGGCGGCAATCGCCTTCAGAACCGCGTCGCCAGCGGCGTGGCCGAACTGGTCGTTGAGCGGTTTGAAGCTGTTGAGATCGATAAAGGCGAGGGTCAGGGCCGGATACTGGCTGACAGACCTTTCCAGCGCTTCGAGAAAGGCGCGGCGGTTGAGGAGGCCGGTCAGCGGATCAGTGGTCGCGAGCCGATTTTTCTCAATGATTACAGAGACAAGTCGCTCATCCGTCTTCTGCCGGGAGATCTGGACCAGGGCCAGAAGCACAATGAGCAGCCCACAAAAACAGGCCATGAGGGCCGTCAGCACCTGCTGCTGGGCCAGTGTTTCCGCGCCGAAGGGGACGACTTCGATATAGAGCGGCGTCACCAGCCACATCATGACGCCGTGCACCGGAGCGAGGGCAAACTGGAGGCGGTAGTCGAGGCCGATGGCGATGAAAACCGGAATGAAGATCGGATACAAAAGCGTATCGACCGAAATATCGCCCAGCCGGAATTCGGTATAGGTAAAGGCCCAATAGGCGAGGAAGAGAACCGTCAGCCCGCCATGCAGGAAGAGGCGGACCTTGAAATCGCGGTGCGCAGAGAGCGCAATCGCCGAGAGGATGACGGTATAAATCCCGGCTTCGAGGTAGGATTCTGCGTTCACGCCGCCGGTAATCACGGAGACGAAAAACGCCGCCCCGACGAGAAGCAGGCCAACCAGACCAACGCGCAGCGCAATCCGGCGGAACCGCTCATGCAGTTCCGACAGGCCTGGCGCTAGATCGGTTCGGTCCCTCTCCATCCGCCAGTCATGACATGAAGCGGTAAATTAGAGGTAAGCAGATACAAAATTCTGGGGGGAGGCAGCTGGCGGCGACCGCCCAACGTCCAAAAGCCCCCGCGCGCCTAGCCCGTATCATACCAGCCGACAAGCGCCCGCGCGACGCGTTCGGGCAGGGTGGCGGCGATGAGAGAGATCTCTTCACTGGCGCGCTTCAGATTGAGCGGAGCGAGGCAGAGCGGGCGCGGGGCACCGGCGGTGCGAAGGCGCGCGAGCGTAAAGGCCATGCGCCGGGCGGCGCGTTCGGGGCGGCGGAGTACACCCATGATGGTGCAGTAGCGGTGCACCAGCGGTGTTTTTGAGCGGAAGGCAGGACGTGGCCCCGAATGCTCGGCCGAGAGGAGGGCAAAAAGGTCAGACCCTGGTGGGGTGCACTCTCTCAAACGGGGGAGGTAGGGGAAGCCTCGCCTGCGGGGGTGTTTGGGGTGTGAGGGTGTGGGTGTCGGCTGAGTGGGCGCGGTATTGCTGCACGAGGTCCCGGATAGCGGCTGCGCCGCTTCCGGCCCTTCGACAGGCTCAGGATGCGGGACGGCCATCTTGATCGAAACCTCAATGGACGCCGCCATCAGGACAAGGAGGCGGCGCAGCAATGTCTCGATTAGGATGAGGCGGGCGCGCAGCTGCGCATAGAGCCGCCGGCCCAGCCCGCCCTCACCAGATGAGAGGCCCGCCATGAAGTCGAGGTCGGCCATCTCTTCGCGCAAAGCCCGAAGACCCGCCGCCACAAAGCTGGATGTATCCTGCATGGCGGGAAGAATAGGGCGCGGCGCTATACGGTGGGAAAGTGTAGAGCGTACAATATTTATGTACAATCGATGCCAACAACATCGATCGAAATCGTACTTGCATGTCCGCTCTGCACCGTTTTAGCGTACTCTTTTAGCTCACAGATAAGGTCGCTAAAATTCATTCGTCGACCGTCGCAGGGGTGTCGCCAAAATTTCTTCTTGTGCCTAGAAACGACCAGCAGACCCGATCTCCGATTTTCAGGCAGCAGATAACGTCCGACTAACTGCTGATCGATTGCTTTGCATAAGTCGTTGTAGGTCCAACCCTTGTCAGAGTGCTTCAATTCAATAGCGACTTGGCTATCCATAGTCGTTGCGCTAACCACCACGTCTGGACGCTTAACATTGTGAACTTGAGCCTCCCGAAAGCAAGTATAACGTCCGTTCGCTTGCAAATTTAGTCGTTCCATAAGCCAATCGCGAACTTCGTCCTCCTTTGCTGCTCGCAAAAGGACTTTTTTGGACGTTGCGTCTTCGCTTTCAAACGCAGATACAACGGATAGAACCGCCGCTCGAATACGCTGGAAAAATTGGCTTGGGGTTTTTGCGGGTAAGTCCGCGCCATCGGCGAATTCTCTTACTTCTTCTTCTGACCAAGCGACAAGGGACGCCACACCTTCAAGCATTCGCTTCGACAGCATCTTGAACCAATGCTCATCTCTGGCGACTAATTTCTCTGCCGCGAAACGCCGAATAGCTTCGTATGCTGCTTGTGATCCATTATCATACAATGCGTCGAAAAGTGTTCCCCGCGCTGCCTCCGCGAAATCACGGCCGCTTACTGAGCCAGATCTTTCAATCGGTAAATCGTCTTCCAATCGCACATATTTGAAGGCCATTCTCACCAGCTTCTCGAGACTTGTGGCGTGCGCTGCAGCTAGTGTGTCGGTTGCAAGGCTGCGGCTATGCCTTCCATCGAATAGCAGACCTAAAACTGTCTGCGCCTCTATAGGGGTGCCTACGGCAAGCGTAGTTTCAATTGCACCAACGCATGCGTCGATATTTTGATGGCAAAGAATAGCTAGGTGTCGCGCACGCTCTTCTGGAGATGCGCTTCGGTCGTTCGCTCGAGCTGCTGCAATTTTCTCAAATCGACGCCACTGGTTCGGGGTTAGAGAAATACGCTGCAGTATTCTGAGCCCATAGCTCCACCGGTCCGACCTACCTGGCGCATTATTGACAAGCACTGAGATAGCGAGATCAGCTAATTCCTGAGGGAGCGAACCTTTCCCATTAGCGAAGTAGTTCAACCAAGAATGCGGCCACTCGGCATGAGAACACCATTCCCGCTTCAATTCGCTTCGAAGTTGGGGAAGAAGCGTTTGCGGATGAGCTGAGAGAAGCGCAGGCATCCAATCAGGAGCGCCATCATCAGCGCGCGTAAGGTGCAGCGCAGCTTGCTTCGCTTCTTCGACAGTGAGACCGGCAGCCCAATTAGGATTGCAATCTGCCTCCATCCCAATCCCAGCGAATGCATAAGCGGGCACCGTATAAGTGGTACAAGTATTGTTATGCCATGTCGGTCGCTTGGGAGGAATTGCGCGCCACAAAGCCTTGAAGTGATTGAAATATAAGTTGGCCAGCCGTTCTCCGAATACAGGCTCTAGCGCTCGCCATGTACGAGGAGCTTTTGTCTTGGGGTAGTTGCTTTTCAACGCCAACCAAGCCGATAAGTGATCTAAGAAATACCACGATTCATTGTTCACTCCTTCAGAGTAGTTGGCTATCGGAGCACGAGCTTCGAGTTCTTTCTTTCGCGCACGCCACCACGCTATGGACTCACCTAGCCGCTTTTTCTCTTTCCGTTCGAAGGCGGCGCGACGTCTTTCGTCCTCTTTCTCCCATTCGGGTTGCTTTTTTGGCGCTAGTGCTTGCCTCAGCCACTCAGTTCTCAAAGAATTGCCTTGGGCTGCGACCTTGAGTTCATCTTTCCGGGCTTCCAATAAATTGCCTGCTCTGAGCACGTGAAGCCAAAAATGAAATGCAGTATCGCGGACGTAAGCAGAGTGCGCCGGATCGGTTGTCGTGGCTCGCAACCAATCTTCATCGGTTAGGTCCAAACTCCAGTACCGTCTGCCGACAAGCATAGGTACGCGGATATGGGGATGTTCGTTTAAGTCCTGCTCGCTCCTCCGCTTGCGGGTTTCCTCAACATCCGCCCATACAAGTGCCTTCTTAATCTCTGGTAACTTATTAATTCTTTGTGGAAGAGACTCTGGAAACAATTTCAGAGAAGAGCGGTCGGAACTTCTCTCACTCGCCAACAAAAGGTTTATCAGTCCGCTAGATGGTTTGGGGTCGTCCAGTCGATCCAAGGCCAGCTGGCCAATTTCTACAAAGTGATCAGCCAGATAACCATATTGCTTTGAAATGCGCTCGTAGCCCTCGTTGAAAGGTCGCATCAACGCTAGTGAGCTTAGGCCCTCCAAAAAGACATCAATATCTGGGTCAGGACAAAGTCGGAAGAGCTCGACAATACGCCAACTATATCCCCTGGTGGTAAACTTCTTAGGCGTTTGCGCCCGCTTGATTAGAGTGACAATATCTGAAGTGGACAAGAATTTTGGATAGAGAAGCAGGCAAAGGCTGGCAGCTGTGTCGTCATCGTCTGTCAATTCTCCGCAAATCAAATCAGACGCTACCTTTTGGAGACGGGACGTTTCTTTCAGCGCTAACAGAGCATGCACACCTCCAAAAATAAGCGCTCTGCCATCCGCCTTAAGCTCAACAGCTTCGCTCGCAATATCTGCAAGTTTAGCAATTTTTGCCTGCGTGATCATATCGAGCAGCAAGGTTCTGAAAGCCCAATGCCGGTTGGCTTTCCATGCTTGTCGAATGGCATCGGCTAACTCTGTTGCCGAAAATGCCCATACTGCTCGATCATCAACATTTGTACTGCTTACATCGCCGATAGCGTGTTTTTTTGACAGAGTAGTGAGCAGCTTCTTGCGCGATTCAAGCGGCAACGATTTAGGGTCTCCAAAGCGTACGAGCTCAATGGGCTCAACTTCGATAATCTTTTCTCTGATTTTCTCATCCCAATGCGCAAGCCAGGCAGCAATAGGTCGAAGTTCTGGTGTGATTGTTGTGACGCCGAAAACGGTAGGAAACAACAATCGCTCTATTTTATCGCGGGTTCGTTCATCTCGTAACATGTCACGGAGTGACCATGCGGCGAGAAATTCGAAGGTCGATCGGTGTTGAAAGCGCACGCGGCCAAACGATGCGGGAGCAAATAATCCACGCCGCAACAGAGTTTCCCTTTGCGCCGGCGCCCAGTCAGTCAACACCAAGGCAGGGTCAGCTACGTCCTTATCTAATGAGGCTCCGTCATGATTAGGAGCAACAAGCGTAAAGCGCTTCGTTAGCACCATTGCCAATGCAAGAAGCTTGCTACCGTTCAACGCATCTTCATCGGAAAGCGCGGCACCATCTAACCGGTGTGATCGTTCTTTCAGAAGTTCGCGAATATTGTGCTCGGTCATCTCGCGAAGTGAGCCAAACTTGCCGAATTTCTGCCAGAAGCGGCATAGTTCCAAGAGGTCGCCGGGACGTTTTGCGAAGGCGTCCAACCCCTGAAGCTGAAGCGCAGACAGGAATTGCGCCGGGTCACCATCGAGCACAGCTCTTGCTAAGATTTCTTGTTGCGTTTGGTTGAGAGGATTAAGCGCGACAACCAGCGTACCCTGATGATCGCTCTCTTTTGTCTTCTCTGATTTGTTATCCTTTATGATTTGGTCGCCCATGCCATTGTAGTCTTCGGTCTTGAGCAAAGGCTCAATGAGTAATCGGTCCCGGTCATCATCGGTTAGATGAGCTGGCTGCTGTTCTGGCATAGGTTCGCAAGCAGTCTCAAACAGCTCCGAAACTGCTCGTAAATCCGTATGATTGTTCCAATCTGAAGGACGGCACGAGACATAGACATGTGCTCGCTCTGCGTGGTCGCCGAGAGCCCTGACGAGTTTTCGCAGCGCACGAACAAAGCTATTGGGGTTCTTGAGTTTCGCCTCATCAACCGAGTCGAGAAAAAAATAACCGATGTCGGCCTCTGACCGCCACTCGTTGAATAGGCGTTCTTGCTCAGGCCGCAAACACTCTTCGAAGGGTATTTCCGCGAGTTCTTCTATAGCGAAAAAGAGTCCCAATGATCCATTTGCCTGAAGTTCCGCTGCCTTGCTTTTAAACTCTTCAGTCTTTCCACTTCCGGCACTGGCAAGAACTACAACCTTCGAATGTTTGAGCAGGTCCTCCCAAGAATGCTCACCCGTGTGCTGCTTGGAATACAAAAGGTAAGAGTAATCATCTTCCTGTTTGCCGGGTCGTCCAAAAGAGCGCTGGAGTTGGACATATTGCATAGACTTAAAGCGCCTTCGTTCCTTAAACCAAGGATTTAGAACAACCGATGTTGACCAGAGTCGCAACCTTTGTTGTTCCGCCTGTCACCAACCCCACACTTGCCGCCGTCCCCCACTTCCGCCAAGCTTCCTCTCAAAACAGCGTCTGCCCATGAAGGTCGGCGCGTGATCAGGAGGAAAGCCAATGACCATCGAGAATTATGCAGAGCTTGATGCCACGGCGCTGGCGGGGATGGTGCGCTCTGGTGAGGTGAGTGCGCTGGAGGTTCTGGAAGAGGCGATTGCCCGGGCCGAAGCGTATAATCCAAAGCTCAATGCCATCACCTACAAGGCCTATGACGAGGCGCGGGCGGCGGCGTCTGGCAGCGGGCTGGCGGAGGGGCCGTTCCGGGGTGTGCCTTTCCTGATCAAGGATATTGCGAGCCCGGTGAAGGGCTGGCCGCAGACGAGCGGGTCCCGCTTTCTGGGCGATGACATTGCGCCTGAGGATGGCGCGCTGACCCGGCGCTTTCGCGAGGCGGGGCTGAACCTGTTCGGCAAGACCAATACGCCTGAGTTCGGCATCACCGGCACGACGGAGGGCGCGTTTCACGGGCCCTGCCGCAACCCGTGGAATACCGACTATATTACGGGCGGATCGTCCGGCGGAGCGGCGGCGAGCGTGGCGGCGGGCGTGTTGCCCATGGCGCATGCGAGTGACGGGCTCGGCTCTATCCGCATTCCGGCGGCGTGCTGTGGCCTCTTTGGCATGAAGACGACGCGCGATCGCAACCCGAACTCGTCCTATGATGATGCGGCCGCGATCGGCATGACGGTGGAGCATGTCGTCTCTCGCAGTGTGCGAGATAGCGCGGCGCTGCTCGATGCGACGGGGTATCCCGAACCGGGGGCGCCCTTTGCCTATCCGGGCAAGACGCGGCCCTATGCCGAGGAGGTCGGCGCGCCTGTCGGGCGGCTGCGCGTGGCTTTCCACTCCGAAACGCCGAGCGGGCGGCCTGTGCACCCTGAAATCCGTGCGGCGCTGGAGGAGACGACAAAGCTGCTCGAAGCGCTTGGCCATGATGTCGAGGAGCGGGGGTTGGGCGTTGATTACCGGCGGCTCTACCTCGCGCAGCGGGCCGTTTCGGGTAGCAACTTTGCAGCGACGGTGGATGGGCTGATCGAGGCGAAGGGGCGGGAGCCGGAGGCCGGTGAGATGGAGGCGCTGACATGGCGCAACTATCGCGGCTCAAAAGGGCTGACGGGGTCGCAGGCGATGGCAGGCTGGGCGACGCTGCGCAGTATGAGCCGGGAGATCCTGTCGCTGCATGAGACGTATGACGTGATCCTGTCGCCTGTGTTGGCCGAGCCTGTGCCGAGGGTGGGCGAGATCGACCCGGTGAACATGGCGCCGCGCGATGTCGACAAGCGCCAGGCCGAGGTGTTCCCGTTCACGCCGCCGCAGAACTTTACCGGTCAGCCGGCCATGTCCGTGCCGATGGGGCTCGATGGCAATGGCCTGCCGGTGGGGATGATGTTTGCCGGGCGGTACGGCGATGAGGGTACGCTGTTCCGGCTGGCGGCGCAGCTGGAAGAGGCGCGGCCCTGGCAGGCGGTGCGGCCTCCGCTCTGGGGGTAGTTGGCTGGCTCTGGCGGGCCAACTCTAGCGGGGATGCGGGGTCTCGTGCTATTCTGGCGTCATGTCCTATGACGTGAATGATGGCGATCTGGTGCTGTGCGTGAACGCTGCGCCGAACCATGTGACGGGCGAGCCTGTGCCGCTGGTCGAGGGCGAGACCTATCGTATCTGGGGCGTGTGGGAGTTCATGTGCCCGTGCGGGCGCGCCGACGCGCTGATCGATGTGGGCGTTGGCTTTGCCTGGTGCCAGTCGCGCTTTCGCCTGCTGCCGAAGCCGAAATCCCGCAAGAAGGTCGAGCGCAAGGTGAGCGCGCCGAAGCCGCTGGAGCCGGTGGAGTAGGGGCGGCGGTCCTGCTCTAGCTGACGGGTGCGCTTTCGACGCCCAGCAGGTGCGCTTCGGCTTCGTCGCGGTGCTTCTTCAGGTATTTCATGAAGGGCGTGCCGCCGGTGCCGACATCGGTGTCGTTGCCGGGCGAGTTGCCGGCCTGCTTGTTGATATAGGTCGCCGCATATTCGAGGTGGCGGGTGCGGAAGCGCGCAAGCTTCATGACATTGTCATTGTAGAGCTGGCGGATGGCCGCGTCGCCATGCTGGCTGACCCAGCCCCGCAGCGTGGAGGCAGCGCGCACATCCTCGATGAAGGCGCGGTGGCCCGTCGGGCGATAGGCGTGCAGCTCTTCGAGGTAATGGCGCAGCGGGTCGTCGGCGTGACTGATGGAGAGGAAGGCGTCCATGGTCGGCACGATGGAGGATTGTGAGCCGGTCTGGCCGCGGAAGGCCTGGGGCTTGTTCTCACCGGCCGGAACGCCCTCATAGATGAGGCCATCGCCAAGGGCGGGATTGTCCTTCCAGCCATGGATGTAGGGGCGCACGCGATTGAAGTAGATGTAAGGATCGCAGCGCTCCGGCATGCGGTCGAAGATGGCGTTGACGGCGTCCCAGCCCTCCGACATGCGCGCAAGGCCCGCAGTGACGGCGGGCGCGTCATTGGCCTCGCAGGCAGCGATCACTTCGGGGATGGTGGCCAGCATGTCGCCTGCGCGTGCCTCAATGGCGACGTGGACAAGAACGAACCAGGCCTCGTCCTCACCGGAGAGGAAAGGCTGGATCATGTAGACGTTGGAGAGGTCCACCGGCCCGTCCGCGTCAATCTTGGCCCAGTTGTCGAGGACGTAGGTGGCATAGGTCAGCAGCGGCTTGGAATCGAGCGCGTCGGCGAGCTGCCAGGCAGGCTTTGCGAGGCATTCGGGCAGGGAGGCCGGCGCGTCACGCTCGCCCCAGACCCAGGACTGGATCATGAAAGTGTAGTGCACGAAGGCCTTGCGGATCTGCTCATCGCTGGCGGTTTCGCAGAAGCTGGTGAGGTCGATGACGGGCAGGCGGGCGAGGATCTCACGCACGCGGCCTGTGACGATGGAGTGGGGGAGGGCCATGGCCGCGTCCACGGCGGGCTGCAGCTCTGCCGGAAGGGTGACGGCGCCCGCATCATGGCGGCAGAGAAAGCCGCGATCGCGCGAGATGTCGTACTGGTCGAGTGGTTTGAGCGTCGTCATTGTGTCCCCTTGATAGTTTCGTTTGAAACTATCTCACATCGAGTCGACGCAAGGTAAAGCCCCAGCCTTCAGGCCGGGGCTTTGATGGGGGGCGACGGTGTCCTAGTTGCGCGCGGCAGCGCTCTCATTGCGGATGTCCACGAACTCGGAGGTTTCCTTGATCGCGGGCCACTGCGTGGAGTTTGCAAGCTGGCGGGTCATCTCGAGGATAAGCTCAACATCCTGAGCGGCGCCGCGAAGGTCCCAGTCGGGGTCCCAGGCGTCGTTCTGGTTGTGGTAGCGGTTGGCGATATAACCAGCGACCCACGCTGCGCCGGCTTCGCGCCCGCCCTCGACGAGGTCAGGCCCGCCTGCAATGCCCATGATAAGGATGACCGGCACGCCGCGCCGGGCGAGCGAGAAATGGTCTGCGCGATAGAAGAGCCCGTTCTGCGGCAGGCCTTCGGGCGAGACATAGCGGCCCTGTGCGTCAGCGGCTTCGGCCATCATCTCTTCAAGCTCGCTCTGGCCTTCGCCGACCTGAATGACATCCTTTGCAGGACCGGCCGTGTTGAGGATGTCGAGCGTGAAGTTGGCGACCGTCGTTTCCAGCGGATAGATCGGATCCTGCGCATAGGCTTCCGAGCCGAGGAGGCCGCTTTCTTCAGCGGTCCAAGCAGCGACGACGACCGTACGCTCCAGCGGTTCACCGGCTTTCAGGATGCGGGCGATCTCCATGATGCCGGCCATGCCGAGCGCGTCGTCATTGGCGCCGGGCATGACGGTGCGGCCCTGCGCGTCAGCGATGCCCTTGCCATAGGCGTCCCAGTGGCCAGACAGCATGATGGTCTCATCCGGGCGCTCTGTGCCCGTGATCTTGCCGAGGACATTCTGGCTTTCGATCCACTCCACCTCGAGGCCGAGGTCTGCATTGAAGGTGAGGCCCTCAAGCGCGAAGGCTTCGAAATCCTCGCTGCGGGCGGCGACGCGAAGGGCGTCGAGGTCCTGACCAGCCGCTTCCATCCACTGCTTTGCCATGTCGAGGTGGAGCCAGCCCTGAAGGTCGACCGATGGTTTGCCGGATCCGTCGCTGGCGACGGCGTAATTGTCGCCCGGCCCGGAGGCGGCGACGTTCCAGCCATAGCCTGCGGCTTCTGTCTCATGGATAACGAGGGCAGCAGCAGCGCCGCGGCGGGCAGCCTCCTCGAACTTGTAGGCCCAGCGGCCATAATAGGTCATCCGGTTGCCACCAAAGCGGCCAGCCACCGGGTCATCCTCTGCAACGCCGAAATCAGGATCGTTGACGAGGAAAAGGGCGACCTTTCCGGTGAGATCGATATCGCCATAATCGTCCCAGTCGCGCTCCGGCGCGCTGGCACCGAAGCCGACAAAGACGATGGGCGCGTCAGTGATTTCAATCGTCTCGCGCGGATTGGCGGAGCTGATTTCGATGTCGCGGCCCTGACGCATATCGAGCGTCGTGTCCTCTGCCTCAACATTGAGGGTGCGAAGGTCGACGACGCGCGAATGGAGCAAGGTGACAGGATCGGTCCAGCCGCCATCGCGTCCACCAGGCTCCAGGCCGATTTCTTCGAACTGCTCGATCAGGTATTCGACCGTCTTTGTTTCACCTGGCGTGCCGGGGGCGCGGCCTTCAAACTCATCGGAGGCGAGCACCCTGACGATTTCAGAGAGGTTCTCGGTGCTGACGGCTGCGGCTTCGGTGGCGGCGTCGTCCGGTTGCGGGGCGGCGGCGGATTCGCTCTCTGGCTCATTTGCGGGCTGGGAGCAGGCGGCAATGAGGGCTGCCATGCCTATTGTGCTGATGAGTGTCCTGATCATCGGTGAAACCTCCGCTTGCGACCCGTCCGGATGGGTCAAACCACGAAGGTGTAACGGGTTTTTCGTGCGGGCCAAACTCCGGGCTGAGGTTTGATCGAAGCAAGCGGAAAGTCTTGGCCCCGATCGGTTTCAGTTTTCCTTGCAAAAGGGGGTTCCAGAAAGGCCGCGACTCTATTAAGGGGCCAAAAAGGGAGCTCCCCACATGAAAATCCGACAAGCCATTACTTTCGATGACGTGCTTCTGCAGCCCGGCCCGAGCGAAGTCATGCCCGCCAATGTGGACACGTCTACCTGGCTGACCAAAGCCATCCCCCTCAATATTCCGCTACTGTCCGCCGCAATGGATACGGTGACTGAAGCCCGTCTTGCCATTGCGATGGCGCAGGCCGGCGGTATCGGTGTCGTGCACCGGAACCTGACCGTTGAAGAACAGGCGGGACAAGTTACGCAGGTGAAGAAGTATGAGAGCGGCGTTGTGATGAACCCCATCACCATCGCCCCGACGGCCAGCCTGAAAGAGCTGAACGATATCAAGGCCCGCACCGGCTTCTCTGGTGTGCCGGTGGTCGAGGCCGATGGCACCGTGGTTGGCATCATCACCAATCGCGACACCCGCTTTGTTGATGACCTCAACGCCAAGGTCGCAGAGTTGATGACGCGCAATGTCGTGTCCGTCACGATGGAAGAGCCGATCGAGGCCGCCCGTCAGCTGCTTCACAAGCACCGCATTGAGCGCCTCGTCATCACCGATGAGGCTGGCAAATGCGTTGGCCTGCTGACCGTCAAGGATATGGAAAAGGCGCAGCTCAACCCGAACGCTGCCAAGGATGATCAGGGGCGCCTTCGCGTTGCTGCAGCGTCTACCGTGGGCGATGCAGGCTTTGAACGTACGCAGGCGCTGATCGAGGCGGGCGTGGATGCCGTCGTGATCGATACCGCGCACGGGCATTCGCAGTCCGTGCTGGACGCAGTGACGCGTGCGAAGAAGCTCTCCAACTCCGTCCAGATCATTGCAGGCAATGTCGCGACCGGCGACGCCACAAAGGCGCTGATCGATGCGGGCGCAGATGCGGTGAAAGTGGGCATCGGCCCCGGCTCCATCTGTACGACGCGCATCGTGGCCGGTGTGGGTGTGCCGCAGCTGACGGCGATCGAGGACTGCGCCAATGCGGCGGCAAAGTCCGGCACGCCGATCATTGCCGATGGCGGCATCAAATTCTCTGGCGACTTTGCGAAGGCGCTCGCGGCGGGCGCATCGACGGCGATGATGGGCTCTGCCTTTGCCGGCACTGAAGAGGCACCGGGCGAGGTCTTCCTGTTCCAGGGTCGCAGCTACAAGGCCTATCGCGGCATGGGCTCGCTCGGCGCGATGTCACGCGGCTCAGCTGACCGGTATTTCCAGAAGGAAGTGTCCGGCGACAAGCTGGTGCCAGAGGGCATTGAAGGCCAGGTCCCGTTCAAGGGCCCGATCGGCAATATCCTGCACCAGATGGTCGGCGGCCTTCGCGCAGCCATGGGCTATGTCGGCGCAAAGACGATCACCGAGCTTCATGAGAAAGCCGAGTTCGTCCAGATTACTGGCGCTGGCCTGTCTGAAAGCCACGTCCACGATGTGACGATGACGCGGGAAGCGCCGAACTATTCGATCGGGCGCTGAGGATCCCGCCACATCGGGGCCATGGGTGGGCTTTCATTTAGGACGCTGAACTCGCCGATCTTTTCGAAGCCGAACGAGGTGTAGAAACCGTGATTGGCGGGGTTGGAGTTTTCCAGATAGACGGGCAGGCCTTCCCGGTCGGCGGCGGCGAGGACAGGCGCTAGCATGGCTTTGCCGAGGCCTTTGCCACGTGCAGCTTTCCTTGTGCCGATCGTGAAAAGATAGATGTGCGGCGCGTGCGGGTGGTGCTTTTCCAGCGCTTCGCCTGCGGCCATGCCGCGCTTCATCGCGCCTTTCTTTCCGTGGATCATCTGGGCTGCCATGAGCTGGAACAGCGACAGCGGCGGGAAGCGCAGATTGGAGTCGTGGGTGGCCCACATGGTGGCGGCCTTATCGCCGTGCAGGTGGCAGAAGCCTTCCTTCAGATAGACGTCGCGCGCCATGATGCGGAAGAGGGGGCGCAGGGCCCGCCCGCCGCCGAAAAGCCAGAGATTGAAGGGGTCTTCTGAGAAGGCTTCGGCCGTGATGTCGCCAATCTGGCGCCAGTCGCGGCGGGCGGCCGGGCGGATGGTGGGAGTCAGATTTATTTCGATCATGACTTCGCCATTCCTATGCGCTGAGCAGTCCGGCCAGCCCGAGGGCGACCACGACACTGTTGAGTATGATGATCGGAAAGCGCAGCGCGCCGAGCCCGGACTTTCTAGCAACGCCCATTGCAAGCAGCGCAATCGCAGCTGCGAAACCGGTCGCGAAAAGACCGTATCCGACATAACCGGCGGCCGCGACGGCGAACAGGATGGCAGTTGCGCCAACCGCGACGGTCGCGACATGCCACATGAAATAGGCCATCCACCTAATCTCTGGCTCTAGTGAGCTTGCTAGAAGTGGACGCACGAACTGCCGGCCACCTGCGAAGACGTGAACGCAAAGCGCGAGCGCATTGACGAGAGACGCCGCACCGAAAAACCAGACCTGCACTTTGTGCCCCCCGCTGTTTCCTCGACCGCGATTGGACGCTAGGACGGGCGACTTCGCAAGAGAGGCTTTGAAAACCATGCGCGACGGTGGACGGATAGCGGCGGCGATTGATGTGCTGGGTGATGTGCTGAACCGGCACCAGCCCGTGAAGTCGGCTGCGCGCGACTGGGGCAAGCGGGCGCGTTATGCGGGCTCCAAGGACCGGGCCTGGGTGTCGGGGCTGGTGCTGGATGCCCTGCGCAAGAAGAACTCGATTGCGCATGCGATGGGCTCTGATGAGCCGCGCGCGCTGGTGCTTGGCGCGTTGAGCTTTGCCTGGGGCTGGGGCATCATGAAGATCGACTCTGCCATGGATGAAGAGCACGCGCCGTCCAAGCTGACGCTGGAAGAGCGCGAGCGTCTTGTCATGGCGCCAGATGTAACGGCTGAGCCCTGGGTGTCGGGCGACTATCCTGACTGGATGGAGCCGATGATGGACCGCGTCTTCGGTGAGGAGAAAGTGGTCGAGGCGCAGGCCATGGCGGTGCGCGCCGATGTCGATATCCGCGTCAATACGCTGAAAGTGGACGCCGAGAAGGCGGGCGGGCCGATGCGGTCTGCCAATGCTGAAAGTTCGCCGCTGCTGAAGAATGCTTATCATATTCCGGCGCGTGATCCTTCAGAGCGCGAGGCCTCTCTGGAGAGCATCCCCGCCTATTCGAAAGGCTGGGTCGAGGTGCAGGATGCGGGCTCGCAGATTGCGGCGGCGGCATCGAATGCAAAGCCGGGCGAGCAGGTGCTGGACTATTGCGCGGGCGGCGGCGGCAAGACGCTGGCCATGGCCGCGATGATGGAAGGCAAGGGGCAGGTCCATGCCTATGACATTGATGGGCGCAGGCTGTCGGCGCTGATCCCGCGGCTGAAGCGGTCTGGTGCGCATAATGTGCAGCTGGTCCATCCGAAGGAGCCTGAGGCGCTGGAGGCGCTGAAAGGCCAGATGGACGTGGTCTTTGTCGATGCGCCGTGCACCGGGACAGGCACCTGGCGCCGGCGGCCGGATGCGAAATGGCGGCTGAAGGACAAGCAGCTCGCCAAGCGGATCGAGGAGCAGACCGAGATCATCGCGGCGGCGTCTGCCTTTGTGAAACCGGGCGGGCGGCTCGTCTATGCAACGTGCTCCTTCCTGATGGAGGAAGATGAGGACCGCGTCGCTGATTTCCTCGCTGAGCACCCTGAGTTTACCGAAGAAAGCGCAGCCGATGCGGCGATTGCCTCTGGCCTGTTGACCGATGAGGGCGCTGCAAAAGTCAAAGCGGGCGCGAAGAACGGCAAGTCAGTCCGGCTGACACCGCGCACAGCTGGCACGGACGGGTTCTTCTTTGCAGTGATGCGCAAGGCCCGCTGATAGCGCGCGGGCCGGAATCAGTGCGATATGGGCGCCATGCTGAAACCGCTTCCAGAGACTGTGCACCTGCGCGCCACGAACCGGCAGTACCTTGTGCTGGCGAGCGCCAGCGCGTTGCTGGCGGCGATGCTGGCTTTTACCAACTGGACCGGCAATGGGCCGGCGGAAGAGATCAGCGTCTGGCTGACAGTGTTCTTTGCCATGACGACGCTGGTCGGGGTGTGTGCGGCGTTGTTCAGGCATGGCTGGCTGACGCTGGACCGGGACGGATTTGAATCGAGCGAGTTCAAGTCGCTTGGCAAGATCGGCTGGTCGGAAGTGTCAGAGTTCAGCCTGCACTATTCCGGTGGCAAAGGCATGCCTGCCTCAAGGCAGGTGGCGTTCAAGCTGACCGAGGAAAAGCGCAAGGCGCTGCCGCGCCTGTCTGGCATTCTGATGTATGGGCGGGTGCGCCTGACGGAGCCTTACAAGGTGCGCGGCTCTCAACTGGTGACGCTGATGAACCGGTTTCGTGAGCGCGCCCTTGGGACGTCTGGAGCCAGTGAGGCGGCATGATGGTGTGGGTCATCGTCCTCGCTTTCCCGGTTTTCTTCGGGGCGATGTGGGTGGGGATCGTGTCCTTCCTGTCCTGGGCGAGTGGATGGCGGGCGCTGGCGCGGGTCTATCAGGCAGAGCTGCCAGAGACATTTGCTGGCAAGCGGTTGATGCTAGTCACGCTGGGCCGGGGCCGGTTTCCGCGGGTGCACTATCGCGGCATGCTTTGGGCCGAGTTCGGCGAGGACACGCTGTGGCTGAAGCCGCATGTCCTGTTTCGCTGGGCCCATCCTCCGCTGGCGATCCCGCGCAATGTCATCACGCTGGAAGAGCGAAAGGGCCTGTTGCGTCGCTATGTCGATCTGAAGACGCGGGCCGATGACAAGATCAGCTTTCACCTGCATCCAAAACAGGTGAGCTGGATTGATCCGGATACTGGGAGCGGGAAGGCCAGCTAGGCCGTTGCGAGACCGCTGGCTTCTGCTGCCTGGCGGCGCGTGTTGAAGCAGAGCATCGAGACCTGCTCATCGGTCAGCGGGCGGGCAAGGCGGACGCCCGCATAGCAATCATTCACCCAGACCACATTGCCACGCAGCCAGACGTCATCGAGCTCGAACGAGATCGCGCGGCGGCGGGCAATCCTGCCATCATGCTTGATACGAAGGCCGCCGACATTGAAGTCGACAATGGTGAGGTCGTGAATGTCTCCGCCGAGGCGGACAGGGACTTCACGATAGCAGACATGACGCTCAGCCCGCTTTTTCCAGCGGCGGATGCGCGGGCGGAACCAGTAGGAGGCGCCGGCCAGCAATGCGAGCGTCACGAGTAGCGGAAATCCGAGAGAGGCAAGCGGGCCTGCGCCACCCCTGGAGGAGGTCTCTTCAAGGCCAGGTGCCGGGCGCGCAGAAGATTGGCGATAGGCGAGGCGGGCGCTCTCGCTTTCAAATTGCAGATTGTCCGTCGCGCGGGCGGCGTCGCCTATGCTTCCCGCCTTCATGGCATCAGGGCGCAGTGTTGGTTCTTCAGTCCACTTGTCGCTGACCGAGCACGACAGCTGCTTCTCGAGGCGCGCAATTTCGGCGCGGACGAGGTTTGGCACGCCCCGGTCGAGAAGCTGAAGGGCCGCATCCCCGTCAGCGCTGTCCAGCCGCTCCATCACCATGGATAGTTCTGCGACGAAGACGATCATCGCTGTCTGGCGGACATCAAGCTCGTCGGGATCCATGTCGCCATAGAGATCAATGAGTGAAACTTCGCCCAGGGATGCTTCCAACTCACCGACAAGCGGCATCTTGGCCCGGCGCGTTGGCGCATGAGAGATTTCGAACACCGTATTCACCGTGCGCAGCAGCGGGTTCAACGAGGCACAGGCGTCGTCGGCATGAGCTGCGCTGGCACCTGCGATCGTCAGCAGGAGGGCGGATATGAGGCGTGTAGCGAACACGTTTTTTATATACTGGCGAACAGTTTATAAAATATTGTTCTAAAACAACGCAGAGGGCGCCTACACTTCTAGTTGCGAAATGGCTTATGGTTACCGGGTTCTACGAAAAGTCCGCACCCTTGGGTTAGGAAGCGTTCAGCCTGCTGAGGAGACCTGGCTTTGGCCAAGCTTGAAGAATTCGGTGATGAGGCTGCGCTGACGCTCTGACAGGTCAGGGTGCCAGATCTCGAAGATCAGGACGTAGCGTGCCTTGTCACTGCGGTTCCAGGCTTCGTGCTCGATCGTGTCGTCGAAGACGAAAACCTCGCCATCCTTCCATTCGCGCGTCTCATTGCCGACCCTGAAGCCGCAATCGCCCGGCAGGATGATCGGCAGGTGGCAGATGAGCCTGGTATTGATCTGTCCGTGATGGGGCGGGATGGCTGCGCCCGGCTCCAGCCGCGAAAATAGAACCGATGGTGCAGGGGCCGGGTTTACGGCTTCGCCAATGGCTTCGATGGCCGCCCATGTCTTCGGGCAGCGGGCAATATTCTCTTCGACACGTTTGCCCTGCTTGATGAGGTAGAAAGCGCTCCAGTCTGGATTGTCGAGCAGAGGGTGGGAGACGCCGGCGCCTTCGCGGCCAGCCGATTCGACATAAGGGGTGAAGCCAGCCTCGGCGGCAGCCTTTTCGCTGAGCAGGGTTTCAAGTTCGCTGCGGATCGTGCCGGTCTCAGCGGCGAGGGCGTCTGTCCAGCTGAAGCCGTCCAATGGGTAGAATTGCCGGTTTGGCAGGCCCGGATAGAAGTAGCGCGTTGGTTGGGACGGATAGAAGGTCGCCTTGCCCGTCAGGAAATCGAGGCTCTGGCGGAATAGGTCGTCATCGGGCGCCGTGCCGAGATCGTGATCTTTCGCAAACTTGTCGAGCGTCGCAGAGAGCTCATCGGCGGGAGAGGGCGTCTGCTCACCGGGTCCGGCAAGGAAGGTTTCGGCCGCCGTGATGAGCTGATGGATTTCCTGCGTGCGGATGAGGTGGGGCGTGATGTCTGCGAGCCCACGTCGGAAGGCGGCTTCGGCATCTTTCGGCCTGCCTGAGCCAACGAGCGCCTGACCATAGTGGAGCCGCGCGCGCACGCTGGACGGGTCAACCTGTATGGCTTTTTCAAGCGAGGCGACGCGCCCGGCCATGTCGCCCTGAAGGGATTTCGCAAAGGAGAGCGCGACCCAGATATCCGGACCCGGCCAGCCAAGATCAATCGCGCGCTGCAATGCTGTTTCAGCCGCAGGGCCGTCCTGTCGCTGAAGCGCCTGCATCCCTTGCGCGGCGAAGTCTCTGGCTTGTGTCATCGTCTGCGTCCTTCGCGCCGTTTTGTTGGCTGTGAAGTCCCCGGCATTAGCGCCTTAGAGGCGCCATGACCAGTTCACCGGATGACAGAGCGCCCGATCCCTGCTTCAGAGACCGGGCTGTCGGAAAGACGGTCTGCACGCGCTAGAAGTCTTTGACGCTTTCTTTCCAACCGCTCGTCAGATCCTCAAAAGTGTAGGCGTCGCCGTTGTTTATGACGGTATCGACCTTCCCAAGAGCACTGATGTCTTCGACCGGGCTTTCTGTCAGAAAGACAATGTCGGCTTCGAGACCCCGTTCGATACGGCCTGTGCGGTCGGCGATACCGAGATGCTGCGCGGTCGAAGACGTCGCCATCTTGAGGACGTCCCAGACCGGGATACCCGCCTGCGTATAGAACCCGGCTTCCATCGCATAATAGGGCAGGCCACCTGAGGCGTCTGTGCCGATCATGATGGGCAGGCCCGCATCATAAAGGCGTTTGCCGAATTCTAGCACGCGCGGAAACGCGGCGCGGGCGCGCTCGAAGTCTTCCGGCGTCCAGCCATAGACGCTTGCGGTAGTAAACTCCCTGAAGCCTGTCAGGATTTCCGGATGGATGTAGGGCTCCCACGCAGCCGGGATGAGGTCCGGATCGTCGGCATTATAGACGAGGTGGTTCACGATGAAATTGAAGTTCAGGACCGTCTGGTTCTCGACGAGCGTGTCGACCAGTTCCTGAAAGAGCGGACCATCATAGTCGGCGAGTTCGAACCATTCGTACATGTACTTTGAATTGGGGCCGAACCCCGCGACGTATTCCTCGCGTGCGCCGGGTTCCAGAAGGTCCGGACTGGTCGGCAGGGCGTGTTCAATCCCGTGCAAGCCAAGTGCTGCCGCGTCCGTCCAGCTGACCATGTGGAGATGGGCGATGGGTTTCAAGCCGGCGCGTTCAGCTGCGGCGACGCCCTTGGCGAGCTCCTCCTCGGTCAGGCTGACATAGAGCTTGAAGTATTCCATGCCTGCGTCCGCCTGGCGCTGGGCTTCGACGTCCCATTCGGCGTCGGTTGTCGGATAGGCGAAGGCTGCGCCGCCCATCGGTGGGGGCTGGATGACTGAGCCTGCGTGGAAGGCTTCCGGGCCGATCCATTCGCCGCTGGCGATCTTCTGGTCATAGGCCTGATTGGCGAGCGTGCCGCCGCCCGGATTGCGCACTGTCGTGATGCCGAAGGCGAGGGCCATGCGGGCATTGAACTCAGTGATGTCGTCCCGGCTCTCAATCGTCACGAGCGGCGCGCCGTCGACGAACTTCGTCTCATGCGGCCCGGATGTGATGTGGGCATGCGCGTCGATCATGCCGGGCAGGGCGTAGAGGCCCGTCATGTCGTGTGTCTGAGCGAAAGTCCGGTCCGGCAGATCGCCTGTACCCGTCGCCGTGATCGATGAGCCGTCCACAATGACCCACGCATCCTCAATGACCTGTTCGCTGACCGGATCGACATGGGAAAAGCCGTAATAGAGCTCTGCGGTCTTGGGGGTGGAATTGGTCTGGCAGCCAACGAGCATCAGTGCACCGATGGCGGTACCGGAGAGGAGAGGTTTGAACATTGAGGGCTCCTTTGTTTGTAAAGAGCTCTTGACATCATGCCGAGCTGTCTGCATGTCAAGAGCTCTTTACAAAAGGAGTTTTGAAATGGGTTGGAAATCGATTGCGCTGAGTGTGATCTGGGCTCTGGTTATCGCGGCGTGGGTTGGCGTGTTTGCCTATAAGGCGACAGATCCATCGACCGAAGCGCTGGTCATCGCTGTGACAGCCCTTGCAGTTGGAACCGAGGCTGGCTTCTGGCTCACGGCAGGGATTCTGGGTATCGGACTTCTGGAGAGCCGCAAACGTGTCTTCGCGATGGTCTCACGACCGTTCAGACGCCAGTAGAGCAAAGGCAGGAATGACATGGATCCGGAAACGCAATCCTTTGAGGCAGGCCGGCGGCGCCAGAGCGCGATCTACTGGCTGACGGAATGCGTCATGGCGCTTCTGTTTCTCGGCGCGCTCATGGCCTCGCAGACTTGGTCGACAGGGGAGCAGTCGGTAAGCGATGTTGCCTTGGCGCTCCTGCCGGTTTTCGTGATTACGGTCTGGGGCGGCCTGGCGGCGCGAAGGGTGCTGGCGCTTGAGGAGTTCGAGCGCCGTGTGGCCGTCAATGCGCTTGCCATCAGCCTGCTGGTGACGGTGTGGCTTGTCACGGTCTGGTCGCTGCTGGCGCAGTTTGCCGGCATTCCGCCATTTGCGAGCATCTTCATCGCACCTGTCGCCGCGGCGATCTGGCAGGTCAGCTGGTTTGTCCTGCGGGCCCGCTACCTATGAAGAACCGGATGAAAGAGCTGCGGACCGAACGTGAGTGGAGCCAGGCAAAGCTCGCTGAGCTGCTTGGCGTCTCGCGGCAGAACATCATCGCGATCGAGAAGGAAAAGTATGATCCAAGCCTCGCCCTGGCGCTCAAGATTGCGAGGCTGTTCGAAACCTCTGTTGAAAGCATCTTTCTGGAATAGTGGACGCGCGATGACGTCTGCGGCGGCGCGCATGCTTACCGGCACGAAGGCCCTTCCAGCCCCCGCCATTAGCGGTTAGGAGGCTGCATGGCCAGTTCACCCGATTCCGTTGCAGACAAGCACGAGCACGTCCTGATTGTCGATTTCGGCTCACAGGTTACCCAGCTGATTGCGCGGCGCCTTCGCGAAAGCGGCGTCTATTGCGAAATCCACCCGTTCAACAAGGTGGATGGCGCGTTTCTGGACGGCTTTGAGCCCAAGGCGATCATTCTGTCCGGCGGACCTGCGAGCGTCACATGGGATGACAGCCCGCGCGCCGATCAGGCGGTGTTTGAGCGCGGCGTGCCGGTACTGGGCATCTGCTATGGCCAGCAGGTCATGATGCAGCAGCTTGGCGGGCGCGTGGAAAGCGGCACCAGCCGTGAGTTCGGCCGCGCCTTCATAGAACAGGTG
This sequence comes from Thalassovita mediterranea, assembly GCA_019448215.1. Classification (NCBI taxonomy): domain Bacteria; kingdom Pseudomonadati; phylum Pseudomonadota; class Alphaproteobacteria; order Rhodobacterales; family Roseobacteraceae; genus Thalassovita; species Thalassovita mediterranea. The sequence goes on along the minus strand of CP080408.1, from coordinate 3,094,056 downwards.
ACGGATAGCGAATTGCTGGAAGGCCTGTTTGGCGGTGAAGACGGCAAGGAAGAAGTCTGGATGAGCCATGGCGACCATGTCGCTGAACTGGCGCCGGGCTTTGGCGTCATCGCAAAATCGCCGGGTGCGCCGCTCGCCATCATCGCGGACCTTGATCGCCGTTTCTATGGCACGCAGTTCCACCCCGAGGTCGTGCACACGGTGCATGGCCGGGACATGCTGCGCAATTTCACGCACAAGATTGCCGGGCTTTCCGGCGACTGGACGATGGCGGCCTATCGCGAGGAAGCGATCGAGAAGATCCGCAAGCAGGTCGGCGACGGCAAGGTGATCTGCGGTCTTTCAGGCGGCGTGGATTCGTCTGTGGCTGCGGTCCTGATCCATGAAGCGATCGGCGACCAGCTGACCTGCGTCTATGTCGATCACGGCCTGATGCGGCTCAATGAGAGCGAGGAAGTCGTCGGGCTCTTCCGCGACCATTACAACATTCCGCTCGTTCATGTGGATGCGAGCGAGACCTTCCTCGGCGCGCTTGAGGGGATTTCCGACCCCGAGAAGAAGCGCAAGACGATTGGCGGGCTCTTCATCGATGTGTTCGAGGAAGAGGCAAAGAAGATTGGCGGGGCGGATTTCCTCGCGCAGGGCACGCTCTATCCGGATGTGATTGAAAGCGTGTCTGCGATTGGCGGGCCGTCCGTCACGATCAAGTCCCACCACAATGTTGGCGGTCTGCCTGAGCGCATGAACATGAAGCTGGTCGAGCCGCTGCGCGAGCTGTTCAAGGATGAGGTACGCGCGCTTGGCCGTGAGCTTGGCCTGCCGCAGAGCTTTATCGGGCGCCACCCATTTCCAGGCCCGGGCCTTGCCATCCGTATTCCGGGTGAGATCACGCGCGAGAAAGCCGACACGCTGCGCAAGGCGGACGCGATCTATATCGAAGAGATCAAGAATGCCGGCCTCTATGATGAGATCTGGCAGGCTTTCTCTGTGCTGCTGCCAGTGAACACGGTCGGTGTCATGGGCGATGAGCGTACATATGAGGCCGTTCTGGCGCTGCGCGCTGTGACGTCCACCGATGGCATGACAGCGGATTATTACCCCTATGACCACGCCTTCCTTGGCCGTGTTGCGACCCGCATCATCAATGAGGTGAAGGGCGTGAACCGGGTCGTCTATGACGTGACCAGCAAACCGCCCGGCACGATTGAGTGGGAATGATTCCGCGTCTCTCGCGGGCTATCGCGAGAGATCAATAAATCAAATAAATACAATAGCTTGACGCCGGTTTTCGTTCGGTATCTATCGCCCTTTATCGCGGGCCAACGGAACATGCTGACGGTATCGCCTGACGGTATACAAATTGCCACTTCCTGCCTAAAGTCAAAATACCGTCAGCCCTTTTTAGCGGCCTGACGGTATTGTTTCGGCGTAACGCATTGAAAAACAAGCGTTTCGTTGTCAAAAAATGGCCATTTTGGCCTGACGGTATTTTGGTTGAAATGGAGGTATTCTGTGCTGACAGATATTGCTATCAAGTCATTGAAACCGAAGGAAAAAATCTACAAGGTGGCTGATCGCGACGGCCTGTACGTCGCAGTGACGCCTGCAGGCAGCAAGATTTTTCGGTACGACTACCGTGTGAATGGCCGTCGGGAGACTCTCACCATCGGTCGTTACGGGCGGTATGGCATCTCATTGGCAGTTGCTCGCGAGCGACTAATTGATGCGAAGAAGCAGGTGGACGAAGGCATCTCGCCGGCCAAAGAGAAAAAGCGGGCAAAAGGAAAAGCCAAAGCAGAAGGGACCTTCGGAGAGCTTGCTCAGCGCTGGCTCGTTGAGAGCGAAATGTCAGATTCGACCCGCGACATGCGTCGTCACATTGTCGACCGTGATCTGATCCCGTCGCTGGGGAACTATACGCTGCGTGAAGTGACCAGCGAGGATGTCCGTCAGCTCTGCGACAAGATCAAGAAGCGGGGCGCGCCTTCAACGGCGCTTCATGCCCGTGAGTTTATCAAGCTGATCTACGCCTTCGCCAACTTGCACGGCATCCGCGTCGAAAATCCCGCAGAGGAGGTCGATCCCCGTTCGATTGCGCGGGTCCGGCCCCGCGACCGCTCCCTGACGCCGCTGGAGATCCGGGTGCTTTATCGCGTCCTTGAAGAGATCACCGCCAATCCGACGCTGAAGCTCGGCGTGAAATTCATCCTGCTGACGATGAAGCGCAAGACCGAGGTTGCCCATGCGACCTGGGACGAGGTCAGTTTCCAGGATGCGGTCTGGACCATCCCAAAGAAGCGAATGAAGACGGGCCTCGATCACAATGTCTATCTCTCGAACCAGGCGCTCGACATTCTGGTGGCGCTGAAAACCTGCGCAGGCGGATCAAAATACGTCTTCCCGTCGCGCTATGACACGTTCCGCCCGATCTCGAATGCGACGTTCAACCGGATCACCGACAGCGCGCACAAGCTGGCGAGCGAGATGGAGCTGCCGCTTGAGCCCTTCACGGTTCATGACCTGCGGCGTACCGGATCGACGCTGCTCAATGAGCTCGGCTTCAATCGCGACTGGATCGAGAAGAGCCTCGCCCATGAGGACCGGCGTTCATCGCGCGGCGTCTACAACAAGGCTGAATATGCCGACCAGCGTCGCCACATGATGCAGGAATGGGCCGACATGATCGACGCGTGGGCCGCCGGCGAAAGCCGCAAGCCGAACATCATCCCGGAGAGCATGGCGGTCTACGCGGCTGATCCGAGGGTGGGGTTCAAATAGAGGAGGTGATTTGTCCGATTTGGGCCAACGGTCAGATTTCGCGGCGTATTTCTTTACCTTTGGAGTCGGTCCACAATCGAACTTGACCTAAAGAACGGGCATGATACCCGTTCTCCAGTTTTAGTTGGGTACGATACCCATTCCGAGGGAGTAGCCCACTGCGATACGTTCCGACACAAGTGGCGTCCGAACTTACCGGCCTTTCGACGGATAAACTTCGCGAGTGGACCAGTAGGCGTGCGCTGATACCAGCCGATGTCCGACCACAGAAGAAGGGGTCACCTGCCAAATTCACTTGGCAGACGATTCTAGTGTTGAGAATTGCGGTGCTTCTGCGTGAGAGATTTCATCTTGAACTGCAAGCGCATAGAACATCGTTTATCAATTTGCGGTCGGATTTGCGAAAGCGATCCTTCATTACTTTGTGGGGACATCGGGTGGCTGTAACCCCGGACCAGTGGATGATCGTCGATGAGGAAGCCCCCATAGCACAAGATGATGCTCTACTGATCCGCCTTGATCCACACTTGCGCGTGCTGCGAACTGGATTTGCGCTCCCTGATGTCACCGCAGGCCGCGGACAACTCGACCTCTTTTCTCTGCCAAACCTGCAACGCGCTGACTGCTCGAAAGCACCAGGCAAAGCAGCTGAATTTAGCCGGAGGCGTTCAGCATGAGGGTTGACGGAAATCTGCCAAAGTCGATTTGGCAAACTCCTTTGTCAGACTTATATGTTCCGGTTATGTTCTCGCTTGGCGAGACTTCGGATGAGCAATAGCTATGAGCGCGGAATCGATGCAGAATTGGCTAGATAGGCTCGGCTACAATGCTGAACCTGCCGTCTTGCATCGTCGCGGCGATGACGTTCCCGAAACTCATCCATATGCACTTGAACTCAAGACCCTCCTGAGACCGGAAGGCCCAATACGTGCTCACGCCGTCTTTGACGTGGAGGGGGTGCCTACAGTCGTGTTCGTAGGAGATGATGGAGATCCTCTTTCGTCTCAAGCGCTCGACGAAATCCGCAAACGTGTCTGGAATCAAAATCTTGCTACTATAGTTATTGAAATTAAAGGCGACACGGCCCTAGCTGTGCCTGCCCGAAAGCTGCGCAACGCAGGCCAACAGCTTATCCTTGATGACGCCCGACCGGACGGTCCTTTCTCTGCGCTCGACATAGCCTCTGCCAATGTCTCCCGGCGCGTTCCCAACTGGTTCGATGTAAAGGCGCGAGTCGACCGAAAGTTGCTCGCGAACCTCTCCGCTGTCGTCTCACAGCTTGCCGATCAGGGACTCTCGGGAGCATCGAAGGATCACGATCGCCGTCATCTGGCCGAGCTGCTTATGGGCCAGATTCTGTTCCTCTCCTATTTGGAACATCGCGAGATTGTCGGCGCCACTTACCGCGATCGCCGGCAAGTCTCTCAACTCCATCATCTGATCGACGAGAAAGATCGGGCTGGACTCAGAAGACTGATTGACGCACTTCGATTGGATTTCAATGGCGACTTCATGGGGGATGATCGCCACGATCCCTGGACCAAACTCACGGATAACGGCTTCAACCTGATCAATCGCTTTCTACAGCGGACTGATATGCGAACCGGCCAAGGTGATTTTTGGAACTACGATTTTAGTTATATTCCGGTCGAGTTACTTTCTGGTCTCTACGAGTCTTTCTTATCGGATGAACAGCAGGCGAAGGACGGCGCGTATTACACGCCACGTCACCTTGCTATGCTCGCGGTCGACCAGGCGTTCACGAATTCATCCGACCCACTCTCTGAAACGATTTTTGACGGTGCGTGCGGCTCCGGCATCCTCCTGACCACGGCCTATCGTCGGCTGATCGCGCTGTCAGAAGCACGGGAAGGGCGCCAACTGAGTTTCCGCGAACGCGCAGACCTGCTCCGAGGTCATATTTTTGGCGGCGACATCAATTTTATGGCCTGCCGTGTCACAGCGTTCAGTCTCTATTTGTCGCTCCTGGAAGGCCTAAATCCTGCCGACATCATGGAAGCGCAGGAACGAGAGGGGACAAAACTGCCGTCATTGAACGGCTCAAACCTAACCTATGGTGAGCACGCAGCAGACTTTTTCCGCGATGATCATGCTTTCAGCGGTAAGCGCTTCTCGCTCATTATCTCGAATCCACCATGGGCCGAACCTGAAGGCTCCTCTAAGACGAGCGCAGACGCTTGGGCAGAACGTGCCGAAGCTCCATTTGTGCGCCGCCAGATAGCCGGCGCGTATGCGTTGCGCGCGATAGACTTTCTGCAGGCGGGGGGACAAATCTGTCTCATCTTGCCAATCGGGCAGTTTCTCGGACCGTCCAGTGCGGGGTTCGTTTCGCATCTGCTAGAACAGTATCAGCCGTCACGATTGATCAATTTTGGTGATCTCCAGGGGCTTCTTTTCCCTACTGCAGAGAATACCTGTCATGTCTTCCTTGGCATTGTACGGCCAGAACGGCTTCCGAGCAGAATCCCCTTCGATGAGACTTTCGAATACTGCGTGCCTAAAGCAGATATGAGTCTTGCTCTTGGCCGGCTGACAATGCAATCCGCCGACAAACATCATCTTCAAACGCGCTCAGTGGCGGAAGACCCCCAACTTCTCGTGACTATGATGTGGGGCGATGCAAACGACCTTTCAATTTGGGCGCGTCTGTCCGCACACGGCACATTTTCTGATTTCTGGCGCGGACCCCACGAATATCGTCGCTGGATATACCGAAAGGGGATCCATCTGAACGACAGGAGTCGCGAGCCGGTCAACGCCGGACCGCTCCGCGACAAGCCGTTCATACCGATAGCTGCGCTAAGCGCTGGTTCGCCTGTCTTGCACTCAGACTTACTTACATCGTGGCCAAAGGGCCAGGATACTGTTGTCGGTCTAAACGAGGCGGTGCTGAGTGTATTCGATGGCCCGCGCGTTTTGTTCCCGGATGGGTTTTCTAGGAAGCAGTTGAATGTCCGAGCGGTCTACTATGATGGACCCGCATCTTTTACCCACAGCATTGGCGTGATCTCAGGACCGAAGGAGGACGCTGAACTTCTTAGCTTCGTTGCCGTGTATCTACGCTCAAGTCTTGCGCGCTACTTCCTGATGATGCGTGGCTGGAAGATGCTGTGCGAACGCAATGGTGTCCACCTCAAGGACGTCGAGACGTTTCCGTTCTTTATGCCGGAGAATGCTCCCGACGGGGCAGTTGCAGCCGAAGCGCTGTCGAGCGTCTCTCGCCATGTGTCCGAAATCACCGAACTCCCCGAACTTGAACAAAGCGCGCGCTATGAAGAATTGAGGCCGGAGCTGGATCGGGCAGTATTTTCCTATTTTGGCCTTGGCCCCGAGGAGCAGAAGCTTGTCCGTGAAACAGTCGATGTTTTCATGCCGTCCATCCGACCACGTGGTTTCAAGAGCCTCGACACACCAGCACAGCACACTGCTCAGCGCAGAGACTTCAAGACTTATGCTCGTGCACTTGCAACATCACTTACGGATTGGCGAGCCAAAACGCATGGCAAGGGACGCTTCCACGTCGATGTGGTAACCAGCGATCCTAGGCGAGCTGGTCCATCTGGAATCGTTCGCATCTCATACAAAGACAAGCCTACCTCGGCGCCCGTCGTGGAGACGCAAGTAAGCGATGCGCTTGTCCTGCAAACGCTCGAGCAATTACGCATTTCAGGTCTGAGAGCCATTCCTCTAGGAGATTCCCTGACGCTGGTCCCAGATGCCCATATCTGGATCGATCAATCGCTTTACCTCGTGCGACCGCTTACCAAACGCAACTGGACCATACGGCAAGCACTTCGTGATGCGGAACAAATTGTAAGGACAGTACAAGCCCGCGCTGCATCCGGAAAACGGGGAGTGTCCGCGTGACAGTAGCTGACGATTGGTTTGCGGCATTCCCCATTCAGCCAGCGACCGAAGCCGTTGAAGCACTTTGCCAAGCATGGAACGAGTTGGCTGAACGGCCACGGCCTGACTTCAACCCCAAAACTAATGAAGCAGCGCTAACGAAGCGACTAAAGGTCTACATAGAAAATTACACTGCGCGGGAGCGTGGCCTGCTCGGAATGTGGGCGGCTGAGGATATCATTGGCGAGATAGATCCGGCGACGGGCGAAATGATCGAAGAACGCCGAACTGATATTGTCTATGGCTGGAACGATTCCGCCCAGGGCTTAAAGTTCGTCTTCGAATTCAAGCGCTTGGGAAGACAGAAGCGCCATCGAGACCACTATGTGCGCGAGAATGGCTTAGCTCGTTTTGTCACTGGAATTTATAGTCGGCGTCAGGCAGCTGCTGCCATGGTCGGTGTTCTTCTTGATCCTGAGCCGGATGTAGTTCCCCCCATTCGGGAAATGCTAGGTCAGGAAGAAATGGTGGCCGAACTCAAGCTCCGGCCAGCTGCAGATGGCTCAGCCATTACCCAACCATCCGCTTTGTTCAACGCCGCCGACTTTGACACAGAGCATGAGAGAGACCCCTCTTTAGCACCTACTCATGGACATATACGTGTTGCCCACTTTTTTCTGCCGTTCGGGTATCCGACGACTACCCGGAAAACGTCCGCAGCGTAGCCCTCATATTCACCGCATCCGATAATCCGGATGAGGCCCGCAGCCATCTCGGCCCTTGCGCCGTTGGGCGTCGATCCACTCCAGCACTTCGGCGAGGGGCCACACGACGCAACGGGGCGTGAGGTAGAAGCGCTGTGGGAACTCGCCCTTCTGTTCGAGTTCGTAGATTGTCGTGTCGGAGAGCGGCACGAGCTTGCGGAGTTCCGGCCGCCTGACGGTTCGTCGCCGGAAAATATCCGCAGGCGTGATCCGTTCAGGATCGGTTGACGTGACGGGGGCAGGGGCCTTTGGGGGCGGGTTCAGGTCCCGCGCGAAATCCTTAAGCCCTGTGCGCCCGCCCTCCTTTACGCGATGCAACATGACGCACTCCGATTATCCCGTCTTTGCCCGGTTCCAGACCATGACGCCGGTGCCGTCCTTCTCGTTCTCGAAGAAGGCTGCGCGCATGGGGCCTGCGAAGCTCGGATCGTCGAGCTTGACGGCAAGATACGGCGTTTCGCCTTGCTTGCTTTCCTGACGCCAGGCTGCGCCGAGTTCGGCCCCGCCGGCATAGAGCCGGAAGTCGGGCGCGCCGTCTGAGGCCTTGTCCGTATTGGGAACAAGCTGGGCTTTGACGTTGATGGTCATGGTACGGATGGTGCCGGTATAGCTGCCATCCTTCAGGGTGAACGTGCCGATCTGTGCCATGGGCTTCAGTCTCCTTTGCTGGCATTGTCGTGAAGGGCGCGGCGCGCCCGCTTGAACCCGGCATCTGATGCCAGGAAACTTTCGATCATGGCCGGGATCAGCGTTTCGGGCTTTTCCTCCGCGCCATAGGTCTGGCGGTAAATTTCGGCGTAATCGCTGAGCGCGCTGGCGAGGTCCGGATCGACCGAAAGACTCATGCGCACCGGTGTGCGGTCGGGAAGGCGATCGAGGCGAAGGGTCATCGTGTGGCTCCTTGGGGATGGGGTCTGAGGATGAGATCGCGGGTGACGACCACGCGTACCGGCCAGCCGGGCCGCACACGGATCGTCGGCTGGATGCCAAGGTTGCGCTCGACCACGCGTTGACCTGCCTGGTTCACTGTGTCGGTGGTGCCGCGCCGGATGGCGCGCTCGAGATCGCCGTCACCGTCTGCGCCAAGCTCTGCGCCGACACCGAGGATTGTCGCGAGGCCTGCCGCGATGAACACGCGGTCCCAGTGATGGTCGGTCCGGTCAGAGAGACCGGCAAAGCCCTGCGCGTCCGAGCCGGGTGCGGAGATGACAATGGACGAGCCGTCCGGGAAGATGATCCGGTCCCAGGTCACCAGGGCGCGGTCCTGACCGAACGAGACTTCGGACTGGTAGCGTCCGATGAGGCGTGAGCCCTGCGGGATAAGGAGATACTGGCCTGTGACCGTGTCATAGACGGGCTGGGTCACCTGCGCGACGATCGTGCCAGGAAGGTCCGAGTTGATGCCGGTCACCAGCGAGGCCGGGATCAGCGTGCCGGCCATGACCTGATACGGCGAGGCCGGGTCTTCGACCCCATGCAGATTGTAGATGTCGCTATCCGTACCCTCCCTGGCGAAGGCCAGTTTGCGGGACTGGAGATTCGTGTCTGAAGGTTGGCCGAATCCCGACGGCGCACCCTGCGGCAACGCGGCGAGCGCCAGGAGTTCGGATCTGAGGTCGCCTGAAGGATCGCGCCACGCGGGGTCGGAGGCAGATACGGACTGACCTCCTGTTTCAGACTCAAGCCGGAAAAAGACCGGTGCGCGGGCCGCTTCGTCTGCAAGCGCTGCCTCGCGCATGCGCCGGGCGCGTTCAGCTTCGTCCGCCGGGTTCGGGCGGAAGTCATCCTCGAACCGGCTCACATATTCCGGCTCGATGCCCAGCTCTCGCTCGGCCCGCAACATGGTTGCGCCGAGATCGCCGGAAAGCGGTGGACCTAGTCGGGTGACAGGTTCGGGTTCGGACCTCAGGTCACTGTAGCTTGCTGGAAGCGTGGAGAGGCCTTCGGGCTTTCTTGTGTTGGTCGTGTTGTAGAGCTCGCGGCGGGCATCCGGATCGACGGCGGTCGGCGGCTTGAGGGCTATACTCATCGCCGCGAACAGGGCGAGCACGCCAAGACCTGCGCCGGCCATCAGGACCTTGCGGTTGATCCGCGTGACCGGCTTCGGGCTGGATCGGATCTTCAGCCGCTCGGCATGCTCGTCAAAGGGAATGGGCTCGGACATCGGCTCAGTTCCCGAACAGGCCAGCGAGCGGCGAGCGGCGCTCGTTCCTGGAGATGCGGACAATGGTCTGGTTCCGCTCGCCAAGCCGCAGTTCCGCCGCGCGGAACAGCCGGTCGACGACATAATAATTGCCGCGTACGCGGTAGTTCACGAGTTCGGCGTCGCCATCCGCGCCGAGCACGAAGAGTGGCGGCATGTCGGTCGTGGCGATGGACTCCGGCATCTGGATGAACACCTGGCGGCCATCATCGAACACGCGCACGGGCTTCCAGTCCGGGCTGTCGCCGGTCATGCGGTAATCGAAGTTCAGGCCTTCAAGCGCCAGGCCGCGCTCAATGCTGCCCGCGTCCCGCGCGATTGCGCGCTCATTGCGGGCGGTGAGGCCCGCCAGCTCGTCTGCGGGATAACGCCAGGAGAGCGCGGCCATGTATCCGCCATCCGTACTTTCGAGTTCGAGGTGATAGGTGCGCCGGTCGGTGGCGATCATCAGGTTTGTGCGGATGCCGGAGCTGATCGGCTTGACCAGCACATGGGCGCGGGCGGTCGCGCCGGAGCCCGAAACCGTGTCGCCGACCACCCAGCGGACCGTGTCGCCCGCCGATACCGAGACCAGCTCTTCGCCCGACTGGAGGGCAATATCGCTGACCTGGCCGGGGCTTGCGTAGAGCCGGTAAAGCGCGCCTTCTGTATAGGGATAGACCTGGATCGCGTTCACATAGCCATCGACCGAGGGCTCGATCAGGGCACTGGTGCGGCCCTGCTGGATAGCTTCAGCCGGTGAGACGGTTGGCGTGCTGACCGTTCTTGTAAAGGTCCGGGTCACGCTGCCATCGGCATTGGTGGTAACTGTTGCGCCGACCGGCATCATCTGACCGGGCAGCGGCAGCGGAACGGCGGTTTCCACGATCTCGACAGGATAGTCGGCGCGATCTTCGACGGGCGTGGCCGCGACAAAGGCGCTGTCGTCAATCGGTTCGAGCTCAGTCGTGGCGCAGGCCGTGGTAAGTGCGAGGGCCGAAGTGGCGAGGATAAAACGAAGCATGGGGATCATTCTCCTGTGACAAGGTCCTGACCCCAGTTCAGGGCATGGACATAAAGGCCGAGCGGATTGGCGCGCAGGGTCTCTGCGTCGGTCGGCGGCTGGGTGATGAGCGTGAAATTGCCGGTGAACCGCTGCGCCCGGACCAGCGCGCCATTCTCATAGGTCTTCTCGATCCAGCGTGCCTGAAAACTGTCATCGGAGACGCGCACGACGCTGACCACATCCACGGTGCGGGATTTGCGCCCCACATCCGCAAAGGGATCATTGGCCGAGGCGTATTCGTTGAGCGTGGTGGCCGCGCGGTCCGTCACGAAGTCATAGGCGCGCAGCCAGTTCTCGCGCACGACGACGGGATCGACGCTGAGGCCACGGACATGGGTGATGAAGTTCGCCAGGTGATGGGCGATCTGTGCATCTGTGGGCGTGTAGCGTTCCGTTACCGGAGCGACGGCCCGCGCGGCGCCGGTCTCATCGACCTCGACCACATAGGGCGTGACCGTCGACTGCATGCTCCGCCAGACCAGTGCGCCGGACGTGACGAAGCAAAGCCCGAGGCATCCAAGGGCCATGAGCCGCCAGTTCTTCGCCTGCACGCGGGCCGAACCGATGCGGTCGTCCCAGATTTGACCCGCCTTCTGAAAAGGCGTTTCGGGAAACGGGCTTGGTCCATAGCTGGAGGAAGATCGCTTGAAGGCCATCGTCTAGTCGTCCTTGTCTTTGAGAGTGGGGTTTGCGCCGGACGCGCCGCGATCGCCGTCGCGGATCGAATGCGCGGCCATCTGACCAGCCTGGCCCATGCGCTGACTGGTCTGCATGCGCCGCGCCCAGCCGGGGCTTTGGGACGAGGATGATCCCGAGGCAGAGCTTTCCATGGAAGCGGTTTCAGACCCGCCCGTGGCGCGCCAGGCGCCCTGGCTGCCTCGGGCATAAGCCTCGCGCATCGATCGGGCGGGACGGCTTGCAGCGCGGCGCATCGCATCGCCGCCTGCGCGCGCGACACCGGCAAGACCTGCTGCCACACCTGCCGCGCCTGATGCACCGGAAGCGACCGACCCCAGCGTGTAGGAGGTGCGTGCTGCGCCGGCCATCGAGGCGCCCGCCTTGACGGCTGAAGACGCACCGCCCGCGACAGCGCCGAAGGCGGCGCGGCCCCCCATGCCGGCAACGTAAGTCCCGGCGGCCACACCGGCCGCAGCGCCTGCGGCTGAGCCTGCGCCAAGCTGCGGTGCGCCAGTGATGAGGCCGGAAGCGATGCCCGGCGCGAAGATGCCCATCCAGAAGAAGACGATGGCGGCGAGCACCGTGCCCATGACCTGAGCCAGCGTGACATCCTCGCCGGTGCGGAACGCGTCGGTCACGGATGAGAACAGCGTCGAGCCGATGCCGATGATAACGGCGAGCACCATGAGCTTGATGCCGGAGGTGATGACATTGCCGAGGACGCGCTCCGCAAGAAAGGTCGTCTTGTTCCAGAGCGCGAAGGGCACGAGCACGAACCCAGCCAGCGTCGTCAGCTTGAACTCCAGAATTGTGATGAACAGCTGAACGGCCAGAACGAAGAAGGCGACCATGATGATCGCCCAGGCGACGAACATGACCGCGATCATGATGAAGTTATGGAAGAAGGAAATCGGCCCCAGCATGTCGGAGATTTCTTCCAGCAGCGGCTGACCGGCATCGAGGCCGACACTGGCGATGAAGCCGGGGCGCAAGAGATCATCGGCGGTCATTGTGCCGCCGCCTGCGGTCACCCCAAGTTCGGCGAAGCTGTCGAAGACGATCCCGGCGAGGAGTGAGAAGTTGCCGATGATGAAAGCGAAGAAGCCGACATAGAGCACCTTCTTCAGCAGCCCGGCGATAATGTCGGTGTTCTGAGAGAGGGCCCAGAACAGGCCCGCCAGCGTGATGTCGATGGCGATGAGGGTGGTCGACAGGTATGCGACATCGCCCGCCAGCAGGCCGAACCCGCTGTCGATATAGGCGATGAAGGTCGCAAGGAAGGTGTCGATCACGTCCATGGGCCATCAATCTCCGAGGAAGGCCCGGGTGCGGGCGCGGCCACGTTCGGCCTCGACGAGCTGGCGGGCGCGCTCCAGCGCCTCGGCGCGGTAATGGGCCGCCATCATGGCTTCCATCTGCATAAGCTGTTCGGTCTGCAGCGCATCGATCTGGTTTCCGGCCTGGGCGACCTGGAGATTGCCGACGGCGGACTGGCTGTCCGCGATCAGCCGGTCGAGGCTTTCAGAATCCTCGCGCGCCGATGAGACGACTGAGGCTGTGACTTGCAGACTCTCGCGATAGGCTGTGCGGGACTGTAGCCAACGGGCGCGCGCTTCTTCGACGAGGACGGCCTGACGCGGCGGCTCGGCGCCATAGTCTTCCGGGTACACCTCTTCATACTCGTGCTCGATCTCCTCGACGCGGTAGCCGATGCCTTCGGCATCACGCATCAGATCATCGATGCGCCGCATACGGCGCAGGATATCATCGGCAATGGAGTCGGGCAGCGTTTCGAGATCGCGCGCCATGTTCTCCAGCATCTGGATCTCATGGGTGAGCTGCTGGATCTGCTGGTTGATTTGCTGCAGGGCGCGGATGGCCTGAAGGATGTTTTCAGCGTGATTGGCCGGATCGTAGACAATCCCTCCGCCGAACAGCTGGGCGCTGGCTGGCGGCGCGGTGAGGGCGCTCAGCGGCAGGGCCGCAATAGCGACAGAAGCAAAGAGGACGGCGGGACGTTTCATGGGGACAGGCTCCTATTCGGCGGCGAGAAATTTTGAGGGCTGGAAAGGCGCGTCTGCGCCAGGTTGGGGCGCATGGCCCGGCCATCGATCGAGAAGCTCTGCCGCCCAGGGCAGCGCCTTCTCGATCAGCCAGCAGGCCGCGAACCCGTCCCCTTCGGTCTCTGCCCAGATGCGGTCCATGCGGATCTGATCTTCAGGTGAGGATGCGCCACAGACAGAAAGTGTGATCGGTCCCAGACCGAGATCGAAGACGCGCGCACCGAGCGGGGACTGGTAGTAATAGTCGCGCTTGGGCGTGGCTCTTGATATCAGTTCGATCTGGCGCGCATTCAGGCCGAAGCGCTGATAGGTTTCGCAGGCCAGCGGTTCCTGCGCGCGTTCATTTGGCAGGAAGATACGCGTCGGGCAGGATTCCACCAAGGCTGGTGCGATCGACGAGTTCGCGATGTCAGCCAGGCTTTGGGTCGCGAACACGACGGACACGTTTTTCTTTCGCAGGGTCTTGAGCCATTCGCGGAGGCGCGCGGCAAACATCGGATCATCTAGAAAGAGCCAGGCTTCATCGAGGACGAGGAGCGTCGGTCTGCCGTCGAACCGCGCTTCGAGCCGGTGGAAGAGATAGGTGATCACGGGCGCCACAGCGCCCTTTGCATGCATCAGCGCTTCCATCTCGAAACAGACCGTGTCGGCGAGGGCTAGGCTTTCATGATCGGCATCGAGCAGCCGGCCATGCGGGCCTTCCAGCGTGAAAGGGTGCAGAGCGGATTTAAGGGTTTCGTCCTGCAGCATCAGCGTCAGGCCGGTCAGCGTGCGCTCGGTTTCAGGCGCTGAGCTGAGAGACTGGATCGCTTCCCAGAGCCGGGCTTTCAGGTCCGGCGTCATGGCGACGCCTTCATTGGCGCACAGGCCCGCGAGCCAGTCGGCGGCAAAGCTTGCGCCGTGTTCGGAGTCGATGTCCTTTAGGGGTTGCAGGCTTGGAGCTTTGGAGCTGCCGAGATCAACATGCCTGCCGCCCATGCAGAGCGTTGCGGCTCGGGCAGAGCGCCCCTTGTCGAATATGAAGACCTGAGCGCCCTCGTAACGCTTCCATTGCAGGGCGAGCAGCGAGAGCAGGACTGACTTGCCCGCGCCGGTCGGGCCGACCACCAGCGTATGGCCGACATCGCCAATGTGCAGGTTCAGCCGGAACGGTGTGGTGCCATCAGTCTGCGCCTGGATCAGCGCTGGGGCTTGCAGGTGCCGGTTGGTCTCTTCGCCCGCCCAGACTGCAGACAGCGGCACCATATGGGCAAGGTTCAGCGTGTGCAGGATCGGCTGGCGGACATTGGCGTATGGATGGCCGGGCAGGCTTCCGAGCCAGGCATCGACGGCGTTGAGCGTCTCACGGATCGCCGTGAAGCCGCGGCCAGTCACGATGCGCTCGGCGATCCGGATATGTTCGTCGACGGTGCGCCGGTCGGGATCTGCGACCGTGATGGTCGTGGTGACATAGCCGTAGGAGACAAGGTCGGCGCCAAGTTCCTGAAGGGCGGCATCGGCATCACCGGCCTTGTTGTCAGCGTCATTGTCGACGAGCGCGGCCTGTTCATTGAACATGGTCTCGCGCAGCACCGCGCCGATGGATTTACGTTTGGCGAACCAGTGACGGCGCTTCTTGCCCAGAACCTTCTCGGCTTCGGCCTTGTCCATGGCGATGAACCGTGTCGCCCAGCGATAGGCAAAGCCCTGCCGGTTCAGCTCATCGAGTATGCCGGGCAGGGTTGAGGCCGGGAATCCGAGAATGGTCAGGGTGCGGAGGTGCGCCTCGCCGATCATCGGCTCAAGGCCGCCCGCGAAGGGCTCGTCGGCCAGCACCGCGTCAAGAAAGACGGGGAGCTCGGGCGTGACAACCGGATGGCGCTTCGTCGAGATGGTCGAGTGCAGGTAGATCAGCGTCTCATCGTCTGAGAGCTTTGCGATTTCGGCGAGACAGGTGGAGAGAAGGTCAAAGACTCTGTCCGTTTGTTGCTGGAACGTTTCCAGCCGGTGGCGCCAGGTCGCGGCGTCTTCTGTCTCGGCGCGCTGGATCAGCGCCTTCTCCGCGCGGCCCGTGGCGTCCGCCGGCGGCAACCACAAAAGGGTGAGGTAATAGGCGCTCTCAAAGCGGGCGCCGGATTCCTCAGCCTGTAGCGCGCGTTCCTGATCGATCAGCCAGGAGAGCGCGTCGGGAAACTCCGCTTCCGGATAGTCATGCACTTCATTACGCTGCGCCTCGAAGAACAGCGCCCAGCCCGAGCCGAACCGGCGCAGCACATTGTTGACCCGCGCCATGACGGAGACGAGTTCTTCCTCGGTCGAGCTTTCAAGGTCAGGGCCGCGATAGCGGAACGTGGTCTGGAACGAGCCGTCCTTGTTGAGGACGACGCCCGGCGCGACGAGACAGGCCCAGGGAAGATAGTCTGCGAGCAGTTTTGGTGTGTCTGCGTATTCCTTGAGGTTCAGCATGTCAGATGCTCCTTGTGGCGTGTTGAACGGCTCGCAACGGCCATGAAATCCGGATCGCTTCGCGCCACGAACACTGCCGCCGAATGCCCGACCGCCCAAATGACGAGGCCCGGTATCCAGAGCTGGAGGCCAAGGCCGATCGCTGCGGCGAGCGTCCCGATGGCGATGGCGGCCGTGCGCGGCGCGCCTGCCATCAGGATCGGCTCGGTCAGCGAGCGGTGGAGCGGGATTTCGTAGCCTTCTGCCATCACACCAGCGCTCCGCCGCCGAACGAGAAAAAAGTCAGGAAGAAGCTGGTCGCGGCGAAGGCAATGGACAGGCCGAAAACGATCTGGATCAGCTTGCGCATGCCGCCACTGGTCTCACCAAAAGCGAGGGTCAGGCCGGTGATCGTTATGATAATGACCGCCACAATCCGGGCGACCGGGCCCTCGATCGAGGTCAGGATCTGATCGAGCGGGCCTTCCCAGGGCATGCCGGAGCCTGCGGCGTGGGCCGGACCCGCGATCATCAAGCCGAGACCGATACAGGCCGCGACCTGGACCGTTCGGTTCACGGTCTGGAGGTGTTTGTAGAGCGTCATGGGAGTTCTCCGTGTTGGACGAGTGAGAGAGATCGGGAGACGAGCGGCTGGGTCTGGTAGCCCTCCTCGCCAAAGCCGGTGACGCGGAGCGCCTCTTCAACGCGGCGCTGACCGCCCGCGCGACTCATGAAGACGACAACGTCGATCGCTTCTGCAATGAGGTCGAAGGGCGCGCGGGGCGTCGCCTCCAGCGTCAACTGTTCAAGGCGGGTAAGTGCACCGTGGGCGGAGTTGGCATGCAGCGTGGTGATCCCGCCCGGATGGCCGGTGTTCCAGGCCTTCAGGAGATCGAGCGCTTCAGCACCGCGTACCTCGCCGACAATGATCCGGTCGGGGCGCAAGCGCAGAGTCGAGCGGACAAGGTCCTGCAGGCTGGTGCTGCCGCGATGCGTGCGAAGCTGGACCACATTGGGCGCGGCGCAGCGAAGTTCGCGCGTATCCTCCAGAATGAGGATGCGGTCGTCATGGAGCGAAGGTTCGGCAAGAAGCGCGTTCGTGAAGGTCGTCTTGCCGGATGACGTGCCGCCGGCGATCAGAATGTTCGCATGGTTCGCAATCGCGTCCTGGAGTGCGGCAGCCAGTGCAGGGGCGAGCGCGCCTTGATCGACATAGTCGCCCAGCTCGAACGGCGTCGTCGCGGGCTTGCGGATCGAAAAGCAGGGCGCGGTCGAGACAGGTGGAAGAAGCCCCTCAAACCGCTCGCCACTGCCGGGGAGTTCGGCAGAGACGATTGGGGAGTTGCGGCTGGCAGCTTCTCCCACCCCGGACGCCACGAGCCGGATGACGCGCTCGCGGTCTGAAGGGGCAAGAGTGTGATCGGACACGATGAGCCCGATCCCGGCCGTCTCGATCCAGACAGAGCCGTCCGGATTGGCCATGATCTCGATCGTATCGGGCGCTTCCAGCGCCTCGCGCACCACCGGGCAGAAGGCCGTGCGCAGCATCGCTGTGCGGCGGGTTTCGGTCTCCAGGTGGTGCGAGGGAGGTGACATGGAACGGGGCCTTTCGTGGACCCCTCAATCATCCCAGCAGCACCGCTGCCGCATCAGTTCGAATGCGAGCCAATGAAAGCAAAACGCAGCAGGCTCCCGCAAACCTCTGCAAGGCGCGAAATAAATAGACACGCAAAGGCTGAACCCATCCGGAGCGAATCCAGTCCGATTGGATGCGCCATTATCCTTAAGTTGGGCGCGTGCCGAATGAATCGCGCAAAAGTGGAACGAATTTTGCTCTTTCGTCTGCAAGTGGAGGAAAGAGCATGAAGACCTTTGCGCTTGAAACCAATGCGGAAACAGCCGCTTACGACTATCTCTCGCATCTTTCAGCGGACCGCTGGGCCTGGGAATATGTTCGCCGCAATGATGATTTTCGCGATGACGCGGCGACTCGCAAAGTCGACGACATTTCTGAAAAGAAGGCCGATTGCGCCGACATCCGCATCCTGCGTTCGCGCGTGCCGCAGACCCTTGCCGAGCGCTGGGGCCTCATCTTCATGCCGGACCCCGATCTCAACGGCTTCGAGGCCGACGCCGTCTGGAGCCACTATGTCTTTCCTGACCAGGTCGAGGTGAACTGCACACCGCGCAAGCCGGGGCAGGGATGTGACATCTGGGATCGAACCGTGCCTCATTGCGACATCACGCACATCACCGACAGGGCGGGCCGGGAATATCTCCTGCTTCGAGGAAATGACTGCGTCGTGCAGGTGCGCTGCACGGGCATGTCGCTGCTTAGCCTCGAGCCCGTACGCATGAAGCTGCAGATTTCGGACATGGTCGCCTATGAGCGCAAGCTGAAGCTCCAGAAGGAAGCCTTCCGGCTTTACGGAAGAGGACCGAACACATCGGCGGCACGCTGGACGAAGACGACCCAGATCTTGCGCAATGGCGTCATCGCGCTTGATTGCCTGAAGGCCGGCATGAGCCAGCGGGAGATCGCCGCACTGCTCCACGGGCCGAAGGCGGTCGCGGAGGAGTGGGGCGTCGATGGCAGTTCGCTGCGCGCATCCGTGCGCTATGTCATCTCTAAGGCTCAGGGCTTGCGCGACGGCGGGTATCTGATGGAGCTTCTCGGTGCGCGCCTGGGCGGGGATCGTCAGGCGGCCTGAGTCATTTGCGGCCTGCCCGCGCCAGTGGCGCGGGACTGTTCGCCCGGCTGGATAGCTTCTCTCTGAGGCTCAAGGCGGTCCGGGCCCATCGCCGACCTTCGCCCGGCGCTCACCCCGGAGCCGCGGGGCCGTCATGCGCCGACCGGCCCGGCGAGGCTCAATGAGGGTCCGGATGTTCGTCTTGAGAACGTGGTTCTGGGTCTCGCCGGCTGGCCGCGCGCCCGCGCTTCCCACTGGCTGGCGCCAGAGGGGTCACGGGCGCTGACTTGCGGGCGTCGATCAAGCCGACGTGCCCCGAATCGCTTCATTTAATGGTCTATCTGCGCTTAAAGACCTGTTTGAGGTCTGAAACTGATTCATGAACGCCGTTGAGATTGAAGAAGCCATATCTGAACTTGCTTCTGCACCCTTTGATGCAGAAGAGTTTCCGCGTGCTTTCCTTGAAGCCTTCAACAACAAGCCGACGACGGTAAAGCGCCTGCTGGCGAGCGCAGCGAAAAATTCCGACGTTGAGGGCGGCGTCCTTCAGTACAAGAATATCCATCTCGCCGTTGCCGAGCCGGGCAAGGTGAACGCGAAGCTCGCGGAACTCCGTGCCAGCCCGAAAACGACGACAGGAAAAGTCCGCTTCATTCTGGCGACCGATGGCCAGACACTTGAGGCCGAAGACCTTGTCGAAGGCGACATCCGCGTTTGCGACTACCGCGACTTCCCGAACCATTTCGGTTTCTTTCTTCCGCTCGCAGGCATCACGACCGTCAAAGCGATCAAGAATAACCCGATCGATATCCAGGCGACCGGGCGTCTCAATCGCCTCTATGTCGAACTTCTGAAGGGAAATCCTGACTGGGCTACGGATGAACGCCGTCACGACCTCAATCAGTTCATGGCGCGGCTGATCTTCTGCTTCTTCGCGGAAGATACGGGCATCTTTCTCGGGGAGAACCTGTTCACCCGCACGCTCGAACAGATGAGCGATCGCGACAACGCGCACGACATTATCTCTGAGCTGTTTCGCGCCATGGACATCCCGAACAGGGAACGTGCCGGGGCGGGCCTCAGGCCTTGGGCAGATGCGTTTCCTTATGTGAATGGCGGCCTGTTTGCCGGATCGAACGAAGTGCCGCGGTTCTCCAGGATTGCCCGCAGCTATCTTCTGCATGCCGGGAGCCTCGATTGGAAGTCGATCAACCCCGACATTTTCGGGTCGATGATCCAGGCCGTCGCCGAGGATGAAGAGCGCGGCGAGCTCGGCATGCACTACACCAGCGTGCCGAACATCCTGAAAGTGCTGAACCCGCTCTTTCTGGATGATCTGCGCGCGCAGCTTGAGGAGGCTGGCGACAATCCCCGCAAACTCCTCAATCTGCGCAAGCGGCTGGGGCGCATCCGCGTTTTCGACCCGGCCTGTGGCTCAGGCAATTTCCTCGTCATCGCCTACAAGGAGATGCGCGCGATCGAGGCGGAAATCCTCTCGCGCCGCCTGAAGGTTCTGAGCGCAGACTCAAAGGATCGCGAAGACCTGCGCAGCGTCATCCCGCTGAAGAATTTCTACGGGATCGAGATCAAGGACTTTGCCTGCGAGATCGCACGGTTATCGCTGCTGATTGCCGAGTATCAGTGCGACGTCGATGCCATGGGCCAGGAACGCGCAGGCGAGATCGTCCTGCCGCTAAAGGAAACGGGGCGGATCAAGCACGGCAATGCGTTGCGGCTCGATTGGCTGGAGGTTTGCCCGCCGCCGGAACAGGCGTCAGCGGTCGAGGAGGACCTAGCGGGGCCGACGGGACGGCTGGCTCTGGAGCCGGGCGATGGCGGGGATTGGGAGACGTATATTTGCGGGAATCCGCCTTACTTGGGCTCGACTTGGCAATCCAAACAGCAAAAGGACGAGATCAAAAATGTCGTCGCCGGGCGTATGAATTCTCCGGGCTTTCTCGACTATGTATCAGGCTGGTTTCTGAAAGCGGCGGCCTATATCGAGAAAACGCCGACAGTTGCCGCCTTTGTGACTACGAACTCGATTTGCCAAGGTCAGTCGGTTCCTCTGCTTTGGCCAATGCTTTTCGCTTCTGGTTGCGAAATACGGTTTGCTCATACGTCTTTCAAATGGACTAACCTCGCAAGCAATAATGCCGGTGTAACGGTCGCTATTGTCGGAATAGCCAGGATCAGCGGCTCTTCGAAATCAATCTATGAAGATGATGGAAGCGGTCGCACAACAAGGCGACAGGGTACTGGAATTTCTCCGTACCTTACGCTTGGCACCGAAGTGGTCGTGACAAAGACGCGGCAACCAATTTCGGATATCGCTGAGATGGAATTCGGCAACAAGCCAACAGATGGGGGCCACCTACTGCTTGATCGAAGTGAAATACCGTCATTGTCGCTGAGCGATCAACAGAGGGCGAAATTCATTCGTCGAATTTTTGGCTCCGGAGATTTCATAGGTCATGGTTTTCGTCATTGCGTATGGATCAATGACAATGACTTGGAGGAAGCTCTGAAAATACCTTCGCTCCGGACGCGTATCGAAGCCGTGCGTGACGTACGGCTTGCGAGCCGCGACAAGGGAGCCAATGCGCTTGCGGCCCGCGCTCACCAACTGAAGTTGATGCGGATTGGGGACGTGCAGACTATCGTCGTACCGGGAGTGTCGTCTGAGCGCCGCGAGTATCTGCCTGCCGGACTTGTAGACAATAAAACAACGCTCACAAACCTAGCCTTTGGTCTTTACGACGCGCCGATCTGGAATTTGGCCTTGGTCGTCTCCAAACTTCATCTCGTTTGGATCGCAACGGTCTGCGGCAAAATGAAAACCGATTTCCGCTACTCCAACACCCTCGGCTGGAACACTTTTCCGGTCCCGGCGCTGACGGAGAAAAACAAGGCTGATCTGACCCGCTGCGCCGAGGACATCCTGCTGGCGCGGGAGCATTACTTCCCCGCGACCATTGCCGACATGTATGACCCCGACCGCATGGACGAGGAATTCCCCCTCGTGCGCGAGGCCCATGAACGCAATGACGAAACGCTTGAGCGCATCTATATCGGCCGCCGCTTCAGGAACGACACAGAACGCCTCGAAAAGCTATTTGATCTCTACACGAAAATGACAGCGGCGGAGGACGCCGCATGATCGAACTGACAGATCTCATAGTCGCCGGAATTGGCCTCGCAGGTGTCCTGCTTGGTAGCCTTATCGCCGTTTCGAAGGACGCATGGGCGTCTTCTCGGCAACGTCGCCGCGACGGGTCGTACGCGGCGATTCGGTTGGCCTGCCTGCTCGACGAATACGCAGACAAGTGCATCGATGTCGTTCAGGATGACGGCACCGCTTATGGTCAGCCTGCTGGGCGCACAAGTGACGGCCAGGAATATCTTCAGGCACAAGTCGCAACACCTGGTCCGCCGGACTACCCCGACGATATCGCTTGGCGCAGTCTCGACGAAAAGCTGATGCACCGGATCCTGGCACTCCCGAACATGGCGCGAAGCACGGACCGCCATATCGACGCGGCCAGCGATTATGCTCATCCACCTGATTTTGATGAGGTGTTTGAGGCGAGGCAACAAGGCTATGCGCGCATCGGTCTTGAATCACTGGAAATTGCGTCAGCGTTGCGAAAGCGGTTCGAAATCGAGTCCGTTGGTCGTGTTTCGAATAATCCTGACTGGAATCCAGAGGCCTGCTTTCGAGAAACTCTGCAGAAGTTTGAGGCGCGCCGGAAGTCGATGGAGGACGCAGCATGACCAATGTTCTTGCTTTGTGCCGCGACTCGCTTCAAGAACGGAATTCTATAGCTAGGAGTCCCGATCCATGCCCCGCAACACTGAAAGAACAGGGAAGTCGGCTGCCAGCGCAGCGTCCAAAACCCTACGCAGCTCCTCTGCATCAAGATCTGCAAAGTCTGCTGCAGGTTCAGCGCTGGCCCAATCAAAGACGTCGAAAGTCAGCTCGGCCAAAGCGGCATCGACAGCAGCAAAGACGCTGCAGTCAAAGTCTGCCAGCAAGGCGGCGAAATCTGCTGCGGCGTCGACACTCACACAACGACCGAACCGCAAGGGCAAATAGTCAAGCCTATTGGCGGCGGCCCGTACTTCAAAAGGGCACATCGCCATGACCGCACCTCGTAACGTCCCTTCCGTCTCGGTCACCTACAAGCGCACCGGCGCGACGAACAAGTCGAACGAGCTCGGCATGCGGCCGATGCAGGAGCGTGCCTATGAGCGGCGCGGTGAGCAATATCTGCTCATCAAGTCGCCACCGGCCTCGGGCAAGAGCCGGGCGCTGATGT
The DNA here is from genome assembly GCA_019448215.1 of Thalassovita mediterranea. Lineage (NCBI taxonomy): Bacteria > Pseudomonadati > Pseudomonadota > Alphaproteobacteria > Rhodobacterales > Roseobacteraceae > Thalassovita > Thalassovita mediterranea. Next base: position 3,071,225 of record CP080408.1, on the reverse strand, counting down.
TCATCGCCCTGGACAAGCTGCACAATCAGGGACTGTCCCAGGCCATCATCGTTGTGCCGGAGCGGTCGATTGGCGCGAGCTTCAACAATGAGCCGCTGACCAGATGGGGCTTCTGGGCGGACTGGGAAGTCAGGCCGCAATGGAACCTCTGCAATGCGCCGGGGGCGGATGACATCCGCGTCGCGAAGTCCAAGGTTAAGTCTGTCGGTGCTTTTCTGGCGAGCGGTGATCCGGTTCTGGTCTGCACCCATGCGACCTTCCGCTTTGCGGTCGAGGAGCTGGGGATCGAGGCGTTCGACAATCGCCTGATCGCCGTGGATGAATTCCATCACGTCTCGGCCGATGATGACAATGTGCTGGGGTCGCAGCTGAAGGCCTTCATCGCACGCGACAAGGTGCATCTCGTCGCCATGACGGGGTCGTACTTCCGCGGCGATGCTGTGCCGGTCCTGATGCCGGAAGACGAGGCGCGCTTCGCGACCGTCACCTATACCTATTACGAGCAACTCAACGGCTATGAGCATCTGAAGGCGCTCGATATCGGCTACTTTTTCTACAATGGTCCGTATGTGGATGACATCGCCAAGGTGCTCGATCCGGACCAGAAGACCATCGTCCACATCCCGAACGTCAATTCGCGTGAAAGCACACAGCGCGGCAAGACGACCGAGGTGAGCGAGATCATGCATGCGCTCGGTGAGTGGCAGGGAAAGGACTCAGCCACGGGCTTTGACCTTGTGCGCCGTCCCGACGGCCGTGTCTTGCGTATTGCCGATCTCGTCGATGACGGACCTGAGCGGCATTCATTGGTGGTCGCGGCGTTGAAGGACCCGGCGCAGAAGAACAATCGTGACCATGTCGATATCATCATCGCCCTCGGCATGGCCAAGGAGGGCTTTGACTGGATCTGGTGCGAACACGCTTTGACGGTCGGCTATCGCTCCAGCCTCACCGAGATCATCCAGATCATCGGGCGTGCGACGCGCGACGCGCCCGGCAAGGAACGCGCGCGCTTCACCAACCTGATCGCCGAGCCCGACGCCTCGGAAGACAAGGTCACCGAAGCGGTCAATGACACCCTCAAGGCCATCGCGGCCAGCCTTCTCATGGAACAGGTGCTCGCTCCGAAGTTCAATTTCGTCCCCAAGGGCGCTGGCGAGGACACGGACTTCGACTATGGCGAGGAAGGTTACGACGCGTCCCGTACGAATGTCGGGTTCAATGAGGAGCGCGGTGAGTTCCAGATCGAGATCAAGGGCCTCGTGCAGCCTGAATCCGAGGAAGCAACCCGCATCTGCCAGGAAGACCTGAACGAGGTCATCACCGCCTTCGTCCAGGACAAGAAAGTACTCGAAACCGGCCTGTTCGACGGTGACCATGCCGGCGGCGATACGCCCGCAGAGGAACTCACCCTGGTGCGTATGGGGAAGATCGTCAGAGATCGCTATCCTGAGCTGTCAGAAACCGACCACGAAGCGATCCGCCAGCGCGCGGTTGCCGCGCTCGCCCTGACGCAGGAGGCGGCCAAGGAGGCTGCAAAAGCCGCAGCCAATGGCGGCGACGGAACCAAGGCCAATACCGCGCTGATCGATGGCATCCGGAAGATCGCGATGGATGTGCGTGATCTCGATATCGATCTCATCGACCGGATCAATCCTTTCGGGGCTGCTTACGCTATCCTCGCCAAGGCGATGAGTGAAGACAGCCTCAAACAGGTCGCGGCTGTTATTGCGGGCAAAAAAATCGCGCTCACCGAGGAAGAAGCCATGATGCTTGCCGAGCGTGCTAAAGCCTTCCTGCAGGAGCGTAACCGTCTGCCGTCGCTAACATCAAACGACCCTTGGGAACGCCGGATGGCTGAGGGTATCGAGTACCTCAAGAGAAAAGTGAAGGCGGCGCGTGATGCCTGAAAAGACCGCTGAAGAACTGCTCGCCGAACTCGGTGTCGAAATCGATGAACCAAAAGCCGCAGCCCGCTCGCAGCAGGAAGAGCGGATCATTGCGGGCTTTGAAGACATCCAGCGCTTCTTTCAAGAACATGGGCGCGCGCCACAGCACGCTGAAAATGGCGACATATTCGAGCGGATGTATGCGGTTCGGCTCGACCGCTTGAAGGCACTTCCTGAGGCACGGTCTGTGCTCGAGCCCATCGATCATCAAGAGCTGTTGGGGGACGCGGCACCCGCCCCCCAGACCAATGCGACCGACCCGGAAGCCTTGCTGGCAGAACTCGGCGTAGACGCCGACGCCACCAACGATGTCACCACACTCAAACACGTCCGGCCCACGGCTGAACGCAAAGCTGCAGAAGAAATAGCCAATCGCACACCGTGCAAGGATTTCGACAAGTTCCGTCCCCTGTTTGAGAGCGTGAAGCAGGATCTCGATGATGGGATACGTCAGACCCGCGCGTTTGAACTCAAATCCGAAATCGAGCCAGGACGCTTCTTTATCGTTGGAGGCCAGATCGCCTATGTCGCCGATAAAGGTGATGAGTTTACGCAGGAATATGGTGATCGAGATGCCCGCCTCCGGGTGATCTATGGCAACGCCACCGAGAGCAATGTCCTGATGCGGTCTCTCCAGCGGGCCCTGAATAAGGATGATGCAGGACGACGCATCACCGATCCAACGGCAGGGCCGCTCTTTTCAGACAAGGCCGGCGAGGACGATACGGAAAGCGGGACGATCTATGTTCTGCGCAGTCACTCATCCGATGCGCGGATCGCGGAAAATCGCGATCTGATCCACAAGCTGGGCGTGACCGGCGGCAAGGTCGAGACCCGCATCGCCAATGCGGCAAACGACGCAACATATCTTCTCGCAGATGTTGAAATCGTCGCGACCTATGAGCTTTTCAACATTAATCGCGTCAGGCTTGAAGCGCTCTTGCACCGGTTCTTCTCGGAAGCACGGCTGGATATCGAAATTTTAGACCGGTTCGGCAAACCTGTGCGCCCACGGGAATGGTATCTCGTGCCCCTGGATGTCATCGACGCTGTCGTGAAGGCTATTCAGGACGGCACTATCAGTACCCTGAAATACGATCCTGGTTCCGCCGCTCTGATCCAGCGGAACCGGTAAGGGCACCCCAGCCTCTCTCCGCCTCAATATCTGTTCCCATCAGTCAGGTGGGCGGACGGTGCGTCTGCCAGAGCGCGGTCGCCGCGCAAGGGGGCGGGACTTTGTCATCTTTGATCGTGTTTAGGCGTCATACCTACAGCTGCCCCTTGCGCGGAGCCCTTTTGCGCTCCGGCTGAGCACCTCCTCGCCGCCCACCCGACTGTCGGGAAAAGAACGCGGGCGGGGAAGGAGACTGACATGACTGACCAACTCGCCACCACTGCACCGCTTGCAGCCACCGCTGCACCCGCGCGAGCCGATAGACCGCGCATCTACGTGGCCTGCCTTGCAGCCTACAATAATGGCTGCCTGCACGGCCGGTGGATCACCGCGACCACCCCTGACGAGATCATGGAACAGGTGCGCGCCATGCTGGCGGCATCGCCGGAGCCGGACGCCGAGGAATGGGCGATCCACGATTATGAGGGCTTCGAAGGTGCAAACCTGTCCGAATACGCCTCATTCGAGACAGTGTGCGAGCTTGCGGACTTCATCGAGGAGCATGGCGAGCTTGGCGCGAAACTGCTGAGCCATTTCGGCGAAGACCTCGCTGAGGCGCGCGCCGCCTTCGACGAATACGCTGGCGAACACCGCAGCGCGGCAGACTTCGCCGAGAGCCTGCACGAGGACACCGGAACGCAGATTCCCGAAAGCCTTCGCTATTACATCGACTGGCAGGCGCTGGCCCGCGACATGGCGCTAAATGGCGAGATCATGGTGTTCCAGACGGGCTTTGACGAAGTCCATGTGTTCTGGAGCCGCTGACATGCCGTTCACGGAACGCTTCCAACCCTTCGTTTGTGAGGGCGACAGCATCAGCTGCGAGGTTGCAGGCTTCGAGATCATCGCGCGGATTGTGCGCGATGATTGCCCCGATGCACCAGACGAGCGCCAAGACGGATTCTGGCCATCGCTCTACAAGGACGCGCCGGGATTTATCGGCCCCGGCCCAAATCATCGCCAGCGTTTCGCCGAGGCGCAGGCCAAGGCCGAAGCCGTCATGGAGGCATGGCGAAAGGATGAATGGTTCTATTGCGGGATCGTTCTGTCCGTCGCGTTGGAAGGCGTCACGCTGGACGCCCATGCCGCCAGCCTTTGGGGCATCGAAGCCAACTATCCGGATGGCGATAACGCCTATCTGACCGAGGTCGCGCAGGAGCTTCTGCCCGAGGCGCTGCACGCAGGCCGCACCGCCGCCCGCCGCGTTTGCGCGGCGCTGGAAACCAGCGGGGCGCGCGCCTGACGGCGCGCCCCCAATCCACAAGCCAATCAATCAAGAAGGAGCCAGATCATGGCCCAGCCCATTCTCAAAACCGTCCCCCTGTCCGAGCTTCGGATTTCCAAACTCAACATGCGCCACAGCCGCAAGAAGCCCGACGTGTCCGACATCTTGCCGTCAATCCGTGAGGCAGGAATCCGGCAGACACTTCTGGTCCGCAAGGAAGGCGATCACTACGGCGTCGTCGCCGGACGGCGCCGCTACTTCGCCCTGAAAGAGATCGAGAAGGAGACCGGCGAGACCCAGCATGTGCCTTGCGCGATCATGACCGAGGAAGATGCCGCGAGCGCCATCGCGGCCTCCGTCATCGAGAATGTCGGACGCTTGCCAGCCTCGGAAATGGAGCAGTACACGGCCTTCAAACGCCTGCACGATGAAGGGCGCAGCGTGGACGAGATCGCTGCCTTCTTCGGCGTGACTGAGTTGCTTGTGCGACGGGTTCTGGCGCTGGCCTCGCTCGCTGAACCTATTCGCAAACTCTACGCCGAGGACGAGATCGACCGCGAGACGATCCGCGCCCTGACGCTTGCGACTGACGAGCAGCAGGCCGAATGGCTGCAGCTCTATGAAAGCGAGGACGAACGCGCGCCACGTGGCCGAAACTGCAAGGCATGGATCACAGGCGGGGCGGTCATCACCACCGACAAGGCGCTGTTCGAGCTTGAGGGCTTTGACGGCCAGATCACTGCAGACCTGTTTGGTGAGCATGGCGTCTTCGCAGATCCGGACGCCTTCTGGAAGGCGCAGTCCGCTGCCATCGTGCAGCGTATTGACGATTATATCGCCGATGGCTGGAAGGACGTGGTCTGCCTTGAGCGCGGGGCGTTCTTCCACCGCTGGGATCATCAGACGCGCACAAAGAGACAAGGCGGCAAGGTCTATGTCGAGCTCCGCCATGACGGCACGGTGACCTTCCACGAGGGCTATATCTCACAGGCCGAGGCGCGGCGGCAGGAGAAGGCGAAGTCCGGTCAAGACGATGCGCCGAACGCGCCCGTCAAACCGGAAATGTCCGGCCCGCTGGCCGAATACATACTCCTGCATCGCCATGGCGCAGCGGCGGCAAGCCTTGCCGCGCAGCCCGCCATCGCGCTGCGCCTGATGGTGGCCCATGCGATGACGGGCAGCGCGCTCTGGCAAGTCCGCGCCCATGAATGCGCCAGCCGGAAGGACGACACACGTGCCAGCCTTGAAGGCTCGAAAGCCACCGCCGAACTGGAGGAAAAACGCGCCCGTATCTCGTCTTTGTTCGAGGCGTTGGGCGTGAATGGCGAGGCGCGGCGCAATGGCGACGCCTACCGGCTTTGCGAAATCTTCGCCGCCTTGCTCGCCATGTCGGACGAGGAAGTCATGGAGGTTCTGGCCTTCACCATGGCGGAGACGCTGGAAGCAGGCGGGACGGTGGTCGAGGCCGTACTGCATGTCTGCGGGACGGATTTGGCTGCTTACTGGAAGCCAGACGCAGCCTTCTTCGACCTCTTACGCGATAAGCGGGCCATCAATGCGATGGTCGCTGACATCGGCTCGAAATCGCTCGCGGACAGCTGCGCTGGCGACACCGCCAAGGTCCAGAAGCAGGTCATCGGCAACCGGATCACCGGCAACGGATGCGAGCCCAATCCCGACTGGCGTCCGGGCTGGACGCAGACCCCGCCGACCCGACTTGTCGAGGGTGCAGGCTCACCGCCCGCCGATTCATGGGCGCGGATATCGGGTCTGTTCGAGGAGCGTGAAGACATTGATGGGGCCGCGACGCAAGCCTTCGATCAGCCAGACGCCGCCTGACGATTCAGTCTCCTTGTCAGGTGGATGATGGAGCCGCCCGGTGACCTTCGCCGGGCGGTTTTCCGCGTGCTGATGGCTGCTGCGGGGGCTGAGGTTTATCGATTGAACCGCGCCCTAAAAAAATCGCCCATCTTTGGGTCCCGCTTGGCTTTCCGAACTATCGGTCATCGATGGTTCATCCGTTTCCAACTGATGCGCTCCGACCCCCTTGTTCCCGTCTCATGCCGTGTGACCTGGACGACGCCTGACGGGCCCTGAAACCGGCCCTTGCGAAGAATTTTCCCCGCCGCTTTGCGGCTCCTCGCGGATCAAAATTCTTCTCCGGGCCGGTGCTCCACTTCGTTTCGCCCCGCCTCGCGGCTCGCCCGAAAAGTGGAAGCCACTTTTCGGATAAGCGAGCGCGCAAGAGACCGGGTTCAGGCCCGTCCTGCGCCGTCCTGACGGTCCGGCGTCGACGGGGACAAGGGGTCCCCCAAGACACATGGAAACGAAAGGAACCACACCATGGCCAACGCACTCGGATATGTCAGCGAAACCAAGACCGGCTTCGAAGGCGCTCTTGCAATGATGAACCTCTCGGCTGCCATCCGCATCGAGAAGAATGCGGAGAAAGCCGCCGACGGACAGCCAGACTATCGCATCTTTGCCGGAGAAACCTCGACCGAGATCGGCGGCGGATGGCTTCGCAAGGCCAAGGCATCGGGACGCGAATATGTCTCGATCACGCTGGCAGACCCGCAAATCGGCCCGCGCAAGATCTACGCGAACCTCGCCCCCGTGAAAGGCAAAAAGGGCCGCCACGTGATCCTCTGGAACCCACGGGACTAGGGGGGCGATCCATCGCCAGCGAGCCGCTCCGGAGATCACTCCGGGGCGGCTTTTGCGTGTTCAGGAAGGGGGGGGAGAAAATGCGCGGGCGCGATTTTCTCCGTCCAAACCGGCGCAGTTCGCGGCAAGTCTTTGCCAAGCCAGCAGAACGAAAAGGAGCGGCTGCAATGACACGAAACAGACGGAATGACGATGACTGGCCCGAGCTTCTCTCCGTCACAGAGGCGGCGGAATTCCTGCGCCTGACACGCTCGACGCTCGATCACTATCGTTGTGAAGGGCGCGGCCCGATCTATCGCAAGCATGGCGCACGGGTCTTCTATCCGAAGCCTGAACTCATCGCCTGGTCGGAGCGCAATGCCTATGCCTCCACCTCCGAGAAGATCAGGACATCGAAATGAGACGCCGCGCACTTTTCCTGACCGGTGCAGGCATTGGCCTTGCGCTGTTCGGGCTCGCTTTTTCTCCCACAGATCGCCTGATCTGGAACCGGACGGGCAGCGCGCCGCAAGGGCTTTACTGGCTGAGCGACGAGCCATTCACCCGTGGCCGATGGGTCGTCGTCTCGAGCCAAAGCGCTGAAGCGCAGTGGGCTGAGGAGCAGGGATTTGTCGGCCGGGACTGGCCTTTGCTGAAGCAGATTGCCGGGTTTCCCGGCGATGAAATCTGCCGGAACGGCGGCGCGGTTTCGATCAATGGAAGGATTGTCGCTGAAGCGCGGGAGGTCGATTCCAGAGGCCGCGCGCTGCCAGTCTGGCGGGGCTGCAAGGTCCTGGGGCCGCATGAATTCTTCCTGCTGACGCCGCATCCGGACTCCTTGGACGGGCGCTATTTCGGGGCCATGGAACGCAGCGATCTCATGGGCGTGGCGATCCCGCTCCTGATCTCGGATGAGTGAGGGGACTGCACGGCCATGCAAAGCGATACAAGGCGGTGCAGCGGGAGGATAAGCGGACCCGGTAGGGCGAGATTAAAGCAGTGGCACCACATGCCACCTAACGCCTTGTCTGCACATCTCTTTTTTGGAACCCTTTGCACAGCATTGCGGTGCGCAGGATTTGCTCAGTCCTATGAATTCCTTGTGCTTTTTCAGGTGCACAGTGTCGGAGCGCGCCGTTGAGCGAGGAGACGCCCTTCACCCCGCGCCTCGGACGGATCGGCGACCAGGGCAGAGGTTCGGGACGGCGGGCTGCACGCAAGCTGCGCAGGGCGATTGCAAAACTGCCCAAGGCGACACGGCCCGCCTTCACAGGCGCACGCTCTGGCGCCGGGCGGGCATTTGGCACGAGAGGACCGAGGACCGGTCGTCTGGCGCGGATGCACATGCGCCGCGTCGTGGTGAAGGTTCATATCGCGCGCGGCGGGCGCTCCGGGCCAGGCCTTTACCGCGCCCATCTTAGCTATCTCCAGCGCGACGGCGTCGACCGGGATGGCGAAGGTGGCGTTCTTTATGATCGCGACAGTGACAGCGTCGATGCGCGCGGGTTTCTGGAACGCAGCGAGCAGGACCGCCACCAGTTCCGCATCATCGTCTCGCCTGAGGACGGTGCGCGCCTTGGCGACCTCAAGGAGCCGACGCGCGAACTCATGGCCCGGATGGAACGCGATCTCGGACGGCGGCTCGACTGGGTCGCGGTCGATCATCACAATACCGGCCACCCCCATACGCATATCGTCATTCGCGGGCGCGATGCGCGCATGCGCGATGTGGTCATTGCCCGAGACTATCTGATGAACGGCCTGCGCCAGACGGCAGAAGACCTCGTCACCCGGCGGCTCGGACCAAGGCGGCCGCTGGAGATTGCGCAGGCGCGCGGCAAGGAAGTCATCCAGGATCGCTGGACCGGTCTCGACCGGGAGATCGACGCGGGGCTCGAGGGCAGGCGCATCGCGCTTGGCGAGGCAAGCGGCAGTGGCGCGCGGTTCGAACGGGACCTGAAACTGCAGCGGCTGCGGCATCTGGAATCCCTTGGCCTTGCGACGCGGCGCGATGAGCGGGCTTTCGAGATGAAGACCGGCTGGCAGGACAAGCTGAAACGCGAAGGCCGGCGGGGCGACATCATCCGCACGCTCGCGGCTGACTTTACCCGGCAGGGAAGAACGATTTCCTTCATCGAGGAGCTGAAGCCCGAGACTGACCGGATCCGGGGGCTTGTGAAGGCCTATGGTCCCGAGGATGAGCTGCGCGACACGCGCTTTCTTCTGGTCGAGGATTTTGAGGGTCGGGTCTGGCATGTCCCGGGAGGCGCAGTCGATATGGCGGCGCCGCCAGCCAAAGGCGCAGTGGTGGAACTCAGGCGTGCAAGCGCCATGGCCCGTGCCTCCGACCGGGACATCGCCGCAGTGGCGGACGCGGCGGGCGGCGTCTGGTCGGAGGAGCTACATGGGCACCACGATCCGGGCTCGAAACCGGATTACCGTCTCTCCCTGAAACGCAGGCTCGAAGCCCTTCGCCGCGCCGGGATCGGCGCGCGGCTTGCCACCGGTGAATGGCACATCGGTGAAGACTTCCTGGAGCGGGCGGCGGCGCATGCGGCGCAGCGCGCAGGCGGGGTCCGGCTTGCGGTCCTGTCCTGGGCGCCGCTGGACAAGCAGGTCACGCTGACCGCCGAGACCTGGCTCGACAGGGCGACTGAAGAGGACGCGCCGCTCGCTTCGGCCATTGGCAGGCTTCGGGCGCAGCGACAGGCCTGGCTGCGTCAACAAGGTTATCTCGGCGAGGGGCAGGACCGGTTGTCGGACGATCAGCGTGCACGCCTTCGGGTCATGGAGCTGACACGCGCCAGCGCCGCGATTGCGGCGCGCTCGAACCGCGAGGCGCTGACACTGCAGCCGGGCGATCGGATTGAAGGGCGGCTCGAAGGCCATGTCGATCTCGGGGCCGGGCGCATGGCGATTGTGGGCAATGCGACAGAGTTCACCCTCGTGCCCTGGCGCGATGCGCTCGGCCGCCAGATCGGCCGCGAGCTGAGCATCCAGCGCACCGCGCGGGGCGTATCCTGGAGCCTTGGAATGGAGCGGTCGCGGGGCCTGTCGCGCTGAGACGCTGCACGCCTTTGCAGCGAGTTGCAAGTATTGGCCCGCAATGCGGCTCGGCGCGCGCACAGGAGGGCGGTCATTCTGGGCGCACTGATCATACCTACGGAAGGACCCGCCATGACCGGCACGAAAATCCTCATCGGCCAGATCGCGGTGGTGTTCGCTCTCATCATCGGTGCGCTCTGGCTCGCCACGCAGATGACGGCGGCGGCGCTCGGCTATCAGGCTGCGCTCGGTGCGCCCTGGTTCTATGCGGGAGAGACGCCTGTCTACAAACCCTGGCGGCTCTTCCAATGGTGGTACGCCTATGAGGCCTATGCGCCGGAAGTGTTTGCGCGTGGCGGTTTGGTCGCAGTGTCCGGCACCGGGCTCGGCATTCTGGCGGCGATTGTCGGCTCGGTCCTGCGCAGCCGGCATGAGCGAAATGTCACGACCTATGGGTCGGCGCGCTGGGCAGGCCTTGCAGACCTGAAACGAGCCGGGCTTCTGGGATCGGACGGCGTGTTTCTCGGGCGATGGCGCAGCAAGTATCTCCGCCATGCAGGGCCCGAACATGTCATGGCCTTTGCGCCGACGCGATCCGGCAAGGGCGTGGGGCTGGTTGTACCGACGCTCCTCTCCTGGACCGGAAGTGCAATCATTCACGACATCAAGGGTGAGAACTGGGACCTCACCTCCGGCTGGCGTGCGCGGTTCTCGCGCTGTGTCCGGTTCGATCCGACGGACCGGAGCAGCCCGCGCTACAATCCCCTGATGGCGGTCAGGCGGGGCGAGCACGAGGTGCGCGACGTCCAGAACATCGCCGATATTCTGGTCGACCCGGAAGGCTCGCTCGAACGCCGCAATCACTGGGAAAAGACAGGCCATGCGCTGCTGGTCGGCGTCATTCTGCATGTGCTCTATGCCGAAACCGACAAGACGTTGTGCGGATGCGTGCGGTTCCTGTCCGATCCGAAGCGCCCCTTCACCGTGACACTGCGCGCCATGATGACGACGCCGCATCTGGGTGAGAAGGGCGTGCATCCGATCGTGGCGCAGGCCGCGCGGGAGCTACTGAACAAGTCGGAGAATGAGCGCTCTGGCGTCCTGTCCACCGCGATGAGCTTCCTGTCGCTCTACCGCGATCCGGTCATCGCAGAAGTGACCGGCCGCTCGGACTGGCGCATCGAGGATCTGGTCGGGGCAGGGGAGCCCCTGTCGCTCTATCTCGTTGTTCCGCCTTCTGACCTGTCGCGGACAAAGCCGTTGATCCGGCTGATCCTCAACCAGATCGGACGCAGGCTGACAGAGGAACTTCCGGGCAAGGAACAGCGGCGGCTCCTGCTTATGCTGGATGAGTTCCCGGCGCTCGGGCGGCTCGACTTCTTCGAGAGCGCGCTCGCCTTCATGGCAGGCTATGGCATCCGCGCCTATCTCATCGCCCAGTCGCTGAACCAGATCGAGAAGGCCTACGGTCCGAACAATTCGATCCTCGACAACTGTCATGTGCGCATCGCCTTTGCGACCAATGATGAGCGCACGGCAAGGCGTGTGTCGGATGCGCTCGGCACGACGACGGAACTTCGCTCCCAGAAGAACTATACCGGCCACCGGCTTGCCCCCTGGCTCTCTCACATGATGGTCTCGCGCCAGGAAACCCAGCGGGCGCTGGTCACGCCCGGCGAGGTCATGCAGCTCGCATCGACCGATGAGATCGTAATGGTGTCGGGCGCGCCGCCGGTTCTGGCGAAAAAGCTGCGCTATTTCGAGGACCGGAACTTTACCCGGCGGGTCTTGCCCGCCGCTGCCGTCGAATGGCGTTGGGATCGGGCGCCGGAGAACTGGACAGGGAAGGTTGCGGCGCCGGTCGCTGCGGATTTGGGTGAGCAGCACGCCGAGACGGACGGCCTGTCTCTGAAACTCACGCAAGAACCCGAGCATGAGCTCGAGGCAGAGCCGGCACCCTTGGTCCCCGAACCCGATGTGTCTGCAGACATTGAGGAGGCTGCGGATCCCTCCGACGACCGCATCCTGGAAACAGTCCGGCGCGCGGTCGCCGCCGATCGCGGTGATCCTGATTTTCTGCCGGAGTTCTGATCCCATGGGCAAGCCACGCGTGAACATACGGATTTCGACCAAGCTCTATGCCCAGCTCTGCGAGGCGGCGGACAGGCCAGGCGCGACCAAGACGGCTATCGTGGAGGACGCACTCAGGGCCTGGTTCGATCCCGAAGCGCGGACGGTTCTGGAAGAGCGGCTGATGGCAAGGGTGGATGCCTTCGACCGGCGGCAGGCCGAGATCGAGCGCGATGTCGCCTACACCTATGAGACGCTCGCCCACTATATCTATTATTGGCTCACGCGCACCGAACCGATCCCGGAAGGCGAGCGCGATATCGCCCACGCGCTCGGCCAGAAACGGTTCGATCACTTCATCGGACAGGTTGCTCGGAAGATCGGAGAAGCAGCCAAGTAGCGATTGGTGTGGTCTCAGCTGCACAATGGATGCTCACGAAGTGGGAGACTTCCCCGAACTCACATTCACCGCTTCTATGAACTCCGGATCAACAGGCTTGGTTCGGCGCCGATCCGCCCCGCGGCGCCATCATGTCCGATCTCGGGAGTGAAACCGAGCATTGCCTGAGTCTGGCGATGCCCTACTGGTGGCTTCGGCTCATGCCCCTAACTCTCGTCGCGATTTCCGGCTCGTGGGACATTCTTTTTGACGGGCTGCAAATGATTCTACCAAGCACGCGCTTGAAGGGTTTCGAGCCTTCAGGGACTTCGGCGACAAGCTTAACTGAATTCATGCTACATTATTGCAAGACTGGCTTGCCATTTAGGTTCAAGCCCTTAGTTGAAGCGACCAGCCTCGGCTAGAAAAGGCTGCCGATCGCGGGATGATTTTCGGGCCTGTGCAATTTATTGTTCTAGGGTGCGTGGAGAAAATCAGGTGGACGTGCGAGCCGCAGCGATGATGATGGCGGCTCCGATGAGGCAAACACCGGCGCCAATCAGGTCCCAGCGGTCCGGTCTGACACCCTCGATCAACCACAGCCAGGCGAGCGAACTCGCGATATAGACCCCTCCATAAGCGGCATAAGTGCGTCCCGCGGCGGAGCTGTCGACCAGTGTGAGCAGGTAGGCGAACAATGCCAGTGACGCCATGCCCGGAACAACCCACCAGACTGGCTTGTCGAGCCGAAGCCACGCCCAGAACGCGAAGCATCCAGCAATTTCGGCGATCGCGGCGACAATATAGGCGGCGATGGTTGGCATATTAATCATCCACATCTTGACTGATTGACGCCTGAATCGCGGCAGACATCAACGCCTGTGAAACCTTGATCGATCTGCCCGAAAGGGTGCAGGCAGTGCTGCTGGCCAACAAAGCTTTTGATGCGGACCGCATACGTGGCCATGAACGGAGCGGCGTGAAGTCCGTCATTCTTCCGCGCTGGGACCGCAAGACATTGAATTCTGTCGCCAACGTAAGTGCATTGAGCGCGCGTTCGGCGATCTGAAAATCAATCGCTCCGTCGCCAAGCGTTGTGATCAGCTCACCGAGAGCTTCCTATCCATGCGGCACATCGCCTTAGCGCGATGCTGGCTCAAATTTGTCCATGCAGCCTAGACCCATCTCCGGGTTCGGCGGCAATAATCCTCATAATGACGACCGAAGAGTTCACGCAAAACGCGCTTCTCCAGTTTAATCTGCCCTTCGGTCATGACCATTACAAACGCGCCGGGGACGAAAAGAGCGGCCAGATTTCCGAGCGCCAAAGAGCCTGCTGTCAGAAGCAAGGCAAAGCTGAGATACATTGGATTGCGGGTGTATCGGTAGAGCCCGCCGGTAACCAAAGTCGATGCGGCCTCTGATGGAGCGGGAGGAAAGATAAATTAATACAAAGGCTTATTGGTCGTCGTGTGCGCTCCCTGTACAGTAAGAATTCGCGATGATGCCAAAAAAGTCCGATGAAGGAGGGCGGTTTGGATTGCTAAGGCAGACGGTGTATTCTCTCAAACGCCAAGCACCCAATGGAGGACAGAGAGTATGTGAAACCGCCTCTCAGACCAGACGGTTTCATACTGACTTCGTGACGATGAGTCTGGAAGTAGCTCTTGGGCTATTGAGCCCTTGACTTAGTCAGCGAAGCAATCGGTATCGCTCTCGTCGGCATTACAGATGTTTATGATCCGGAAGGAGCCATCGCGGCCACGTTTGACTTCGAAGGACACCCGGTCCCCTTCGGAAAAGCCTACCAGGTCGGCTTCGCCCATCAGGGCGAAATTCATGGTCATGGCTCCCATGCCAATACCTTCAAACGGTCCGTGATCAATCGTGACGGAGCCACCATCTGAACCGATCGATACGATGTTGCCCATTGCACGGCCTGTGTCCTGGTTCCTTTCATTTGGACTAAGAGTTGGCATCCGGGCTGCATCCTCCATATTGATGGACATGGTCTGCGTTTCTGGCTGCAAACCTTGTGTGTCGGCGGGTTCACACGCAGCAGTGGCTACAGCTAATACAGTTGAAGCAAAGAGAGGGACGAAACTCTTCACGATGGTTCTCCTTCGTTTTGTAGGTATGTTGTATGAGCACGGCGCTCGTTTTGCGCTGCAAGCTGAAGCCCGACGCGGATGTAGTAGATGGCCGGAATCACGACCAGCGTGAGGAGCAGGGTTGATGCCATGCCGCCGAGCATCGGCAGAGCGATCCGGCGCATCACATCGGATCCCAGACCATCCGTCAGAAAGATCGGCGCAAGACCGGCAAATATAGTTGTGACGGTCATCAACTTCGGGCGGACACGCATTGCGGCGCCCCTGCTGACGGCAGCCAGCAGCTCTTCCCGGTTTTGCGGGCGTGTCCTGCGAACCTCGCTATCGATGTAGAGAAGCATGACCACGGCTGTTTCGACGGCAATGCCACCGAGCGCGATAAAGCCAACGGCTACCGCAACCGACAGGTTGTAACCGGCAAGCCAGACCGCCCACATGCCTCCGATCAGACCAAAAGGGAGGCTGGCCATGATGATCAGGGTACGATCCAGCCGGCCGAAGTGCAGCATGAGGAGCAGGAAGATCAGGGCGACCGCGGCGGGGATGGCGATTTGCAGGCGCTCATTCGCCTCCTGCATCTGCTCGAACTGGCCAGAAAATTCGACGGCATATCCGGCTGGAAGCTCTATAGTCTCGGCGATCACCTGCTGTGCTTCCGCTACATAGCTTCCGATGTCCCGGTCCGCGATGTCGATGAATACCCAGCCGGTCAGGCGGGCATTCTCCGAGCGGATCATTGGCGGGCCCTCCATGTAGGAGATGTCTGCGAGCTCACTGAGCGGTATGTGCGCGCCTGAAGGTGTCGGGACGAGTATCTCTTCAAGATCATCGGCGCTGTCGCGGAAGGGACGGTCGTATCGCAGCATGATGTCATAGCGCTCACGGCCTTCAACCGACTGGCTGAGCGCCATGCCGCCGAGTGCAGTCTGGACGACCGACTGAAAGGCAGCCATGTCGATGTTGCGTCTGGCGAGTTCGCTTCGGTCGGGCGTGATTTCGAGATATTTCCCGCCCATCACGCGATCGGCGAAGGCAGATCTGGTTCCGGGTACGTTTGAGACCGCCGCCTCGATCTGGCGGGCGATGGCTTCGATTTCTGTAAGCTCGTCGCCTGTGACCTTGACGCCAATTGGAGTTCTCACCCCAGTCGAGACCATGTCCATCCGGATCTTGATCGGATAGCCCCAAGAATTGACGAGCCCTGGCATTTGCAGTTTCGCATCGAGTTCATCGGTGATGTCATCGACGTTAGTCCCTGGCCGCCATTCTTCCTTTGGCTTCAGTTTGATCCAGGTCTCGATCATAGTCAGCGGCGCCGGGTCCGTTGCGGTATCGGCACGGCCTGCCTTGCCGAAGACCCGGTCCACTTCCGGGACCGTCTGAATAACCCGATTTGTCTGTCCGAGAATCTCTCGCATCTTGGTCGCCGACACGCCGGGCAGGGTGGTTGGCATATACAGCAGTTCGCCTTCGTAGAGGGCCGGCATGAATTCGGAACCAATGCGTTGAACGGGTACAATAACGCTTGCGGTAAGCGCGAGGGCGATCGCAATGGTTATCCACTTGAAGCGCAAGGCGATGTGTAGAACAGGCATGTAAGCCCAGACGAAGAAGGCATTGACCGGATTGGCTTCCTCGCGGCGAAACCGACCCCGCATCAGATAGAGCATCAGGACCGGAACGAGGGTCACCGACAGGATCGCCGCGAAAGCCATGGCGTAGGTTTTTGTGTAAGCGAGCGGGCTGAACAGCCTGAAACTTTGCCCTGTGAGCGCAAAGACTGGCAGGAAAGAAACAGTGATGATCAGGAGCGAGAAGAAGATGCCAGGGCCGACTTCCTGGGCAGCCTCCACCAGAGCCTGACGGCGAGCTTTCGGGTGGGGTTTGGCCCCGAGATCAGCCAGTTTCCGGCTTGCATTCTCGACGAGAACAATCGAGGCATCGACCATCGCCCCAATCGCGATGGCGATGCCTCCAAGCGACATGATGTTCGCGGTGACGCCCTGCCACGACATGATGAGAAACGCGCCCAGAACACCAAGCGGGAGCGTAATGATCGCCACAAGCGATGAGCGCACATGGAGCAGGAAGATGAGGATGACGAGCGCAACCGCGATACCTTCCTCGATGAGCTTGTGGGTGAGATAGTCGACAGACCCTTCGATGAGTGGAGCGCGATCATAGACGGTGACAATTTCGACCCCTTCGGGCAGTCCGCGCTGCAGGCTTGCCAGCTTTTCTTTCACCGCTTTGATGACGGTCAGGGCGTTTTCGCCGTCACGCATCACGACAATGCCAGACACCGTCTCGCCTTCGCCGTTTAACTCGACGATACCGCGGCGCAGGGCCGGGCCTTCCACAATCCGGGCGACATCACTGAGTTGAACGGGTGTGCCATCCTCGGCCTTAACGACGACCTGTTCGAGGTCGGGTTTCTCATCGACATAACCCGATGAACGGATCACGAACTCTGTCTCACCCTGTTCGAGGACCCGGCCGCCGACCTCGCTCGATGCCGCGCGAACGGCATCGCGGATGCGGGCGATTGAGAGGTCGTAGCTGCGTAGGCGATTTGGGTCGATGAGGATCTGGTACTCACGCACGAAGCCTCCGACAGATGCGACTTCTGCGACCCCCTCAACGCCTGCGAGTTCGAGTTTCAGAAACCAGTCCTGCAGTGACCGCAGTTCGGCGAGGTCAGTGTTTCCAGTCTTGTCGACAAGGGCGTATTGATAGACCCAGCCCACGCCCGTCGCATCCGGCCCGATTTGAGGCACGGCGCCTTCCGGAAGCTCTGAACCAAGCCTGGACAGGGCCTCGAGCACCCGCGACCGAGCCCAGTAGAGATCTACATCGTCGTCGAAAATGACGTAGACGAAGCTGGTGCCAAACATGGACGAGCCGCGCACGTCCTTCGTTCGCGGCAGACCGAGCAGGTTGGTCGACAGGGGATAGGTGACGAGATCCTCAACGATCTGAGGGCTCTGACCGGGAAAGTCAGTGCGGATGATGACCTGGGTATCGGTGAGATCTGGTACGGCATCTAACGGCGTACGCTGCACTGCCATCCATCCGGTTACAGCGAGTGTGGCGGCCAGCATCAGCACGATGAGCTGATTGGACACAGACCAGGAAATCAGCTTGGCGACCCATGACTTGGAAGGATCGCGCCCGGCGAGTTCGTCTCTTTCCAGCTCTGTCATATCAGCGGTCCCGGCCCTGCGGCTTCTGCGCGTCGGCAGAATTGTCGCTTTCAGAATTCATCGACATGGCCGCCATCGGGTCTGGCCAATTGATCAGTTCCGCCGTTTCACCGCCGTAAGGATTGCTGGGCGAGTTGCCTTGCTCCAGCCAATAATGGCCGCTGGCTTCATCCCGGTAGAGCGACAGCCCGGCATCCCGGTAATGGCTTGGTGCCCCCTCCAGCAGCCAGGGACGTAGCGCCTGCATAAGGCGGGAGAGTGCGATGCGCAGCTCTTCGGTGTCGTTTGCCTCCTGAGCACGCAGTAGAGCGTCCTTGGAGCTATCGATAACTGGCTCAAGCCCAGTAGTCGCAAATTGCGACCTTAGCTTCGCTGCGAGGCCGATCGCCGGCTCTACAAAGAGGGGATCAATCTCATAGGCGTCCGTCAGCGCCTCATGGAAATAGAGCGCCATGTCGGTGAAATGGTCGATTTCGGCAAGAGTTTGCGCATTTATCGGAATTTCGGAAAGCGGCGCATCCGGGTCTGTCAGTGTGTCCGCCGGCGCTTCAAGTTTCGAGAGGCCCTCCCTCAGATTGGCTTCGCTATCAAGCAGGAATTGGCCGCTTGCAACGATCATCTCGCCGCGCTGAAGACCTTCGAGGATTTCTGTGCGGCCATTGGAGGAAACGCCGGTTTTTACAGCGCGTCCTGAGAACCTGCCTTCGCCCTCCGCGACGATGACGCGGGCGCCCTCGCTGCCAATGACTATGGCTTCGCTGGGGACAGACAGGCGTGGCTGGCCTCCGACATTGAGTGTAATATCGGCATAAGCTCCAGGGCGAAGATAGCCTGAGGCATTGTCGACTTCTATCCGGACATCAGCTGTTCGCGTCTTCGGGTCTATCGTCGGATAAATATAATCTATCCGGCCCTCGTCAGGCGCTTCCGGCGCACTGGGAAAACTAAGACGGACTGGAACACCAGTGTCCACCAATGGAAGGTCGCTTTCCGGTATGGATGCAATGATCCAGACGCCCGAATAGGACTGCAGGCGGAGGATGGGTGTGCCCGGTTTGACGTAGTCGCCATCGCGCACCTGAAGGTCGGCCACCGTACCGCCCGCCTCTGCATAGACAGGCACGCGTTCAATTACCTTTCCGGACTCTGTCAGCTGCCTGATGGCAGCCTCCTGCATTCCAAGCGAACGCAGGCGCTGGCGAACCGACGAAATACGCGTTTCGTTCCCGATATCGATCGAGTTCAGATAGTCTTTTTGCGCTGCAATGAGGTCAGGGCTGTAGACCCGATAGAGCAGGCTACCCGGCCTGACCGTGTCACCTTCGGCATTGACCGCAAGATTCTCTATCCAGCCTTCAAGTCTCGAGACCGTCGCATTCTCCAACCGCTCATTGGTCTCGACCGTTCCGAAGGCTCTCAGCACGCGGCTGAAATCGCGGACCTCTGCGGGTGCTGTCCGGATGCCCATGGTCTGGATCATTTCGGGTGACACCGTGACGCCGGCTCCAGCCTCGTCGGCGTAAACGGGGATGTAATCCATACCCATGGAATCTTTCTTCGGAACGGGCGAGGTATCCGGCTTACCCATCGGATGCTTGTAGTAGAGGATTTCGCGCTCGCCACTGGCACTACTTTCCTTTTTATCGGCTGGTACAAGGTCCATCCCGCAGATCGGGCAAGTGCCATTCGGATCTGTAGAGATGTAGTGAGGGTGCATCGGGCAAGTGTATTGCTGCTCCCCGACTGCCGCTTCGGGGATGGCCGTCTGGCGCGCGGTGGGGGCACCGCATCCGCCGAGTGCAAGGCCGCCAAGTGTGATGGCGATGAACAGATAAGCATGTCTCATGGGGTCACCAGAAGCGCGTTGAGGCGCGCGATCGAGGCAGCCTTGAGGGCTTTTTCGGTTTCGATCTGAGCGCGGAGTTTGAGAACGGCAATCTCGCCATCAATGATGGGCGCATATCCGCCGACGCCTGATTCATAGATATTGAGCTGTGCATCGATCTCGTCTTCGACGGCACCAATCTCTCTCTCAAGAATGTCGAGACTGGTCTCGGAGGATTTGATCGCTGCTGCCAAGGATGCGTAGCGGGCGGAGGCACTTCGAGCAGCGGCCTGGTAGCGTTGTTCGGCACCAGCCCTCTCGGCTCGGGCTGCGCGAAGGCGCGGCTCTTGTTTCTGTTTCGCCCAAAGAGGAACTGTGAAAGTAATTGTGCCGGACACCCAGTCATCGCCGGCAAAGGTCTGGCCGGCATCGCGCTGCTGGTAAGTGAGTTGCGCACCCCATTCTGGTTTCCATTCCGATCTTGCTTCCTCGACGCCGAACTCAGTCACCCTGACAGCAGCATCAGCGACGCGTACTGCATGGAAATCGAGTGCCGCGCCTGACCATTCCTTCATTCGAAGCGGCGGGATGGGCGTATTTGGCACAAGCCCAACAAGATCCATAAGCTGGGCATCGATTTCTGCATCCTGCCGTTCGAGATCGACGCGCGTTCTTGAAACCTCGGAGCGCTCGCCTTCGATTTCGGCCAAGCGATAGACCGCGGGGCGGCCTGCATCGATTTCAGCCCCGACGACCCCGGTCAGCTCGTCATATTTGGCGTCGCGGGCGTCGGCCAGAATGCGTTGCGCCTCGATACGCTGCTTCTCTGCCAGAAGTGCGATGAGTTCAGCCCGCAATATTGCGAACCGGGCGTCGCGGGCGGCATCTGTCTGCAAGGATATGGCGCGCGCTTCGCCGGCGCGGGCTTCGCGGCCAGCGAGGCTAGGAAATTGCTGGCGGACACCAATCGCTTTGTTGGTCGGCAGATAGCTTGTGAAGGACGGATCATAGATGGGGAAATTGTTGATCCCGATAGAGACAACAGGATCGGGCAGGGCCGTTGCAGCGCTGGCGCGTTCCCGGCTCGCTTCGGCGTCATATCGAAGAGCTGACAGACTTGGATGGTCTGCGAGACGGATTTCGAGCTCGTCGAAGCTCTGGGCGTGGGCCGCTGGCAGAAGCGTGATGGCTACAAGCGCTGCGGCTTGCAGAATTCTGATTGTGGTAGGCATGATAAAACAGGTTTTCCTGACTGTGAAAGCACGACGATCATGGGCTGCTCAGGCAGCCTCAGATCATCGCTCTCAATTCAGGAGACGCTGTTTCAAGCTTATAGGCGTGAGGGGCGGGAGATCAGGAGTCTCGGGAGGACCAGTTTTGAGAATCGGTCTTTCGGGAGGGAAGGTGACAGGCGCCTCATTTGCGACAGCCGCGAACACCTGGTCGGGATGTCTGATCGTAACCGGTGGGTTAGCATCGGCTTGCGCCTGCATCAGCATAGGCGGACAGTCAAAACCAGCGGGACAATCTGAGGAGGAAGAACGCTTCCCTGGCCCATGATCCATGGCAGGCGCAGGCGCCATTTCGGGGCAAGGATGGATCTGACTTTCAGATACGGACAATACCTCGGCATCGCCCAACATCATTGGACACGCCATGACTGGCTGCCCCGCCAGGAAGGCGGCGACAGCGATCATCACAAGGCGCGTCCAGAGAGTCATCAAAGGCAGCCTAGATTGTAACTCTTGATATTTGCTTGCGAGCAGCCCGTACATACGTCATTTCTTGCGGCCTCCAAGTACAGCGACCAGCTCTTCAACTTTTTCGCGGCGATCCTCGACGCTGCTTGAGGTAAGGGCGTGATCGACGCATGTGTTGATGTGATCGTTGAGAACTACCGTTTCCAGGCCAACCAGAGCGGCTTTGACGGCCTGAACTTGGCGGATCACATCAATGCAGTACCGGTCTTCGGCTACCATCTTTGAAATACCGCGCACTTGGCCTTCGATCCGGGCCAGTCTTCTGATCGCGGCATCCTTCGTCTCCGTTTTCATCGAATATACCCCATACCGGGTATCATAGTTAGTGCGATTTTTGGCAAATGCGAGTCTCCATCAGTGGATGGTGTGCATACTAGCCTCAGTCCACGCTTTCATCGATCCGATATAGACATCGACTTGGGAAAAGCCGCTCCGCATGAGCTGCGAGGCAGCAATCGTGGCGCGGGCGCCACTGCCGCACATGACCGTAACCGGCTTGTCCGGGTCGAGGTCACTGGCGGCGCCGGGCAGCTTTCCGGCATAGGCGTGCATGCTGTTCTTGATGTGGCCGCTTTCATACTCATCGAGGGACCGGACATCGAGCAGGGTCCAGCCAGCCGGTGGATTGTCCACGCGTGAGGCGACCGTTTCCGTGTCGACGAATTCAAGCGCCTCGAGCGGACCGTTCTTGATTGCCAGTGGCATGGCCCCGCCGACAAATCCGCTCACATTGTCGAAGCCGATCCTCTGAAGCGTCGTGGCTGCCTCGATGGCCTGGTCTTCATCGCGGGTGACCAGCAGCACCGGCTTGTCAGCGGGCAGCAGCCAGCCGGCAAACGCGGCCAGCATGTCGAGCGGGATGCAGAGCGCGCCCGTGCGGTGTCCGCCAGCAAAATCGAAAATGCCGCGAACATCAAGGCAGACCGCATCGCCCGGGTCGAGCAGCTGGGCGGGGGAAGCCGGCATGGGCGCAGGCGGGGCGGCCTCGGTGCCTTCCATGTTGCCTTCTTCCATGCGCCGGAAATACGGCGGAATATAATGGTTCTCGGCAACCTTGGCGTCGATGAAGGCCTCGCGGTCTTCGATCTGCAGGCGCGGATTGTTGCGCTTTTCGTGCCCGATGGACGAGAACTCCCGGTCGGCCATGCCAGAGCCGCAGACCGACCCGGCCCCGTGTGCGGGATAGACCAGGCACTGGTCGCCAAGTCCTGTCAGCTTTTTCAGGCTGTCATAGAGAAGGCCGGCGACTTCGCGTTTGCGATCGGGATAGAAGTCGGTCCGGCCGACATCACCGATGAACAGGGCATCGCCCGTGAATACGCCAACAGGCCCATACTCGAAGCTCTTGTCATAGAGAACGTAGGACAGGCTGTCGTCGGTATGGCCGGGGGTTTCGAGCACCTTGATCTTGGCGCCCCCGATCTCAAACGTATCGCCTTCTCTCGTCTTGGCAGCGTACTGCACCGGCCTTTCAGGGTTCGGTCCATGCCAGACCTGCGCGCCGGTCTCCTGCTTGATAACGGGAGCGCCCGAGAGCAGGTCCTCATTCCTGTGGGTTTCGAAGACGTGCTTGATGACAGCGCCTTCCTCACGGGCAAGCTCCAGATAGACGTCGATGTCACGGCGGGGGTCGATGACGGCCGCTTCACCATCGGCGCTCAGGAAGTAGGAGAGGTGGGCAAGACCTTCTGTCTTGATCTTTTCGAGTCGCATTCTGTTCACTCCTTTGCGGGATCGATTGGGTCTTCTGATCGGGTAGGCACGCTAGTCCTCAGCGACCGACGCGCCAGCAGCTGCATCAGGGTTGAGGGTACCTTCAAAAGGTGGAACCGGGCGGGCCTCAGCAGCGCTTTCCGTAGCTGCCACGCCGTTCGCCGCAATGTCGGAGATCAGCCATTCCATTTCCTTGATCTCCCGGCGCTGGGCCGTGATGATCTCGTCAGCAAGTTCGCGCACCCGCACATCGTCGATGCCGGCGCGCTCACTTGTCATGATGGCAATGGAGTGGTGCGGGATCATCGCTTTCATGTAGGACCGGTCTTCCACCGTGGCCTGGCTGCGCACCAGCCAGAGGGCCAGCACGAAGACGATCGCCGCGCCGGCATAGATGCCGAGATTGATGCGGCTGTTCTTGTACATCCCCAGCATAAAGCTCAGCATCACCACGGCCATCGCCGCGCCCATGATGAAGGCCATGTAGAAGCGGGTCTCGCTCCAGCGAACATGCTCCCACGCATAGGTGTTGAGATACATCAGGCCGAGCATTACGGCCGTCGATGTCGCGATCATGGCGGCAAAGCGCCAGTAGCTGGTCTTCATGTCCATTTGATCCTCTAGATACTGGTATGGGGTATCTGAGGCCAACGGAAAATTAGGGGGCGGGGTTCCGCATTACTTTCGGGTAATTAGCCATGGGTTGCCTAATTACCCACGGCCAGAATGGTGCCCGCCTGCGGTTTCCCGCATTCGCTGCAGGAAGAAACGTTCGAAGGCAAAAATGGCCAGCATGCCTGTGAGTGCGATGATGATAATGGAGGGGTCCGCCTGCCATTTCAGGATGAGAAAAGCCGAAAGCGCCAGCGCATCAAGCAGAATGGCGCAAAGCAGTATCGCTGGCGCGGCTCCGACATCTTGCCTGAGGTGGCGGAAGACGCCCCAGTGGATGATCATGTCCATGACGAGATAGAAAATTGCGCCGAGGGAGGCGATCCGGCTGAGATCGAAGAAGGCGGCGAGCAGGCCGGCTGCCACCACGGTGTAGACCAGCGTATGTTTCTGGATCGTGCCCGGCATACCGAAATGGCGGTGGGGGATGAGGTGCATGTCGGTCAGCATGGCGAGCATGCGCGACACGGCGAACAGGCTGGCCAGCAGCCCCGAGGCGGTTGCGATGATGGCAATCGCCACGGTGAACCAGAGCCCATAGTCCCCGAGCGCCGGGCGGGCGGCTTCGGCCAGCGAATAGTCCTTGGCCGCAACGATTTCCGGCACTGTCAGCGTCGAGCCGACGGCATAGCAGACCAGCAGGTAGACCACCGTGCAGATCGCGAGCGAGATCATGATCGCCCGGCCAACATTCTTCTCCGGCTGTTTCACCTCGTCGCCACTGTTGGTGATTGTGGTGAAGCCCTTATAGGCGAGGATCGCAAGCGCAACGCCAGCCAGGAAGCCGCCCGAAGACGTCTTATTGGCGAAGCCGTCGGAGACGGGGCGGAAAGCAAAGCCCGCCGCCCAGAGCGCGACCAGCGCGAAGACGAGGATGCCCCCGATCTTCAGGACGGCGGTGACCTTGGAGACGCTACCGATAAACTCATTGTCTGCAATGTTGATACCGAAGGCGATGACGATCAGCCCGATGGCGAGCAGCGGCACGAGGACGCCGCCCTCAATCCCGAAGAGCTGCAGCGTGTAGGTGCCGAAAGTGCGCGCCACCAGGCTCTCATTGATGATCATCGAGAACGCCATGAGCAGCGCCGCTCCGCCGGTCACCGTCGATGGGCCATAGGCGCGCTCCAGGATCATCGCGATGCCGCCGGCGCTCGGATACTTGTTCGAGACCTTGATATAGGAATAGGCGCTGAACCCGCTGATGATGGCAGCGAGCAGGAAAGCGAGCGGAAACAAGTCACCCGCGAACTCCGCCACCTGGCCGGTCAGCGCGAAGATACCGGCGCCAATCATGACGCCGGTCCCCATCGCGACTGTCCCGGCGAGAGTCAGTGACCCCTTGCGGTACTGACCGGACCTCATTGGACGTCCGGAGTAGCCAGTTGCGTAGGACCTTCATAAGTCGCGTAGGTCCGGGCGCTGTCCCCGGAGAATAGAAGCACGTCATAACGGTCCGGCGGGTTGGGTGTTTCCATGCCCGGGGAGCCTTGCGGCATGCCGGGCACGGACAGGCCGTCCGCCGCGGGCCGTTCGCTCAGGAGACGACGGATTTCGCGGGCCGGGACATGACCTTCGACCGCATAGCCATCGACTTCACCTGTATGGCAGCTCATCAGCGGATCCGGAACGCCCAGGCGTGCTCGCACCGGCCTCAGGTCTTCCTCTTCCTTGACCACGACATCGAAGCCATTGTCGCGAAGATGATCGACCCAGGCCGTGCAGCAGCCGCACCATGGCGTCTTGTGAACGGTCACTGTCTGCGCGCTCGCCGGGGCCGGCGTCGAAAAGAGCATCCATCCGACAATAACGGCTGCCATGACCAGCATGCCGCCGGCGCCTGCGAAAAGGATTCTGGACATGTTATTTCTCCGTCAGGTCAAAGTTTCAGTGTTCTGAGGCGCAGCGCGTTTCCGATCACGGAAACAGAGCTAAGGCTCATGGCGCCCGCTGCAATCATAGGACTGAGCAGCAGTCCGAAGAAGGGGTACAGGACACCCGCCGCCACCGGCACGCCAAGCGCATTGTAGATAAAGGCGAAGAACAGGTTCTGGCGAATGTTCCTCATCGTCGCATGGCTGAGCTCGCGCGCCTTGGCCACGCCGATCAGGTCCCCTTTCACAAGCGTCACGCCAGCGCTTTCCATGGCGACGTCGGTACCGGTCCCCATGGCGATGCCGACATCGGCCTGGGCGAGCGCGGGGGCATCGTTGATACCGTCACCGCACATGGCGACGCGCGCCCCGGCTTTCTGGAGGTCGGACACGATGCGGTGCTTGTCCTCAGGCGAGACGTCGGCATGCACCTCGTCGATCCCGACCTTCGCAGCCACAGCCTTCGCCGTGCCTTCGCTGTCACCGGTCAGCATGACGATCTTCAGGCCCTCGGCGTGCAGGCGGCGAATGGCTTCGGGTGTGGTGTCCTTGATCGGGTCTGCAACGGCGACAAGCCCGGCGGGCTTGCCATCGACGGCCACGAACATCACCGTCTGGCCTTCCGACCGGTACGTGTCCGCATCCGCGCCGAGATCTTCGGCCCATGCCCCGATCCGTTGCATCATCTTCCGGTTGCCGATGGCGACCGGCCGGCCGTCGACGGTCGCCTGCGCACCCTCGCCGGTGACAGAGCCGAAATTCTCCGCTGTGTGGACAGGGGCGTTACGCGCCTCGGCACCGCGAACGATGGCTTCGGCCAGGGGGTGTTCGCTCGAGCGCTCCACCGCAGCGACAAGTCCCAGCAGCGCTGGCTCGTCGAAGCCTTCGGCCGGCTGGACCAGCACGAGCTCCGGACGCCCGAGTGTCAGCGTCCCGGTCTTGTCGACGACCACGGTGTCGACCTTCTCAAACGTTTCCAGCGCTTCGGCATTCTTGATCAGGATGCCGTTGGAGGCGCCCTTTCCGGTGCCGACCATGATCGACATTGGCGTGGCAAGGCCGAGCGCGCACGGACAGGCAATGATCAGCACGGCAACAGCGTTGACGATGGCAAAGGCCATGGCCGGCTCCGGTCCGAACAGGGCCCAGACGATGAAGGTGATGATGGCGGCGGCAATGACGGTTGGCACGAAAATCGAGGACACGATGTCGGCCAGCCGCTGGATCGGTGCGCGCGAGCGCTGAGCGGCGGCGACCATCTGCACGATCTGCGAGAGCAGCGTCTCCTCGCCGACATGCGTGGCCTTCATGACCAGCGATCCGGTGCCGTTGACCGTGCCGCCGGTCAGCCGGTCGCCGGCGGCCTTTTCCACCGGCACGGGCTCACCGGTGACCATGGATTCATCGACGGAGGAATGGCCTTCCACCACGTCGCCATCGACCGGCACCTTCTCTCCCGGACGCACGCGCAGCCGGTCACCGGCCTGGACGTCAGCGAGATCGACTTCTTGCTCGCTGCCATCTTCGGCAATGCGCCGGGCCGTCGGCGGTGCCAGTTCGAGCAGGGCGCGGATGGCGCCCGAGGTGGCATTGCGCGCCCTGAGCTCCAGCACCTGTCCGAGCAGGACGAGGGTAACGATGACGGCGGCGGCCTCGTAATAGACCGCGACATGGCCGCCATGGCCCCGGAAGGAGTCCGGGAAGATGCCGGGGGCGAAAGTCGCCACGAGCGAGTAGAGATAGGCGACCCCGACGCCCATGGCGATCAGGGTGAACATGTTGAGGCTGCGGCGTTTGACCGACTGCCAGCCACGCATGAAGAACGGCCAGCCAGCCCAGACAACGACGGGTGTCGCCAGGACCGCCTGCAGCCACACACTCACGCTGGGGTCCACCCAGTCCATGAGTGGGCTGCCCGGGATCATCTCTCCCATGACATAGGCGAGCAGCGGGCCGGAGAAGATGAGCGACACCCAGAAACGGCGCGTCATGTCGTCGAGTTCGCTCGTATCCTGTTCGGCTGTGACCGTTTCCGGTTCCAGCGCCATGCCGCAGATCGGGCAGCCAGTATTGGAGGTTTCGCGGACCTGCGGATGCATCGGACAGGTCCAGACCGTGCCGGAATAGCCCTCCGGGATATTGTCGTAGGCGCCGTCCGGCTTGTCCGGCGCGGCATGCTCATGATGGCATGAATGGCCGTGGGGGGATGTATGGTCGGATGACATGGCAATGTCTCCAGGTAGGAGGGCTAATCTTAGCAACAAATAATACCCCAGTGGGGTATAATCAAGAATACCATTTGGTTCGGGCTTTGCCCCAGCCTTGCTCTGGCGATCCGTTGCGGCTCGCGCCCGACGTCGTTACAGCCACCGAGGGGTCTGATCGCGATAGACTTCGTACGCTGGACCGAACCGCGCATGGAGAGCCCGCTCTTCAGGCTTTATCTGCAGGATTGTCATGGAGCTGATGAACAGCGCCAGCATCAACGCCGCGGCATAGTTCTGGAAGGAAAACGCGGCCGCAGTAAGTAGTATTGCAAAGCTGAGATACATTGGATTGCGTGTGTAGCGGTAGAGCCCGCCTGTAACCAGACTTGTTGCGGCTCCTGGATGGATGGGGTTCACCGTTGTTGCTGATTTGCGGAACGTGCCAAGGGAGGCAAGCAGGATCACTGCGCCAATGGTGGCAAGTGCGACAACGCCAATAGTGCCTACCGTTCCGAGCCGGAAAGACAGACCGGGAAACAGCTTTGCTGCAGCCCACGCGGTCAGGCCGAAAGCCGCAAGTTGCAGAACAGGAGGAACACGAAGCGTCAACGCCCGGCCTCCACAGGATGGCCGTCGCTTCGGGGTCCGGATTTAAGCTCGCCCAGCGCCTGAAGTGTGATCGACCAGGACGAGCGCAGGAACAGCCCGGCGAGGACGGCGGCCACCATAAGATCAGGCCAGGGCGAACCGGTCAGGGCGACAAGCCCCGCAGCCCCGATCACGCCGACATTGCCGATTGCGTCATTGCGCGAGCAGAGCCAGACCGAGCGGACATTGCTGTCCCCGTCGCGCCAGCGCAGCAGGATCAGAACGCTCACCAAATTTGCGACAAGCGCCATGGCGCCAATGAGGCTCATCGTGAGGGTCTCCGGCGCACCATCTGCAAAGATGCGGGCGAGTGTCGAGCCGAGGATAAACAGTGCGATCAGGGCCAGAGAACCTGCCTTGAACAAGGACGCCTTTGCGCGCACGGACGCGCTCATGCCAATAACAGCTAGGCTGATCGCATAGGTCGCCGCATCGGCGCCAAAGTCGAGAGCGTCCGCTTTCAGGGCCTGTGAACGCGCAAGATACCCGGCTGAGATTTCGACGACGAACATGACGGCGTTAATGGCGATAACGGCAAAGAGCGCGCGCCTGTAGGCGGGGGATGTGCCGTCAAAGGTCTTGCTCTCGCAACAGTTGGACATGGATAAAACCTGCTCTTCCAATTTCGGAGATGAGAGTCTACAGTCTACAGCCACTGTAGGGTCAAGGATGTATTATGCGCTTCACGATTGGAAAACTGGCGAAGGCGACGGACGTGCTGGTCACGACAATTCGCTACTACGAGTCTATCGGCCTGCTGGACGAACCGGATCGCAGCGAGTCTGGACAGCGTCTCTATACCGAAGACGCGGTCGAACGGCTCGCGTTCATACGGCACGCCCGCGATCTCGGTTTCCCGGTCGAGACGATCCGCGAACTGATCGCGCTTCAGGTCGACCCGGGGCAGGACTGCGAGCGCGTCGATGAGATCGCCCGGCACCAGCTTGGAGAGGTTCAGCGCCGCATCGCGCAACTCAAGTCCCTTGAGACGGAACTCAAACGCATGCTGTCTTCATGCGAGGCCGGAAAAATCGCATCCTGCTCGGTGCTCGCGGCGCTGGGCCATCATGAGGGATGCCTGCATGACGAACATGGCGGACAAGAGGTTCTTGCGAAACCGCCGTCAATTTAGGGCTTGACCCTACAGTGACTGGAGAGGTTATAGGAATTGACCTTGTAGTAATTAACTCGCTTATCACGGAAAGCTGCTAAGTTTATAATATGAATCTGTCCAGGATCATAAGGCACATGCGAACATTGATCGTCATGGTGATGACGGTCGCTTTCGTTGTTGCGCCCATGAGTGCCGCGGCGGATTCGATGCATGCTGGTGACAACGATACATTGATATGCGCCGATGCCGAGCTTTCGCAGGACGGGTTCGGCGAGGAACCCTCGCATGATGGACACGAACACAAGGCCCATCATTGCGGCAGCTGTCATGTCCACATGATAGGCGGCGGCGATTTCGGCGCCGCCATTCAGCCTGAAATTCAGACAAAGCGGCTCTATCCGGGACAGGCAGCCCATGCGAGCCTCGGTCCCGACGGTCTTTACCGTCCTCCCCGCGCTTAGACCAACGACACCAAAACTCTGTGCTGCTCCGGCTGCACTGTCGTTGACTCTAGACGAGGAAGTTATCCGAAATGAGGAATTTGCTATGCGGCGCTGTCGCCGCTACGGCCCTGTCGGCCATGGTCGGGGCGGCCCATGCCCAGGGGTGCGCACCTGTACCCATAGGAACAATTGAATATGATCAAACCCGGCCATTAACGCTGGAACGTGCGGTTGCCCGTGCGGGCCATGCCGCACCGGAAGTCTTGACGGCCGCGCTGGAGGCCAGAGCCGCTTCGGCGGATGCCGATCAGGCGGGCCGGTGGCTCAACCCATCGATCTCTGTGGAGACGGAGAATTTCGCAGGCACCGGCGGTCTCGAAGGTTTCGGAGCCTATGAGACGACGCTGGCGCTGGAGCAGACCTTCCGGCTCGGCGGCAAGCGTCGCCTTTCCGAGAGGGCCGCAAGAGCCGAGGCCGCGCTTGCAAGCGCAGAGTGCGACCTTCAGCGGCTGGAAGCCCAGAGGCTCGCGGGCGAACTCTTTCTGGATTTGCAGGCAGCCATCCAAATGGCGGACGTGGCGGACGCATCGGCCAAACTGGCCGAGGAGTTTGCCAGCGTCGTAGAGCGTCGCGTCGATGCTGGCGCTGCCGCCCCGCCGGAGCTATCCCGGGCAAGGTCCGAAGCGGCAAGTCTTAAGGCCGCCGCCGATGCTGCCCGTGGCGAGGCCGAGGCGCGTGCGCTCGCGCTCGCGTCGGTCTGGGGTAGTGCCGAGGTGGATTTTGTCCTGCCCGAGCCGGAGACATCCGGACTGGCGATAGGCACAGCGGAGCCAGACTCCGCCCCCGGCACCCATCCCAGATTGCAGGCGGCGCAAGCCGGTGCCGATGCCAGAGCGGCAGCGACAGACCGTGCACGGGCGGGCGCTTGGCCGGATGTCACCGTCTCTGCCGGCGTCCGGCGCTTCGAGGACACCGGAGACAGTGCTTTCCTGGCAGGCGTGAGCCTGCCGCTGCCTGTTTTCGATCGCAACCAGGACGCTACCCGGGCCGCCCGGATTCGCACCGAAGGGGCGCAACTCAATGCACGGGCGGTCGAGGCAAGGCTGAGAGCCGAGCAGGCGAGCCTCGCCGCGCAGGTGCGGGCCGCAAAATCCCGCTTGCAGCGTCTCGAGGGTGAAGCCCTTCCACTGGCCGAAGATGCCTACGCTTCAGCCGCCGAAGGCTATCGGGTCGGCAAGTTCGACCTCACCGCCACGCTCGATGCACGGCGTAGCCTGATCGAAACCCGCGCCAAGGTGATAGATGCCCGACTGGCGCTCCAGACACAAACCCTGCGGTTGCGCGCCCTGATTGGCGCTGCACCGTTCGAAGGAGAATCCCAATGAAAAAGAACCTTTTCTACGCGGCAATACTTTCGCCGGCGTTTTTATATCTCGCGGCCTGTGGCAATGGCGCGCCTGCTTCGTCTGACGCAAATCAGACGGCCCTCGAAACCGATGATGAGCATGAAGAAGCCGACGGCGAACATGCAGGCCATGAAGAAGATGGCGATCATGTCGAGCTGAGTGCTGAGGCGGCTGAAGCGGTCGGAATCCACACTGCGCAAGCCGAAACCGGGACGGTTTCGGGCCTGTTGGAACTGCCCGCGGAAATCCGCTTCGATGCGGACCGTGTCGCCAGGGTCTCGCCACAGGTCGAAGGCATTGTCGCCGAGCTTTATGCAGGTGAGGGCGATACGGTGAAAGCCGGAACAACGCTGGCCCGCCTGACCAGCCGTGAGCTTGCCGGGCTCAAGGCCGATTATCTGAATGCGCTGAGCGCGGAGCGCCTCGCGCAGGCGGAACTTGCGCGTGAGGAAAACCTCTGGAAACAGAAAATCACCTCTGAAGCAGATGTGCAGTCGGCGCGTGCGTCGTTTTCGGCGGCGAATGCCGCCCGGGAGGCGGCCGAAAGCAGGCTACATGCCGTAGGCATTGGTCATAGTGTACTGGACGGTTTGGATGAAGCTGCGGATGGCGCCCTGGCACAGGCCTATCTCACCGCGCCGATAACCGGTGAGATCATAGAGCGGAGGATCTCGCTTGGCGAAACCGTGTCGGCTGGCGGCGAGCCCATGTTTGTCATCATCGATGACAGCGTCGTGTGGGCAGATATCGCGGTTTACAAGGAAGACCTCGGAAAAGTCGAGGAAGGCCAGACCGTGGTCCTTCAGCGGGAGGACGGCCAGAGGCTGGCCGAAGGAAAGATTTCGACCGTCCTGCCGGTTATCGCTGAGACGTCCCGTACCGCGACGGCACGTGTCATCGTCGACAATGCCGAACACAGATTGAAACCCGGTCAGTTCGTGACCGCCCGGATCGAGACGGGAGAGGCGCGGTCTGTGGTGCGCGTACCCTCCGATGCGCTTGTCAGTGTCGAGGATAGGATCTCGGTCTTCGTTCCAACAGATGACGGTTTCCAACCGCGCGAGGTGCGCACAGGCGACAGCGCTGGGGGCTATACCGAGATCGTCTCCGGTCTGGAGGCGGGCGAAGCCTTCGTCATCGAGGGTGCCTTCACGCTGAAAGCACAGCTTGAAAAAGACGCTTTCGGCGACGGCCACGCACACTAGGAGACCTGCAAATGATCAATCTGATGCACCGCCTTGCGGGTGGCCGGCTGCTGGCCGCCATCGCCGCACTCGCCCTTTCCATCGGCGGCCTGTTTGCCTTTCGCAGCCTGCCCGTTGACGCTTTTCCAGATCCATCGCCTTCACTGGTCCAGGTCTTCACGGAGACCGAAGGCCTTTCGCCGGAAGAGGTCGAACGCTATGTGACCTATCCGATCGAGACGTCGATGTCCGGCCTGCCCAAGGTGGAGGAAATCCGCTCCACTTCGAATTTTGGCCTATCCGTTATCAACATCTATTTCGAGGATGGCACCGACGTCTATTTTGCCCGGCAGGTGGTTGGCGAACGCCTCGGCGAAGCGGGCGAAGCCATACCCGACGGGTTCGGGACGCCAAAGATGGGGCCGATTTCGACCGGTCTCGGTATCATTATGTATTACCGTCTCGTGGACGAGACAGGTGAGCGGTCTCTCGTCGAATTGCGCGAGATTGCCGACTGGATGATCAAGTATCCGCTCCAGTCTGTCGAAGGCGTGACCGAGGTTCTGTCGCTCGGTGGCTTCGAGAAACAATACCAGGTTCGCCTGGATCCCGATCAGCTGATCTCTTACGATCTGAGCGTCAGCGAAGTGATCGATGCGCTGGAGAGCGCAAACAGGACTGCCGGGGCCCAGTTCATCGAAATCGGTGCCGAACAATATACGGTACGCGGTGTCGGGTTGGCCAAAACCCTTGACGACCTGCGTGAGACACCCGTGAAAACAGTGGATGGGCGTCCGGTTCGCGTTGCTGATCTCGGTGAAGTTGCGATCGGCGGGGGCGTCCGGCAGGGCCTTGCAACCGCCAATGGCAATGGCGAGACGGTCGCTGGCCTGGTGCTGAAACTCTATGGCACCAATACCTCGGAAGTCATCGAGAACGCGCAGGCGCGCTTTGAAGAGATCAACGCCTCGCTTCCAGAAGGGGTGAAGGCTGTACCTTATTATGACCAGGGCACCCTGGTGAAAAAGGCAGCGGCCACCGTGACGACCGCGCTCTGGCAAGGCGCGCTTCTGGTCGCCGTCATCGTCTTCCTGTTCCTCGGGGGCTGGCGGCCGAGCCTGGTCGTGGTGATGTCGATTCCGTTTTCTGTCGGCTTTGCCTTCGTCGCGATGAATGCCCTAGGTATCGGTGCCAATCTGATGACGCTTGGCGGGGTGGCCATCGCCATCGGCATGATGGTCGACGGGGCGATTGTGATCGCTGAAAACGTCGATCGCGGCTTCCGTGAACGACGCGACGGCGAAGACAGCCGTACCACCGTTGCGCGTGCGAGCGCTGAGGTGATCGCGCCGTTGATCGCTGCCGTGGCGGTGGTGATCATTGTCTTCCTGCCCTTGTTCTCTCTACAGGGCACTGAGGGCAAGACGTTCCGCCCGCTCGCAGCCTCCGCGGCGCTCGCCATGACGGGGTCGCTCATTTATGCGGCCCTTATTGCCCCGGCCATGGCGCTTGGCCTGATGCGCGCGCCGAAAAGGAACGAAAAGGAAGGCGACAGCCGTCTGACCCGCGGCATCAGGCCGCTCGCGGCCTTCTTTGTCAGGCGACGCCTTGCGGCCATCGGGCTCGCGGGCGTCCTGCTTCTCGTTGGGGGCTTATCGGCAACCCGGCTTGGCTCGGAGTTTACACCGGCGCTGGAAGAAGGTGACGTCCTGCTCAGGGTGACAATGGCGCCATCCATATCGCTCACCGAAGCGAAGGAGACCTCGACCCGGATCGAGAACCGTCTGCTTGAGACATTCCCGGAAATCAGCTCGATCGTCAGCCGTATCGGACGCGGGGAAGTCGGTGCGCATGCCGACCCCGTCAACAGCATCGAAGCCTTCGTGGCACTTAAACCGCGAAGTGACTGGCGAGAAGGGATGACTCCGGATGACCTTCGCGCCTCCATATCCGACAATCTCGGCAGCTTCCCCGGTGTCCGGGTCAATGTCGGTCAGCCGATCGCGATGTCGGTCGATGAACTTCTCACCGGCACGAAGGCGCAACTAGCGGTCAAGATTTTCGGGCCTGATACGGAGGTTCTGCTTGAGGGATCACAGGCGCTGCAGGCGATCCTCCAGGACGTGCCGGGGGCAACCGACGTCCAGGCCGACCAGATCACCGGCGCACCGCAGCTTGTGGTCTCGCTCAATCGTCCGGCGCTTGGCCGTTACGGCCTAAGTGTGGAGGATGCCCTTGATGCATTGCGTTCCGGTGTCGGCGGGGCCGAGGCGGGGGCCGTTTTCGAAGGCGTTCGTCAGTTCCCTGTCATCGTGCGCTATGCCGAGGCGGACCGGGATACGCCCGAGGCCATTGGACGGATCATTCTGGAATCGGCCAGCGGCGCGCGCATTCCGCTCGAAAGCGTGGCCGATATCCGGGAAATCGTTGGTCCCCGGCAGATCACCCGCGAAAATGGTGAGCGCTTCATTACCGTGCAGCTCAATGTGCGGGGGCGCGATATTGGCAGTTATGTCGCCGATGCGCAGGAGGTCGTCGCCGACCAGCTCGACCTTCCAGCCGGCTACCGGGTCGAATGGGGCGGCCAGTTCGAGCTGCAGCAGGAGGCCAATGAGCGCTTTGCGGTCGTGATCCCGATCACGCTCGGCATCGTGTTCCTGATCCTGCTTCTGACCTTCGGGCGCATGAAGTCGGCCATACTGATCCTGCTCAACATTCCGCTGGCATTGACCGGCGGGGCGATGGCGCTCTGGATTGCCGGTCTGCCCATTTCCGTGCCCGCGACGGTCGGCTTCATTGCCCTGTTCGGCATCGCGCTTGGCAATGGAATGGTGCTTGTCAGTTTCATGGACGATTTTGCCCGGGAAGGCCGGGACCGCGATGCGCTCGCGGTCGAGGCGGCAGGCTTACGGGCACGTCCGGTGATGATGACGGCACTGACAACAGCACTCGGGCTGGCGCCGTTACTCTTCGCAACCGGTGTCGGGGCGGAAGTCCAGCGGCCGCTAGCAACGGTCGTTATGGGCGGGCTCGTCTCATCGACCGTGTTGACGCTTCTGGTCCTGCCAGCCCTTCATCGCTGGTTCGCCCCGAAACCGGAAGCTCACCATTCCTTGCTGGAGGCCGAACATGTTCATCCATCGTGACCTTCGCGTCGCGATCATGTCCGTTTCTCTCGCAGCCCTGACGGGCTGTGGGAGTTTCGGTAACGCGATGGCGTCCCTTTCAAGTGAGCAGGCGGCAAAGGTGCGGGAAGAATGCGGCCTGATACCGTCAAAGAGCCGTGTCAAAAACGCGGTAGACGCGCGGCGACGCGCCTATCTCGAGTGCAAGCGCAATGTGCTGGAAGAGGAGGCCGATCATGAGCCACGCCCATGATCATGACGGTCTTGATCCCGAGAGCGGTGATCGTCGAGTGTCCATTGCTATCTGGGCAAACGCACTACTCACTATTGGGCAGGTTGTCGGAGGTGTTTTCTCCGGCAGCCTCGCGCTCATCGCCGATGCCCTGCACAATTTCTCTGACATGGCGTCGCTTGTCATCGCGTTCGCTGCGCGCAAGATTGCGCGGCGACCAGCTGATGAGCGGATGACCTTTGGGTATGGCCGCATCGAAATCGTTGCAGCCCTCATCAATTATACCTCCTTGATCATTATCGGCCTCTATCTGGTGTATGAGGGTGTCATGCGAATCATTGATCCGCCGGCCGTCGGCGGATGGACAGTGGTCATTCTCGGGGTTGTTGCGCTGGTCATCGATACGCTGACAGCGCTTCTGACCTATTCGATGCAGAAAGGGAGCGTGAATATCCGGGCACTCTTTCTGCACAATCTGTCGGATGCGCTTGCGTCGGTTGCTGTTGTCGCGGGCGGCACGCTCATCCTTCTCTATGACTGGAGACTGGTCGATCCGCTCGTGACGATCGGTATCGCGGTATACATTCTCTATCTGTCGTTCCGCGAAATCGGCGGGCCGATCCATATGTTAATGCTGGGAAGTCCGCCGGACATTGACAACGGTGCCGTCATTGAGGCGATGCGAAGTGTTGATGGTGTCGTGGATGTCCATCATGTGCATCTCTGGCAGATGCAGGAGCATGAGACAGCGCTTGACTGTCATGTGGTTGTATCAGGGGAAAACTGGTCTCGAATCGAGACCGTCAAGGCCGCGATCAAGGAGCGCCTGAATGAGCGCTTCGGAATTGCTCATTCGAGTCTTGAGTTCGAGCACGAAGATCATGCCCACCGAAACGCTGGTATTTACGGGCATTCGAATTCTCAAGGAAAGGAATAGGCCTATGTTTAAAGAAACATTAGCAGAATACGATGATGTCCTCGGGATCGTCTGCGAGGGCAAACTGACCGAGGAAGATATGCGGCAAATGCATGCCTTGCTTCACAACAGTATCGCCAAAGGAGGAAAGGGCCTGGTCGTCGATCTGACCGGTTTCGATGGTTATGAGGGGTTTGGCGCACTGTGTGAGGATCTGAAAATGGATACTGCGCACCGCTACGATTTCGACCGCATCGCTGTTATTGGCGACCGGAAGTGGATAGAATGGGGCAGTGCGCTCGCCAGTGCACTGACCAGTGCCGAAATGCGCTGCTTCGATCCCGGTGCAACCGGCGAGGCCGCGTCATGGGCCCGTGGCTGCTGAGCCTCCACAGCGAGAGGTTCAGAACAAGGAAAGCAGACCCGGATTTTTGAGGACGGTTCTAAGGCCGGCAGAGACGAGTGCGAACAGCGCGAAACCACCCACGAAAGAGAGCATTGAACTTTGCGTATCGCATGCAGCTTGGTGCGCTTCCTTGAGCATGTCTTCTGCTGCGGCTACTGTCAGCAGACCGGCCACGAAGCTCAGGGCGACATATTTTGTGGCATCAAGCGCATCCCGCAGATAAAATCAGGCAATCAGCGCCGATCCGAGACAATTGGAGGGAAAGGAGAGCGACACTCCATTGCGTCTGCCTCGCGGCACATTTTTCTCCCTCAAGTTCGCTACT
Source organism: Thalassovita mediterranea (assembly GCA_019448215.1). NCBI lineage: Bacteria > Pseudomonadati > Pseudomonadota > Alphaproteobacteria > Rhodobacterales > Roseobacteraceae > Thalassovita > Thalassovita mediterranea. Next base: position 3,033,573 of record CP080408.1, on the reverse strand, counting down.
ACCGAATAGCCCTCCGGAGTGTCTGCCAGCACTTGGCAGGCGCCAATGACGATAGAAAGCTAACTGTTACAGCCGAAACCGATCCTATCATTATTCCATCTCTGGCGAGGTCGACCGCAACAGCGACGCAGATCATCCACATAGATTGGCGTCGCCTCTTCGGTGAAGCGGCGGATCAGGCCATAGGCTTTCGAGAGAGAAGTGCCGCCTTTGAAGATCAGGCCGGGTATCCTGTCGCCAAGTGAGAAAGCGCACTTGATCGTCCAGCAGACCCAGAAGTCTTTCTCGATGATGGGAGGCCGAACGCCCATCCGGGCAGCCGTCTCCTGAAAGCCTCCGCGCGGATGGCTGCGGTTTCTCGCGCGAACCCATCCACCGTCAGGCTGCCGCAGTCTGCTGGCCAACCGGTCGCATCCATCCGGGGGCCTGCAAGGCATCCTTGAGCAGCGCGCGGCGCGTGTCGGCGTCAATCGTCTTGGCGAGGCGCGCCACGATATCGGCATCGATCCCATCCTTGCCAAGATAGCGCAGCGCCTGAAAGACCGTGCCGGTCGGCTTGCCAGAGCCCACGAGGTTTTTGGCGGCGGCGTTACGCATGATGATGGTTTGCGCCCCGATCTGCTCAACTGCGAGAGGACCGCGATCCGGCGAGTGTGTCGGTCTAGGGGCTGGTAGCGCCTATGGATGTCCCAAAACCTCGGACAAGGTGGGTTTCTGTCCGAGGTAATGTAACTTGCCGAACGCTGTGGTTGGACATCACACTACTTCGGCTCAGTCAGGCAATGCTGACGTCAGTGTGAAATGGTGTCGCCACTGTAATTCGGCTAAGGTCAGGCCGTGCATCGGAATCGGGTCAACTGCAACGATGCGAGTTGCATGCATCATTTGATTTGCCTACCGAATTATATTGCCGGAATCGACGACGGTACTTTTCCACAGGTTTTTCGCAAGTGCTTGTTTTTATACCGATTTATCAGTTCTTTCATCATCGAGTGGGAATAGGGACCACCCGATAGGGCCAGACTTGCTGATTGACTGGAGGGGAACAGGATGAGCAGCGCCGTACTCTACATCATGACGCAGAAGGGCTTTGAGGTCCTCCGCCGGCTGACCTCGACCTATCCTGGCGTGATCGAACGCGTCGTGATCGGCAAGGACTCCAATATCGAGAATGATTTCAGCGAAGACATCGCTGAGCACTGTCGTGCTGCTGGGATCGCATTTGACTTCAGGGGCGCGGAACCGGCGCTGAGAGGCGATGAGTATGTTTTCGCGATCTCTTGGCGGTGGCTCATCAGGCATCCGGTCGAGCGCCTGATCGTCTTCCATGACTCGCCGCTGCCGCGTTATCGGGGCTTTGCGCCGCTGGTGAACATGCTGGTCAATGGCGAGAAAGAAATCGGCGTCACGGCGCTATTCGGCGCCAGCGAGTATGACCGCGGGCATATCATCGGGCAGCAGACGAGCCCCGTCACCTATCCGCTCAAGATTGCCGAGGCGATCGAGCTGAACAATCGAAACTATTGTGATCTCGCCGAAAACATCGCCGCGAGGATCGCTGCTGGCGAGGAGATTGTCGGGGTTCCCCAGAAAGAGGCGAACGCAACCTATTCGATCTGGCGGGACGATGACGACTACGCCATCGACTGGTCAAATAGCGCTGAGGAGATCCGGCGCCTCGTCGATGCGGTTGGCTCGCCTTATTTGGGCGCGCGTTGCAGGACGTCGAAAGGCCAGGAGCTGATCGTCGAGAATGTTGAGGTTGTCGAGGATGTCCACTGCGAGATCCGCGACGTCGGCAAGGTCATCTTCATGCGCGAGGGGCGGCCGACGGTTATTTGCGGGACAGGGCTGCTTGAGATTACGGATGCATGGTTGGTCACAGAGGGCCAGCGGGAACCATTTCTTCCCATGAAGTCATTCCGCGTCCGCTTCTGCTAGGGAGCCGACGAGACTCACACCGGCGGTCCCACATATTCGGCTGAAGAGTTAATCTTCACTCGCGTCCCTGCGGCGGTTGATGGGCTCTGCCTTCAGCCTGTCCCAGATCTCGCGTTCGACAGCCTGTTCGATGTCGTCGTCTTCAGGTGCGGAGGCGGGCGGAAAGTCACCTGAGCGGCGCTCGGCTTTCTTCTGTTCGATCTGATCGTCCGTTGGCGGCGTCGTGCGCGGTTTCGCCTTCTCGTCGAGCGTATCCTTGCGGGCGGTTTCGTCCTGTCTGTTTCTCATGGCCTTACCCTTTCTGAGCGGCATGGCGCTCTAAGGTAAAACAGTTTTTGGCGGGGGAGCGTTCCGAGACCGGGTCAGCCGAGCGCGAATGAGGGTAGTGCGAGCCAGCAGATCCAGCCGGAGAGCGCGATCCAGGGGCCGAAGGGGATGGGGGTGTCGCCGGTGATCTTGCGGCGCAGAAGGCCTGAATGGATGAGAACGGCGATAAGCCCCGACCCGGCGGCGATGAGGAAGAGGAAGGGCAGGCCCTGCCAGCCGAGCCAGAGGCCGAGTGCGCCGGCGAGCTTTGCGTCGCCGCGGCCGAGCGCGTCTATGCCGCGCACATGGCGGTAGAAGAGCTCAATTCCGAGGAGTGCGAGATAGGCGGCTGCAGCGCCGATCAGATGGTGCAGCCAGTCGGTGCGGGCATGCTGCCAGACCATGAGCAATCCCAGCAGTGCGAGAAGCGCGTTGAGCGGGTCTGGCAGGATGAAGGTGCGCCAGTCGATACTGGCAAGCGCAAGGAGGACTGCCCCCATCGCAAGCGTCAGGAGCAGCATGCCGGGCGGCGCGAAGAGCCAGGCTGAAACGGCAATGCCTGTGGCGAGAAGGCCGTGAATCAAGAGAGGCAGGGCGTGCGTCATCGGCCAGCCCATACCGGGTTTTCCGGGGCTTGGCGACCTGCAGGCAAGCTCGCAATTGGCGGCGGACTGACCGGTGGCCGTCGCGTCAACATGGCCGAGCTGGCATGCGGTCTCTAGATAGGTCGAAGATCCGATGAAGCGTGAGGAAAATGATGAGCCTGCCCCAGAAAATGAGAGCCCTTCAGGTTGAAGAACTCAGCGAGAATTACCAAGGGGTGCGGCTGAAGGAGATCGACGTGCCTCAGCCGGGGAAGGGCGAAATACTTCTGAAGATACGGGCCGGAAGCCTTGGTTTTCCAGACCTTTTAATGACGCAGGGCGGTTATCAGCATAAGCCCGACCTGCCATTCATTCCGGGCGGCGATGTGTCTGGCGAAATCGCGGCGCTGGGCGATGGTGTGAGCGGGTTTGCGGTCGGCGACCGCGTGGTGACGAGCCGCCTTGGCGGAGCGTTTGCGGAGTACAACACCTACAGCGCGGCGACGGTGAGGAAGATACCTCAGCACCTTGATTTTTCGTCAGCTGCGTCGGTCGGGTCCGCCTATTTGACGGCTTATGTGTCCCTGGTGCGCCGGGCCAATATCCAGAAGGGCGAGTGGCTGCTGGTGCATGGGGCGGCGGGCGGCGTGGGCCTCGCGGCGGTGGATCTTGGCAAGCATCTTGGCGCCAAAGTGATTGCCGCGGCGTCCAGCGACGAGAAGCTGAAAGTCATTCAGGAGAAGTATGCGCCCGATGCGGTGATCAACTCTTCGAACGGCTTCCGTGAGACGGTGAAGGAGATCACCGATGGCGGCGCCGATGTGATCTATGACCCGGTGGGCGGGGATGTGTTCGATGAGAGCGTCCGCTGTATCGCGTTTGACGGGCGGCTTCTGGTGGTTGGGTTTGCGTCCGGCCGGATTCCAGAAGTCAAAGTGAACATGCCACTGATCAAGGGCTTCTCGGTCGTCGGCGTGCGCGCAGGTGAGTATGGCCGCCAGTTCCCGGAAAAGGGCCGTGAGAATATGGAAGCGGTCTGGAAGCTGATCGAGAACAAGTCGGTCACGCCGCACGCGCATGGCGTCTATAGCCTCGATGACTGGCGCAAGGCCTTCGCCGAGATGGAAGAGCGCCGCGTTGTCGGCCGGGTGATTATCGACCCGTCGCTGTAACGTCGTGGCCGTAAATCCAGTCGAGGCGTGAACGAACCACGCCGGGCAGAAGCTGGCCCGCGATCCACATGGGCCCATAGGTCGCTGCCTGTTCCGCGGGCGAGCGCTTGTGGAAGGTCTTCATATTGGCGCGTGAGGCTGCCTGAATGCGGGAGGTGCGCGGCTTGCGCGCCTCCTCATAGCTGCGCAGGGCGGCGGGTATATCGCCGCCTGCTTTGACCTTGCTGGCGAGCACATAGGCGTCTTCGATGGCCTGGGCTGCGCCTTGCGCCTGAAATGGCAGCATGGGGTGGCAGGCGTCGCCGAGCAGGGTGACGGAGCCGTCGCACCATGTCCCGAGCGGCAGGCGGTCAAAGAGCGCCCAGCGATAATGGCTGTCGGCGGCCTCGATGAGTTCCGTCAGCGTGTCGTCCCAGCCTGAAAAGTCGCTGAGCGCTTCGGCTTTCGTGCCTTGTTCGGTCCAGCTTTCGCCCTGCCAGTCATGGCGCTCTACGATGCCGACGAAATTGGCGAGCATGCCACCGCGCAGCCGATAGGTGACAGCGTGGCGGCCAGGGCCTGCCCAGACGCAGGCAGTGGGTGGAGGCGGCGACGCCAGCTTGTCCAGCGGGACAGTTAAGCGCCAGGCGAGATTGCCGGTGAAGCGGGCGGGGACATCGCCCAGCATCTGTTTGCGCAAGGTGGAGTGGAGACCGTCGGCCCCAAGAATCAGCTGCCCCGTCGCGCGCGTTCCGTCCTCAAGCAGAAGGCACCCGGTCGCGCCATCGGTTTCGTAGCCCGCCGCTTTCGCGCCGAGATGAATGTTGATGGAGCTGTTCGCGCGCGCCGCCTCAGCCAGAATATCGAGCAGGTCGGCGCGGTGGATTTGGATATAGGGTGCGCCCCAAGCCGGGTCAGCCCGCTGATTCACCGGAACAGAGAAGACGCGGCGTCCGGACTGGCCGAGCCGTAGCTCCAGCGCTTCGGGGGCAAAGCCTCGCTCCGCGATCTCGCCTGACAGGCCGAGCGTGTCGAAGACTTTCATCGCGTTCGGGCTGAGCTGGAGGCCTGCGCCAACTTCGGTGAGGGCGTCTGCGGCCTCATAGACGTCGACCGTCCAGCCGGCGCGCGCGAGGCAGAGCGCAGCGGTGAGGCCGCCAATGCCGCCGCCTGCGATGAGGGCGAGAGTGTCCGTCTTTGTCATGGCGTCACTCTTGGCGCCCGCCGGGGGCGGGGGCAAGCGCTGGCGTCAAGCGAATTGCCGCATCGGAAACCTGCTTGCTGGCGCCGCGCTTTGGAGCCATTCTGCCACCATAAGAAAAGGGGAGGCAGGCATGGTCTATATGCTGGCGGGGATCGCGCTGTTTTTTGGTGCGCATATCTATTCGGCGCTGAGAACGAGGGCGCCGGAAAAGCGGATCGAGGCGAAGCTGGGGGAGGGCCCGTACAAGGGTCTCTACACGCTCGTTTCCATTGCAGGGTTTGTCCTGATCGTCTGGGGCTATGGCGCGATGCGCCCGGCAGCCATTATCTGGCAGCCTCCGGTCTGGACCGTTCATCTCAACATCCTGATCCAGCTGATCGCGATGCCGATTCTGGTCGCGGCCTATGTGCCTGCCGGGTACATCAAGAAGACGCTGAAACACCCGATGCTGGTGGCTGTGAAGGTCTGGGCACTCGGCCACCTTCTCGCCAATGGAGAGCTCAATTCGATTCTGCTTTTCGGCAGTTTCCTCGCCTATGCCGTGTTTGACCGGATCATGCTGAAAAAGCGCGGAGACAATGGTTTGCCGCCGGATGCCAAGGTGTCGGTGATGGGGGATGTTCTGGCGGTGCTGATCGGGCTTATCATCTGGGGTGCGATGATCTTTGGCCTGCATGAAATCCTGTTCGGGCAGCCGGTGATTGCTGGCATGGGCTGAGGTGCACTGACCAGGCTGCGCTGTGATGCCTTCGGTTTCGCGCTTGGCGCTGGGGGACGGGCTCTGTTAGGAGACGGGCGTTCAGTTCTTTTGATGGAGATACGCCGCCCGTGTCCGCACAATCCCAAGTCAGACGAAAGACCGTTCGCGATATCATGTCCGCCAAACAGGGCGAGCCACTCGTCTGCCTGACCGCCTATGATGCGCCGACGGCCGCAATCATGGACCCCTATTGCGACCTCTTACTGGTCGGCGACAGCGTGGGGATGGTGGTGCACGGCCTGACATCAACTGTGGGCGTCACCATGGAAATGATGATCCTGCATGGCCAAGCCGTCATGCGCGGTTCCGACAGGGCGTTCGTTGTCGTCGACATGCCGTTTGGCTCCTATGAGACGAGCGCGGATCAGGCGTTCCTGAATGCATCGCGAATCATGAAGGAGACGGGCTGCCAGGCGGTGAAGATCGAAAGCGGCACTTATGCAGCGCATCAGATCAAGCACCTCGTCGAGCGGGGCGTGCCTGTCATGGGCCATGTTGGCCTCCGCCCGCAGGCGATCAATGTCGTTGGCGGCTTCAAGGCGCAGGGGCGCGACGATGCAGAGCGTGAGCGTGTCATGGAAGAAGCGCGCGCGGCAGAGGAGGCAGGCGCTTTTGCAATCGTCATCGAAGGCGTCGCTGAAGACCTTGCCGATGAGATCACGAAAACGCTGTCGATACCAACGATTGGCATTGGGGCTTCAGCCACCTGCGACGGGCAGATCCTGGTGACGCAGGACATGCTGGGCATCTTCGACTGGACACCGAAATTCGTGCGTCGCTATGGCGACCTGCAGTCCGAGATCGCAAAATCGGTCGAGGCTTATGCCCGTGATGTGCGCTCGCGCAGCTTTCCTGCAGAGGCCGAAACCTACAAGCTATCCGGCGGCGGCAAGGCGAAGCTGCCGAAAGGCTAGACGAAACAGTGATCACGCGTTGCCGCAGGCAGGCACCCCGGTTAGGGTGCGCGCTGATTTGATGCCCATTATCCAGTGGAGTAGGCCAATTGGCTGATATCTTTGAGGAAGTTGAAGAAGGCCTGCGCCAGGACAAGGCGGCGCGCCTTTGGAAGAAGTATGGCGTCTTCGCCTATATCGCTGCGGGTCTGCTGATCGGCGGCGTGGCGCTGAACGAGTATCTGGGCAGCCAGCGTTCGCAGGACCTTGAAGCGCAGTCTGCTGCCTTCGAGCAGGCAGATCGCGCGCTCGCAGAGCAGCAGTATGAGACAGCAGCAAGCGAGTTTGAAACGCTCGCACAGTCTGGCGACGAGATTGCGCCGCTCGCAGCAAATTTCCTCGCGCAAGCCCGTCTTGAAGGGAATGCCGACCGCGACGCAGCGCTCGCGGCGCTTGAGCTTGCGGCTAATTCTGAAACGCCGATTGGCAAGCTTTCGCTGATGAAGGCGGCTTATCTGAAATCGCAGACGGCAAGCCGCGCCGAGCTGGAAACCTATCTCGGCACGCTGCCTGAGGAAGAGAGCGAATTTGGTGCACTGGCGCTGGAGCTGATCGCGTCGAAAGCCGCGCAGGAGGGCGACACGGAATATGCCCGCCAGGTTTTCAACGAGCTCCGCTTTCTGGCCAATGTGCCTGAGGGTGTATCCCAGCGCGCTGTTCGCGCGCTTGCGGCTCTGCCAGCGAAGCCAGCGACTGCCGCTTCCGAGGGTGAAGCAGCGCCAGAGGCCACGCCTGCAGAGGCAGTAGAGACTGACGATATTCCGGAAGCCGGCGATGCCGCTTCCAGCGACGGAGACCAGCCAGAATGATGAATATGACTTTCCGGGCCGCAATGCTTGGCACACTCATCCTGAGCGTGTCGGCGTGTTCCTATGTGAGGAATATACGCGCTGAAGAGCAGCGGCTCACCGCTGAGGAAAAAGAAGGTCGCATCGAGATGGTGCTGGGTGACGAAACCATTGAGGCTGATCCGGCGCTCGCGACCCAGACGATCACGCTTCCTTCGGCGACGGCCCTTGCCAGCTGGCCTGAGGCAGGTGCGCGCCCGACAAAAGCTGCCGGCCATGTGGCTGCCGCCGCTGACCTCAAGATTGCGTGGTCGGTCAACGCAGGACGGGGAACTGATCGCAATGGCGCGCTTACAACGCCGCCTGTTGCCAGCGAGACAGCGATCTTCGTTGCTGATGCACGCCAGACTGTGCGCGCGTTCAGCCTGTCAAATGGCTCACGTCTCTGGCAGCGCGAGCTGAAGTCCGGCAATGACCGCGACAAGCGTGGCATTGGCTCGGGTCTCGCCTATTCGGCTGGCCGCCTCATCGTCGCAAGCGGCTATGGTTTCGTTGCTGCGCTGGATGCGGAAACGGGCCGTGAAATCTGGCGCCGTGACATGGAAGCGCCGATGACCGGCGCGCCAACGGTCGATGATGGCCGTATCTTCGTGTCTTCGAACAATAATGAGCTGTTCGCGCTCGACCTCGAGGATGGCCGCATCCTCTGGTCGGACCAGGCAATCGCCGAAACCGCGCGCGTTCTTGGTTCTTCCAGCCCGGCGGCTGTCGAAGACATCGTGATTGCGCCTTACAGCTCTGGTGAGATCATCGCGTACCTGGCGGCGAATGGCCGCCGTCTCTGGACCGAAGCGCTGTCGCGTCCGGGCCGTTTCACGCCGATTTCGTCGATCAATGACATCGCCTCGCGTCCGGTCATTGGCGCAGGTCTCGTCTTCGCGGCGAACCAGTCGGGCGTCATGGCGGCGATCGATGGGCGCAGCGGTGACCGCGTCTGGGTTCAGCCGATTGGCTCTACCTCCGCTCCGGCGCTCGTCGGCCAGTATATCTTTATCTCTGGTACCAATGGGCGCGTTGCGGCGATCAATGCCGGCACCGGCCAAGTGTTCTGGGTCACGCAGTTGCGCGAGTTTGAGCGTGAAGAAAAGCAACGCGGACGCATTACCTATGCCGGTCCGATCGTCGCCTCAAATCAGGTCATCGTCGCCTCGTCCCGTGGCACAGTCATCGCGCTGTCGCCGCAGACGGGCGAGCGCATCGGGTCGCTTGAGCTTAGCGATCCTGTCTATCTCGAACCGATTTCGGTTGGCGACAAGGTCTTTGTCCTCACGGACGATGCGCGGCTGATCGCAATCCGCTAGGATCGCGCAGGGTCAGCCATTGTCCTGAACGGTCGGGACAGGTTTCACGAAAGGACGGCGCATGCCGTTGAAGATTGCCATCGTCGGACGCCCGAATGTGGGTAAGTCGACGCTGTTCAACCGGCTTGCCGGCAAGCAGCTTGCGCTGGTCGATGACCAGCCGGGGGTGACGCGCGACCGCAAGGAAGCGCCCGGCCGCCTTGCCGACCTGCCGCTTATCCTGATCGATACGGCAGGTTTCGAGGACGTCACCGACGACTCGCTTGAAGCGCGTATGCGCCAGCAGACCGAGATCGCCATTCGTGAGGCAGAGCTTGCGCTCTTCCTGATCGATGCGCGCGATGGTGTGACGCCAATGGACGAGCGGTTCGCTGACCTGTTGCGCCGCGCTGACCTGCCGATTGTGATCGCTGCCAACAAGGCAGAAGGCCGTCAGGGCGATATCGGTATCGCAGAGGCTTGGGGACTGGGCTTTGGTGAGCCTGTGGGCCTGTCAGGCGCCCATGGCGAAGGCATGGGTGAGCTCTACGGCGCTATCCGTACCGCGCTGGGCGAAGAAGCGTTCGAAGCTGCGTTCGCAGAAGAAGACACCGCGGAAGGCGAAGGCTTTGACGATGAGATCCTCGACCGTATGGCCGAGATCGACATCGATGACCCGAACCTGACCGAAGAGGAGCTGAACGCCGCCCTCGAAGCGGCCGGGATCGATGATGCGGCGGAAGCCGAGGCGCAGCTCGCCGCGCGTGAAGAAGCTCGGAAAAAGCCAATCAGGCTCGCCATTGTCGGGCGTCCGAATGCGGGCAAGTCGACGCTTATCAACCAGATGCTGGGTGAGCAGCGCCTCCTGACGGGTCCGGAAGCCGGCATTACGCGCGATTCCATCTCGGTCGACTGGATGTATGAAGGCCGCAAGGTCAAACTGGTGGATACGGCCGGGCTTCGGCGCAAGTCGAAGGTCCAGGAAAAGCTGGAGCGGATGTCGACCGGTGAGACGGTGCGGTCACTCAAATATGCTGACGTCATCGCGCTGGTCATGGATGCGAATGAAGCGTTCGAGAAGCAGGACCTGCAGATTGCCGACCTTGCCGTACGTGAGGGGCGGGGCCTCGTCTTCGTGATTTCGAAGTGGGATACGGTCGACAATCACGCGCAGAAGATGCGCGAGCTGTCAGAGATGGCCAAAGTCCTTCTCCCGAACGCACGCGGCGCGCCCGTCGTGACGCTGTCGGGCCTGACCGGCAAACGGGTCGACCGCTTCATGCCAGCCGTTGCCAAGGTCTATCAGGACTGGTCTGCGCGCGTGAAGACGGGCGATCTCAATCGCTGGCTTCGCTACACGATTGAGCGCCACCCGCCGCCATCCGTGCACGGCAAGCGGATCAAGCCGCGCTATATTGCCCAGATGAAGGCGCGCCCGCCGACCTTCGTGCTGATGGCATCGCGCGCCGAGCATATGCCAGAGCAGTATAAGCGCTTCCTGATCAACGGGATCCGAGAAGCCTTTGACATGCCGGGCGTGCCAATCCGGCTGTTCGTGCGCCAGAGCGCCAATCCTTATGGTGACAAGTACAAGCCGCAAAACCAGAAGAAGACGAGCGGCCGCGGCAAGGGCAAGACCCGCAGCATCAACAAGCGCAGCTAGGTCTTCAAACGCAAGCGGGGGCGGCGCAGAACACTGGCGCTTGAAGTCTGCGTATCTGGCGTGACCCGGCCCATGGCCGCCCTATAGTCAGATCCACGATCCGGTTTTGAGTTGAGAGCCTGAATGTCGAAGCAGATGTTTGGCGGCGTGAATGATCGCGCGGCAAAAGAAACGCGCCGCGCCCGAATCTGGCTGCGGTCGCTTGCCCGGCGCATCGACCATGAGGAAGTGGTCGAGCACGTCCATGACGAAGGCCGCATGTCGGGCCGCTATATCTTCATGATCATCATTTCCGGCGCCATTGCGACGCTGGGCCTTCTGCTGTCTTCGCCAGCGGTCGTCATCGGCGCGATGCTTGTTTCACCGCTGATGGGGCCGATCATCCTGATGGGCTTCTCCCTGTCGATCCTGGAAGTCGCAGCGCTCCGCCAGTCTATAGTGACGCTGACGGTCGGTGTGTTTGCGGCGATTGCTGTGGCGTACCTCATCACCGAATTCTCGCCGCTGACAGAGCCGACGCGGGAGATCATCGCGCGCACACGGCCGAACCTGCTTGACCTGCTAGTTGCGGTCTTTTCTGGCCTTGCGGGCGGCTATGCGGTGATCCACCGCAAGGGCGAGACGATTGTCGGCGTTGCCATTGCGACGGCGCTGATGCCGCCCCTGGCTGTCTGTGGCTATGGCCTGGCCATCGGCTCGCTTGCCTATGCAGGGGGTGCATTCTTCCTCTTCATGACAAACCTGCTCGCCATCGCGCTGACGGTGACGGTACTTTCGCGCATCTATGGCTTTGGGGCTGAGCATAGCCCACGCCATACGCTGATGCAGACGCTATTCATTGTCGTGGTGTTCGCAGGTCTGTCCGTGCCGCTTGGTTTCACGCTGCGCGACATCGCCTATGAGGCGACGGTGACCAATCATGTGCGCGCCAACATGCTGGGGCCGTTCGACGATGACATTACGCGGATTGGCGACCTGAACATCTCCTTCCCGGCAGGGCGCGATATTCAGGTCGAGGCCACTGTCTTCACGGTGGACCGCAACCCGGATGCCGGGCGCCAGTTGTCGGAAAGCTTTTCGAGCCGTTTCGGCCGTGGTTTCGCCGTCAACCTCAATCAGGTTCTGATCGACGAAGAGAGCAATACCGAGGACATATTGAGGCTGGCCGATTCCTCTCTGGCAGCGCCGCTGCGCGAGGAGATTTCGAGGCTTGAGCAGATCGCGACCTCGTCCGTCGAGGCCCGGCAGCGCGAGGCCGATATCCGCTCGTCCCTGGCCTTTCCGGTGCTCGCGGCTGATATCGAAGCAGAGGCCCGGCGGGCGACATTCATCGCAGAACCGTCTGATGACTTCACTATCGCGGCCTATCGCGCCATGGAGACGCGCCTCGCTGAGAACTTTGCTGACTGGCAGCTTCAGGTGGTGCCGCCTGTCGTTCGCCTGCCGGAAATTGACTTCATCGCAGCGGGTGAGGCGCTCGCTGAAGAGGGTGAGACGGCGCTCACCAAAAGTCTCTGGGCATTTGAACGATGGGGGACTGGGCGTGTCGAGATTGTCGTGCGAGGGCCGCGCGTGCCCGCGACGGGGACGCAGGCCGACCTGCTGGCTGCGCGGCTGGACGTGCTGCGCCAGCGGCTGGAAGCTGAAGGCCTTGCCGTCGAGACCAGCCGGCTTGTCCAGGAAGGTGAGCCGGGCGCTGGTGGACCGATCTTCAGTCTTCGGCCTGTCGGCTAGGCGTTTGGTTCAAAAGTGATGCGGGCGCCGGTGCGCGTTTCGCCTTCTTCGAGGAGGGGGGCGAGCTGCTTGACGACGTCTTCAGGCGCGGGCAGCGTCATCGGATCTTCGCTCGGCATGGCTTCGGCGCGCATACCGGTACGCGTCGCGCCGGGATCAAAGATGTTCACCCGAAGCGGCATCTTCTCATTCTCGTCAGCCCAAGCATAGGCAAGGCCTTCAAGACCCATCTTGGAGGCCTGGTAGGGGCCCCAGAAGGCGCGCGGGCGTGGAACGACTCCGGATGACACAAACACCGCCCGCGGCGCTTCAGAGCGCTGCAGGAGCGGATGCATGGCGCGGATGAGGCGCCAGTTGGCCGTGAGGTTCACCTCAATGGTTTCCTCGAAGCTGCGCGGGCCAACGGCCTGTAGCGGGCCGAGCGAGCCGAGCACGCCGGCATTACCGAGCAGTCCGTCAATGCGTCCGAACTTGGTGGCAAGCGCCTGACCGGCAGCTTCGAAGGCGGTCGTTTCCTTCAGATCCATCGGGATCAGCGTGGCGGAGCCGCCAACGGCGTTGATCTCGTCGTCCAGCTTTTCGAGCGCAAGCTTTGAGCGTGCGGCGGCGACGATATGGTGGCCACGGCGCGCGAGCTCGAGGGCGGCAGCCTTGCCGATCCCGCGCGAGGCGCCGGTGATGAATGTGATACGCTTGTCCATGAGGGGCGGGTTAGCCTGTCAGGGCGTGCCTAGTCCAGCAGTGAAAGCTGTCTGTCCTTGCCGCCTTCTTCCTGCATCTGGTCGACGAGGCGCGTTGGATAGCATCCCGTAAAGCAGTGATCGGAGAATTGCGGCATGGTCATATCGCGCTTGATACCGATCGAGGCGTAGAGGCCATCCACCGACAGGAAGCCCAGCGTTTCCACGTTCAGGAAGTTGCGCATCTGCTCCAGCGAATTGTTGGAGGCAAGAAGCTCACCCTTGGTCGGCATGTCGATGCCGTAGAAGTCCGGGTTCACAATCGGGGGGCTAGCAGAGCGCAGATGCACTTCCTTGGCACCGGCGTCGCGGACCATCTGGACGATCTTCTTGGAGGTGTTGCCACGCACGATGGAGTCGTCGACCAGCAGGACGCGTTTGCCTTCCAGAACCGACTTGTTCGGAGAATGCTTCTTCGAGATGGATTTCTGGCGACCGAGCTGGGTCGGCTCAATGAAGGTGCGCCCGACATAGTGGCTGCGGATGATGCCGAGCTGAAATGGTATCCCGCTCTGTTCGGAAAAGCCGAGCGCGGCGGGTACGCCGGAATCCGGAACCGGAACGATGACGTCCACATCTGCCGGGTTTTCACGCGCAAGCTGGTGACCCATGCGGCGGCGGACCTGATAGACGCTGCGGCCCTGAACGATGCTGTCCGGGCGGGCGAAGTAGACGTATTCGAAGAGGCACGGGCTTTCAGGGCGTTCCGGAAACGCACGGAAGCTTTCGACGCCTTCTTCGCTGATGATGACGATTTCGCCGTTTTCGATTTCGCGGATGAATTCAGCGCCGATCATGTCGAGGGCGCAGGTCTCAGAGGCGAGTACCCAGCCCTTGCCAATCTTGCCGAGGACGAGCGGGCGAAGACCAACCGGGTCGCGTGCGCCGATCAGTTTCTTGTTGGTGAGACCGACAAAGGCATAGCCGCCTTCGACGGCCTGAAGGGCTTCCATCACGCGCTCACGCATCAGGCGGCGACCCGAGCGGGCGACGAGTTGCAGGACGACTTCAGTGTCCATGGTCGACTGGAAGATGGCGCCCTTGCTGATCAGCTCCTTGCGGAGGGCAACCGCATTGGTGAGGTTGCCATTGTGGGCGAGGGCAAAGCCGGTGTTCGCGAGATCTGCGAAGATGGGCTGTATGTTGCGCATCGCCGGCTTGCCAGCGGTGGAGTAGCGATTGTGACCGATGGCGGCGCTGCCGGGGAGGCGCGAGGTCAGGTCACCGCCGAAATTCTCACCGACGAGGCCCATATGGCGCTCATTGTGGAACTTCTCACCATCGTAAGTGGTGATGCCACAGGCTTCCTGTCCGCGATGCTGGAGGGCGTGAAGACCGAGAGCGACGAGTAGCGACGCCTCCGGATGGTTGAAGACGCCTACGATGCCGCATTCTTCGCGAGGCTTGTCGTCATCATGGTCCCAGATCATCGACACCTCACGAGCTAGCTATGGCGCGCAAGTATGCCTCTGGCGAGGATTCGTCAAGGTTGCTCGGCTGCAGGGCTGCGTGCGAGTTCCGGCGCGCTTTCGGCGACATAGTCGGCGCCGCTCTCCAGAAGGGAGTAGGACTGGGCCGTGCGGATCCATTCCGGGATGCGGTCCTGATCGAGCGCCATGCGGAGGAGAAAGACAAAGAATACAAGGATGACCGCGCCGCGAATGAAGCCAAAGGCAGCCCCGGTGACCCGGTCGAGCATACCGATGCCTTCAACGCCCTGTATGGACCGGGAGAGGTTTGCGCCGAACCAGGCGACAATGACGTAGACCAGCAGGAAGAAGGCCAGAAACAGGATCAGGCTGGGCAGATAGGCGGGTGTGTCCTGCGGCAGGAAACGCGCAAAGGCAGAATGAAGGTATTTGTTGGCGTAGTAGGCCGCCGCCAGCGCGGCGATGAATGCGCCAAGCGTCGCAAGCTCTCTCATGAAGCCGCGAGCAAACGCCATCAGCGTGGACAGGATCAGGAGAACGACCACGATGGCGTCGAAGGCTGTAATGGCGTCCATCATGGCTCTGGGTCCGGACCTATTAAATCTACCAGATCAGATAGGCGCGATAGAGGCTTCACGGTCAACCCTTCAAACGATCCGGTGCTGCCTTCGGGGACGAATGCATTCCTGAAACCAAGGCGCTGCGCTTCTTTCAGGCGCTGATCCATGCGCGCGACGGGACGGATGGCGCCGGAGAGGGCGACTTCGCCGAAGAAGACAGACTTTTCGGGCGGGGGCCGGTCTGCCAGCGAAGTGAGGAGGGCGGCGGCTGCGGCGAGGTCGCCTGCAGGTTCTGCCATACGGTAGCCGCCCGCGACCGACAGGTAGACGTCGCGACCGGCCAGAGAGACACCGCAGCGCGCTTCGAGCACGGCAAGGACCATGGCGAGGCGGTTGGCGTCCCAGCCGACGATGCTGCGCCGTGGCGTGCCATAGGCGGAGGCCGCGACCAGCGCCTGAACTTCGGCGAGGACAGGACGCGAGCCTTCCATGGCGGCGAAGACGGCTGTGCCGCCGGAGGTCTCGTCTTCGTTGGAGAGGAAAAGGGCAGATGGCTCTCGCGCCGGAGCGAGGCCGTACTGGTGCATCTCAAAAATGCCGATTTCATCTGTGGGGCCGAAACGGTTCTTCACGGCGCGGAGGATACGGAACTGGTGGCCGCGCTCGCCTTCGAAATAGAAGACGGTGTCGACCATATGTTCGACGACGCGGGGGCCTGCGATCTGGCCTTCCTTGGTCACGTGGCCGACGAGGATGAGCGCGGCGCCGGACTTCTTGGCCCAACGCGTCAGCTCCTGCGCGCAGGCGCGGACCTGAGCGACTGAGCCAGGGGCGGCTTCCAGGCTGTCAGACCACATGGTCTGGATGGAGTCGATGACGACGAAGTCCGGATTGGCAGACTTGAGCGCCGACATGACTTTTCGAAGGTCGGTTTCGGTCGCGAGCTCTACGGGGCTCTCGGAGACTTTCAGCCTCCGGGCGCGGTCCTGTATCTGGGCGGCGGCTTCTTCGCCCGAAACATAGACGGTGGAGAGGCCATTGCGGGCGAGACGCGCAGCGACCTGTAGGAGAAGCGTCGATTTGCCGATGCCTGGATCGCCGCCGATCAGCGTGGCAGATGAAGGCACGACGCCGCCGCCAAAGACGCGGTCCAGCTCATCGACGCCGATCATGTGGCGGGTAGGTGCGTCCTCGACAGCGTTCAGCGTAGTGAACTCTGCCTTGCCGGCTTTGCGGGACGATGACTTGGGCGCAGCCAGCCCCCCGGGCGCCGCCGAAGAAGTCTCTTCAACGAGTGTATTCCACTCCCCGCAAGCATCGCAGCGCCCTGACCATTTTGGATGGACGGCGCCGCAGGAGTGACAGGTGAAGACGGTGTTCGCTTTGGGCATGGTGAACAGACCTAAACTGTTGCCGGGCAGGGGTGAAGCGGGATTTGTAGCCATCTTCCATATCGAATTACGATAATTTAATTATCGAAAAACAATAATTATGGTATGAAGGGGTCGCTCAGGAACAGGGTCGATAACAAACAGAGAGAAGGACCCATAACAATGAAAAATAAGAGCGTTATCACCGCAATCGCCCTCACCGTCTGTGCAGGTTTTGCTGCGCCAGCCTTTGCCGGCAGCACCCAGGCCGTGAAATCCGTCGAAGCTGATATCTCCGGCCTCGACCTTGCCACACCCGAAGGCCGCGCCATGGCGGAGAGCCGGATCGAACGGGCGGCAGAACATGCCTGCCTTGCCCGCAGCGGCCCGCAACCGATCGCTTACCAGCGTGCCACGGCCATTTGTGTCGACGCCGCGGTCAAGGATGCAATGGGACGGGTTTTCCCGAAAGCCGAGCGTGTCGCAGAAGCCAAGACGACATCTGAAGGCTAGAGGGGCATGACCCCCTGTAAAGTGCACGGCCGGCCCTGACCAAGGTGCCGGCCGTTCTGCTTTGGAGCGCTGCGTTGCGGCAGTGCCACTGGCAAGGCTTCCCGACGCTGGCTAGACAGGCCGGGTGAAGCATATCGCGATCATCGGTGCCGGGCCGGCAGGGCTTATGGCAGCAGAAGCCGCTATCGAGGCAGGCGCGCAGGTGTCGATCTATGACGCCATGCCGAGTGTCGCGCGCAAATTCCTTATGGCGGGCAAGAGCGGTCTGAACATCTCTCACAGCGAGGAAGAGAAGCTTTTCCGGTCCCGCTATCGCGCGCTGGATTCGCGGCTGGATGAGATGATTGCTGCGTTCGGGCCGGGCGACATTGAGCGCTGGATGAACGGGCTTGGGATCGAGAGCTTCACGGGGAGTTCGGGCCGGGTTTTTCCAGTGATGATGAAGGCATCTCCGCTCTTGCGCGCCTGGCTGGCGCGGCTGCGCGAAGGCGGCGCGCGACTTCATGTGCGCCATCGTTGGCGGGGATGGGACGAGGCCGGGGCGCTGGTGTTTCACGCGCCTGAAGGCGAGGTGAGGCGGGGGGCTGATGCGGTCATACTCGCGCTTGGCGGCGCGAGCTGGTCGAGGCTCGGCTCGGATGGGGCCTGGGCAGAGCTGCTGGCCGCGAAGGGTGTCGAGCTTGCGCCGTTCCAGCCGTCCAATTGCGGGTTCGAAGTGACCTGGTCGAAACGCCTGCTCGAAGGGTTTGAAGGCGCACCGCTGAAAGGCGTGAAGCTGTCGGCAGGCCAGCAGTCGGCGCAGGGCGATGTCGTCATCACCAGGCGCGGCGTTGAGAGCGGGGCGCTCTACCCCCTGTCTGCGGATTTGCTGCGGCAGATTGAGGGTAAGGGTTCGGCGCAGCTGAAGGTCGATCTTCTGCCTGATGTCGATATGGATGGGCTGAGACGGCGTCTGGCCGCTGTCAATCCAAAGGATTCAAGCTCCAACAGGCTGTGTAAGGCGGCGCGGCTCGACCGGACCAAGATCGCACTCGTGAACGAGATTGCGCGGGGGGCGCCGCCTGCAGATGCGGCAGATCTTGCTGCGTTCCTGAAGGCATTGCCGGTTCGCATCGATGCGTCCGCGCCGATGGATGAGGCCATCTCGACTGCGGGCGGGGTGGCATGGGACGCGCTGGATGAGCGGTTGATGCTGAATGCTCTGCCCGGCGTCTATTGCGCGGGCGAAATGGTCGACTGGGACGCGCCTACAGGTGGCTATCTCCTGACGGCCTGCCTTGCGATGGGCCGGGCGGCGGGGAAGGCGGCGGCCAGCCATCACATTTGAGTGGCTTGTCCCCAAAAAGCAGGCTTAAGTCGAACCAGGTTTGAGTTCCAAGGGCCTGTGCGGGGGGTGTCATGACAATCTGGATTGTTGCGGGTGTGGGTGCGGTCATCGTTCTGGTGGGCCTGTATGTCTGGTCCAGCAAGGGCGCGAAGGGGATGCAGCAGCAGATCGCCGACGGGTCCGGCGAGGCCTATCTGCGGTTAGCCGCGTCCATCATGTTTGTTACCTTGCTTGAGCATTCGCGGCGAAATCCGGTCGACTATCAGGCTGGTACAGGGTTCGACACGGACCGTATCTATCCGAGCGTCCTGCTTGTCGGGCGCAAGATCCATGGCAGCTTTGACCCGGCGATGGCACGCGAGGAATACACCAATGCTGCAAAGCTTCGGCCAGAGTTCATCGACGGGCTGAAGCGCAACGTCCTGTTTCAATTTGCGTGTCAGCAGGCCAGCGCGGAAGCAAAGGACAAGCTGATGCTTGGCGGGCTTACCGTCGTGCAGGCAAATGTAGATGAGCCAGCCGAAGAGCTACTTCCACTGAGAGGGCTGGCCGCTGAACTCTATGGCGATCAGATCGAGGCGGACCGACGGCTTCTCGGCGGCGCGAATGATGGCCTGCTTGCGGAGTCCATCTCCATATTCAATGAGATCTCTGCCTCATTGAACGAAGGGTCTGACGCCTAGAGGGATGGCTGGATCGGGCCGTCGGCGCGGCCGTGGACGAACTGGTCGACATGGTCATTGCCGGACCGGTCAATCTCGCTGGCAGGGCCCCGCCAGATGATCTTGCCCTCGAACAGCATGGCGATCTCGTCAGCGACCTTGCGGGCGGAGGCCATGTCATGGGTGATCGTGACAGCGGCGGCGCCGAGCGCTTTTACCTGCTCGAGAATGAGATCATTGATTGCGTCGGCGGTGATGGGGTCGAGACCGGTCGTCGGTTCGTCGAAGAAAATGAGATCAGGCTTGGTGATGATGGCGCGGGCGAGGGCGACGCGCTTTTGCATGCCGCCTGATATTTCTGCTGGCCGAAGGTCTGCGACAGAAGCGCCAAGGCGAACCTTTTTGAGGGTCTCGATGGCCTGCTCTTTCGCGTCGGAACGCTTCATCTTGTCGGCATTGAGCAGGCGGAAAGCAACGTTTTCCCAGACGGTGAGAGAGTCGAAGAGGGCGCCCGACTGAAACAGCATGCCGACGCGGGACCGCATCGCTTCGCGGGTCTTGCCCTGATCCTTTGTGACGTCCTTCCCGTCGAACAGGATCTTGCCGGCATCGGGTGTCATCAGGCCAAGCGCGTTCTTCAGCATGACCGACTTGCCGGAGCCTGACCCGCCAAGCACGACGAGCGATCGCCCTGGGGCGACATCGATATCGACGCCGCGAAGGACGTGGTTCGAGCCGAAGCTTTTCTCGACGCCTTTGAGTTCAAGGATAGGCTGCGTCATCAGATGCCGATCTGCACGAAGAAGGTGGAGAGGATGTAGTTGGCGGCGAGGACCAGAACAGCCGCACCGACCATGGAAAGGGTCGCGGCGCGTCCGACGCCTGTCGCGCCAGCCGATGATTTCGAGCCTTGATAACAACCCATCAGTGCGATCACCATGCCGAAGATTACAGCCTTGATGAGGCCGACGGCGACGTCCTCGATCGTCAGGAAGTCCATCGTGTTGCGGATGTAGGTCGTCGAGTCGAAGTCGAGCGCATAGACGCTGACCAGCCAGCCGCCCATGACGCCGATGATGTCTGCGATCAGGACGAGGAGTGGCAGGGTAAGGGCGGCCGCCAGGAAGCGCGGCGCATAGAGATAGCGAAACGGATTGGCCGAGAGCGTCTTCAACGCGTCGATCTGCTCGGTGACTTTCATCGCGCCAATTTCTGCGGCGATACCCGCCGTGACGCGGCCGGCCAGCATCAGGCCGGTGATTGTCGCGCCAAGCTCTCGCGTTATGCCAAGGACGACGATGTTCGGAACGAACTGTTCAGCGCCAAAGCGATTGCCGCCCGTATAGATGTTAAGGGCCAGTGCCGCGCCAATGAAGACAGCTGAGAGGCCGACGACTGGAAGTGAGTAAAAACCGATCGCGATGATCTGCTTCCACAGCTGGGCAAGATTCCAGGGCGGGGTGAGGGCAGAAAGAGCCGTGCGACCTGAGAAGATCGACAGGCGGCCAATCTCCGCGAAGAGCGCAAGGGTGCCGCGCCCTGTCCAGGCGAGCGGGTTCGGAAAGCCGCCGGATTTAGTCGTAGATGCGTCTGACACGATGGCCCAGTCCTGTTACGAGTTCATAGCCGACTGTGCCGGCGCGTCTGGCCTGCCCTTCAAGCAGGACCTCAGCCCCGATGAATTGGGCGAATGCTCCGGGCTTTGCAAGGTCTCGTGCCTGCGTCACGTCGATCGTAATCAGGTCCATGGAAACCCGCCCGACGATCGGGCAGGTGATGCCGCCCAGCGAGGCCATGCCCTTATTGCTGGCCGAGCGCGGGAAACCGTCGCCATAGCCGAGCGCCACGGTCGCGAGGGTACGCGGTGTATCGAAGGTGTAGGTTGCGCCATAGCCGACCGTTTCGCCGGGCTGAACGCTCTGTACCGTCAGGATCGGCGCTTCCAGCGTCATGCCGGGCTTGAGGGAGACGCCTTCTGGAAGGGGCGGGCCGCCGCCATAGAGGCCGATGCCCGGGCGTGCCACGTCAAACCCGTAATCCTGCCCCATCAGGCAGCCGCCAGTATTGGCGAAGCTTTTTCGGGCCTGTGGGAAGTGGGAGGCGGCTTGGCTGAAACGCTCAAGCTGCTTGGCGTTGATCGAGCGCGAGCGGTCGTCTGAATCAACGAGGTGAGACATGACATGCACTGGCGGCCTGCTGGCTGTGAGGGCTTTCAGCTCGGCCACATCTTCCATGCGCACGCCGAGCCGGTTCATGCCCGTGTCGATGTGGACTGCGTAGTCGGGGGCGTCGGTAAGGGAGAGCCAGTCCTTGATGGCTGGCAGCGCGTTCAGGACAGGTGTGATGGCATTTGCGCGCGCGAGGTCCGCGTCAGACGGCTCCGCGCCATTGAAGGCCAGAATGAGCGCGTCTTCGCCGATGGCGGCGCGAAGCTCTGCACCTTCCTCGACATAGGCGACGAAGAATGTCCGGCAGCTGGCTTCATGCAGGGCGGACGCGACCCGGGCGACGCCGTGGCCGTAGGCGTTGGCCTTTACGACCGCGCCAGCCTCGCTCTCCGGGATGAGAGCAGCAATCGTGCGCCAGTTGGCGACGATGTTCTGAAGGTGCACGCGGGCGCGGGGGCTGAAACTCATTGATGCGGCATAGTCTGCCGCAAGGCCTTGCCGCAACCCATTCTAGCCGAAGTCTGGTTCAGGCTGCTGGCGCTTGAGGTTGCCGAAACGGGTCGTGTTGGCATCGAAGGCAAGGGTGACGCGGCCAATCGGGCCGTGACGCTGCTTGCCGATAATGACTTCAGCGGTGCCGAGAACCTCGTCCATGCGCTGGCGCCATTTGGTCCATTTCTCCGCAGATGCCGGGTCTTCACCGCCAGACTGGGGCTCGGTCCGCTCCAGATAATAGGACTCGCGGTAGACGAACATGACGACGTCAGCGTCCTGCTCAATCGAGCCGGATTCGCGAAGGTCAGAGAGCTGCGGGCGTTTGTCTTCACGCTGTTCGACCTGACGCGACAGCTGGGAGAGGGCGATGACCGGGACGTTGAGCTCCTTGGCGAGCGCCTTGAGGCCCATCGTGATCTGCGTGATCTCCTGAACGCGTGAGTCGCTGGCTTTGCCGGTCGTGGAGGTCAGAAGCTGAAGATAGTCGATGACGACCATGTCGAGGCCGCTGGTGCGCTTCAGGCGCCGGGCACGGGCGGCAAGCTGGCTGACCGAGATTCCGCCCTGGTCATCGATATAGAGCGGCAGGTTCTGAAGCTCTTCTGTCGCCTGGCGGATCTTTTCAAAATCGCTGGCATCAAGGTCGCCCTGACGGATGTGGTGGGCGTTAAGTCCTGTGCGGTCTGCGATGATACGCGTGGCGAGTTGCTCACACGACATTTCGAGAGAAAAGAACGCAACAACAGCGCCTTCGACGGTTTTCTTCGACCCGTCAGGCTGAGTCTCACGGCGGCAGGCCTGCGCGGCGTTGAAGGCGATATTGGTCGCGAGCGTGGTCTTACCCATGGAAGGGCGGCCCGCGAGGATGACGAGGTCAGACTTGTGGAAGCCGCCAAGCATCGTGTCGAGGTCGTCCAGCTGGGATGCCACACCGGCGATCTTGCCGTCGCGCTTGAAGGCCGCCTCTGCCATGGCGAGCGACTCTTTGAGAGCGGTCGAAAAGGAATGGAAGCCGCGGCCGGAAGAGCCGCGGTCTGCGAGGTCAAAGAGCTGGCGCTCGGCGAGCTCCAGCTGCTTGTCGCCGTCTTCTTCAGGGGCTGGCTTGAAAGCGCGGTGCTGGACCGTCGCCCCGATGTCGATCAGGTCACGGCGCATCGCGAAATCGCGGATCATGCGGGCGTAGTCAGAGATTTCCGGGCCGAATGCTGCGGAGTCGAGCAGTTCTGCCAGATAGGACGCGCCGCCGATTTCCTGCAGCTTGTCAGCCTTCTCGAAATGCTCGCGCAGCGTGATGCCGTCAGCGACACGCCCGCCCTGGATCATTGTCGAGCAGACTTCGAAAATCTCCTGATGGGGGATCGAGTAGAAGTCAGTGGAGCGCAGGATGTCCGCAACACGCTGGAACGCATTATTGTCGTAGAGGATCGCACCGAGGACGCCGGCTTCTGCCGACAGATTGTGCGGTGCTTCGACCGACTTGGGCGTATTGGACATATCGTTCATGCGCGTGTCCCCGAAAAGGTTCTTACCGATGGGTTAACTTTACGCCTGAGTGGGGAAAGATTGCAGGCTTGACTTGCATAGAAACTGCCATCGTCCACAGCTCAAATGAGACCTGTGGAATACCGCGATTCGGGCGTGAAAGATTCGCGGCCCCTTTTAGTCGGGGAGCACCACAGCGCCTGAATTCTCTGCAAAGAAAAAGGCCGCGCCCGATGGGCACGGCCTTGATCAAAGTCTTGCGTAAGACGCACGGAGACTATTCGTCGTCGCCGCCGTCGCGGGTGGCTTCCTCGCGCTCTGCGCTGGCTTCAGCCAGTTCAGCAGATTGCTCGGCAGCTGCGCCTTGCTGTTCGGCCTGGATCGTCTCGATGACGTTCTCGCCAGCAGCCTGACGTTCAGCTTCTTCCATCGAACGGGCAACGTTCACGGTGATCTCGACGAGAACTTCCGCGTGAAGGCGAACGCCCAGCTCGTAAATGCCGATCGTCTTGATTGGCTGGTCGAGCTTGATCTGACCGCGGCGGACCTTGAAGTCCTTCTCGGCCAGCGCATCGACGATGTCGCGGGTCGAGACGGAACCGTAGAGGTTGCCGGTGTCGGAAGACTGGCGGATGAGAACGACTTCGGCGCCGTCCATGTTGTTGCCGGTCTGCTTGGCTTCTTCGCGTGCGTCTGCGTTGCGCTTCTCGATGAGGTCACGCTCTGCAGCGAAACGGGCGCGGTTGCGATCGTTTGCGATCAGCGCCTTGCCGCGTGGCAGCAGGAAGTTACGGGCGAAGCCGTTCTTCACGGTGACTTCTTCGCCAAGCTCGCCAAGGTTTTCGACGCGTTCAAGAAGGATGATGTCCATGTGTCAGTCCTCCTACTTAACGGTGAATGGCAGGAGCGCGAGCATACGGGCGCGTTTGATGGCGCGGGCAAGCTTACGCTGGTTCTTGACGTTCACTGCAGTGATCCGCGACGGGACAATCTTGCCCTTCTCGGAGATGTAGCGCTGCAGCAGTTTCACATCCTTGTAATCGATCGCCGGGGCGCCTTCGCCCGAGAACGGATCGACCTTGCGGCGGCGATTGAAGGTGCGCCGGGCAGGGATGTTGGTGATGTTGATATCACCGGCGTTGTTTTCTGAAGACATAACTCTCGCTCCCTAGTCCTTGCGGCCCTTGCGGCCCATCATCGGGGACGGCTCATCGTCCAGCTCTTCGACCTTGATCGTCATGTAACGGATGACGTCGTCGGAGATACGGTGACGGCGCTCGAGCTCATGAACGGCGGCTGCTGGGCCGTCGATGTTGAGCAGGGAGTAGTGTCCCTTGCGCTGCTTGTTGATCGGGTAGGAGAGGTTGCGCAGGCCCCAGTATTCGGTCTTGCCGACCTTTGCGCCCTGGCTTTCCAGCCATTGGCCGAGCTCTTCGATCTGGCTCTCGACCTGTGCAGGCGAGATGTCCGGACGCGAGATCAGCACGTGTTCATAAAGTGCCATAATGGTCTTTCCCTGGTGTTCAGAATGCGGCGCTGGAACGCGGGAAGACGTTCCGGCGATGGCCCCCAGTCATCCGGCTCATTCCGGACACCAGGACCGCACCCCGTGTGAAGAGGCGGCTTAAAGCCCAAACTGCCAAAAGAATCAAGCAGACTTGCGAGTCTGCGAGCAGCCATCTAGGCAGTCGGCCAAATCAGATTCCAGAGATCAGACTGAAGGGCAGGACCGCATGACCAAGTTCGCGTTCATTTTTCCCGGACAGGGCAGCCAGTTCATCGGCATGGGCAAGGACCTTGCCGCGGCATATCCAGAAGCGCGTGAGGTCTTCGAGACGGTGGACGCCGCGCTCCATCAGGACCTTTCGAAATTGATCTGGGAAGGTGATGAGGAAGAGCTGAAGCTGACGGCAAATACGCAGCCGGCGCTCATGGCTGTCAGTGTTGCCGCCATTCGTGCGCTTCAGGCCCATGGCATAGGCCCGGACAAGGCGGCTTTCGTGGCAGGCCACTCGCTTGGTGAGTATTCCGCCCTGGCCGCAAGCGGCGCGATCGAGCTTGCTGACGCGGCGCGCATTCTGCGTATCCGCGGCAATGCCATGCAGGCGGCTGTGCCTCCTGGTGAAGGTGCGATGGCGGCTTTGCTGGGCGCGACGCCAGAACAGGCAGTCGCGCTTTGTGAGCTTGGCCGCGCTGATGGCGGTGCCTGCGAGATCGCGAATGACAATGCGCCGGGGCAGATTGTGATTTCAGGCGCGAAGGGGGCTGTCGAACTCGCCGCCTCCAAGACCGGTGAAGTCGGTATCAAGAAGGCAATGATGCTGCCTGTCAGCGCGCCGTTCCATTGCTCGATGATGCAGCCTGCTGCCGATGAGATGATGAAGGCGCTGTCGGATATCGAGATCAAGACGCCGTCCGTGCCTGTGATTGCCAATGTCACGGCAGAGCCGACGAGCGACCCGGTCGCGATCCGTCAGCACCTGATCGAGCAGGTCTGCGGCCAGGTCCGCTGGCGCGAAAGTGTTGAGTTCATGGCGGCCCAGGGCATCGAGCTGACGGTCGAGGCGGGCGCCGGAAAGGTACTGAGCGTCATGAACCGCCGTACCGCCAAGGACATTGAAGGGCTGACACTGGGCAGTCCCGAAGACATAGAATCGGTTGCTAAGCGTCTCGGCTAGGGCGACAAGGGTCGAAACCGAGAACGAGACGGCAGAAGCCGCAAGCAAGGAAGGACGAGAGCCGCATGTTTGATCTCAGCGGACGCACAGCGCTAGTGACCGGGGCCTCAGGTGGCATCGGTAGCGCAATTGCGAAATCCCTGTCTGAAGCCGGCGCCAAGGTCGCCCTGTCCGGTACGCGTGAAGGCGTTCTGGAAGAGGTGCGCTCCGGCCTGCCAGGTGAGGGCGTCGTCGTCACCGCAAACCTGTCAGACGCTGAATCGGTCGACAGCCTTGTCGGGCGCGCCGAAGAAGCGTTGGGCGGCGGTCTCGATATCCTCGTCGCCAATGCGGGTATCACGCGCGACAAGCTGCTCATGCAGATGAAGCCCGAAGACTTTGATGATGTGATGAACGTCAATCTTGGCTCTTACTACCGCCTGACCAAGTCGGTGGTGCGGGGCATGATGAAGCGCCGCCACGGCCGTATCATCGGCATCACGTCCATTGTCGGTGTGACCGGCAATCCGGGACAGGCAAACTACTGCGCGTCAAAGGCCGGCATGATCGGCTTCACCAAGGCGCTTGCCCAGGAAGTCGCGAGCCGCGGCATCACCGCGAACTGTATCGCGCCGGGCTTTATCGAATCGCCCATGACGGATGTGCTGCCAGACGCGCAGAAAGAAGCGCTGCTCGGCCAGATCCCGTCTGGAAAACTCGGCCAGGGCAGTGATATAGCTTCGGCTGCGGTCTATCTTGCTTCATCAGAAGCCGCCTATGTCACGGGGCAGACTCTGCACGTGAATGGCGGCATGGCGATGATCTAGGCAAAGGCACCCAACAGTTGCAGCCCTTGGCGTTCTCTTTATCAGTGTGCTAACGGGCAACCCAAGACGAACAGTCTTCCTATCAGACATTATGAGAGAGGTTTTCCATGTCTGACGTTTTCGAGCGTGTAAAAAAGATCGTTGTCGAGAATCTCGACGTTGAAGCAGACAAGGTCACGGAATCGGCGAGCTTCATCGACGATCTCGGCGCTGACTCCCTCGACCTGGTCGAGCTGGTCATGGCTTTCGAAGAAGAGTTCAACATCGAAATCCCTGACGACGTTCAAGAGAACATCCGTACCGTTGGTGACGCTGTCACCCACATCAAGGCTCACGTCTCTTAATCGGGAGTAAGCTGATGCGCCGCGTAGTTATTACTGGAATCGGCCTGGTGTCGCCGCTCGCTAATGGGCGCGAGGCAACCTGGGAGAGGCTTCTTGAGGGCAAGTCGGGGGCAGGTCCTATCGACCTGTTCGATACCAAGGACGTGCCCTGCAAGATTGCCTGTCAGGTTCCGTGGAATGATGGACGCGGCGGCGGTAGTGCCGACGATCCTCACTCATTCGATCCGGACAAGGCGGCGAGCGCCAAAGAGCGCCGTCGCATTGACGAGTTCATCCTGTATGCGCTCGCAGCAGCCGACGAATGTGTTGAGGATTCAGGCTGGAAGCCCGAAACCGACGAGCAGAAGGAGCGCACAGGCGTTCTGATCGGCTCTGGCATCGGTGGTCTCCAGTCCATCTACGACACTGCCATCACACTGCACACCCAGGGCGCACGCCGCGTGAGCCCGTTCTTCATCCCGTCCGCACTGATCAACCTCGCTTCCGGCCAGGTCTCGATCCGTCACGGGTTCAAGGGGCCGAACCATTCTGTGGTGACGGCCTGTGCAACCGGTGCCCACGCCATCGGCGACTCGGCCCGTCTCATCCAGTATGGCGACGCGGACTTGATGCTTGCAGGCGGCGCAGAGGCTGTGATCTGCGAGATCGGCATTGCCGGTTTCTGTGCAGCCAAGGCCATGTCCACCAGCTTCAACGATACGCCTGAGAAAGCGTCCCGTCCTTATGACAAGGACCGCGATGGCTTCGTCATGGGCGAAGGCGCAGCGATCCTGATGCTCGAAGAGTATGAGCATGCCAAGGCACGCGGCGCCAAGATCTATGCAGAGGTCGCAGGCTATGGCCTGACGGGCGATGCCTATCACATCACGGCGCCTGCAGAGGGCTCCGAGGGCGGCTATCGCGCCATGAAAATGGCGCTGGATCATTCCGGCCTCGACGTGAGCGATATCGATTATGTGAACACGCACGGTACTTCGACGCCGAAGGGCGATGAAGGCGAGATCGGTGCGGTCGAACGTCTGTTCGGTGAGCATGCGAAGAACCTTTCGCTGTCATCGACCAAGTCCGCTGTCGGTCACCTTCTGGGGGCTGCTGGTGCGATTGAGGGCGCTTTCTGTGCGCTTGCGCTGCGTGACCAGGTCATGCCGCCGACGCTCAATCTCGACAATCCGAGTGTCGACACGCAGATCGATCTCATTCCGCACAAGGCCAAGAAGGGCAAGGTTCGTGCAGCCATGTCGAATTCCTTCGGTTTTGGCGGCACCAATGCGTGTCTTATCCTCAAACAGGCTGACTAGTTCCCTAAGCGATAAAGCTCAGGCAAGGTAAGGCCAGCCTGTACAGTGGGGGAGTAGATATGCGGTTCATCAAGGCGCTTCTGGCGATTGTTATCGTGCTGGTCGTGGTCGGCGCAGCTGCGGCTGTTGGCGGCTGGTTCTGGCTGCAGAACGAAATCAGCGAGCCGGGGCCGCTCGCCGAGAGCGCTGTGTTTGAAGTGCGACAGGGCGACCATGTCAGCGGCGTTGCCCAGCGGCTGGAAAGCCAGGGCATCATCTCCAATGCGGATGTAATGAAGCTGCATGCACGGCTTTCTGAACAGCAGGCCGGGCTGAAGGTCGGGGAGTACGCCATTCCGCCCCGCGCGAGCATTGCTGGCATCATGGAGCTGCTCGTGTCCGGCGATGTCATCACATATCGCATCACTGTGCCTGAGGGGCTAACGACGGCGCAGGTTCTTCGCATCGTCGAGAACCATCCAGAGCTCGAAGGCGACATGCCGGAGCGTGAGATTGGCGAAGGCACGCTTCTGCCCGACACCTATATTTTCTCGGCCGACAAGTCGCGCACCGCGATGATCGAGCGGATGGAGAAGGCGCAGGACGACCTGCTCGAAGAGCTGTGGCCGCAACGGGCTGATGATCTTCCAATCTCGACCATTGAGGAGGCGATCATTCTCGCGTCCGTCGTCGAGAAAGAAACGGGTAGCGCCGATGAGCGCCCGCTCGTGGCTGGGCTCTTTACCAACCGGCTTCGGCGCGGCATGCGCCTCGAGAGCGACCCGACAGTCATTTATGGCGTCTCCCGCGGTGAACCGCTTTACCGGACGCTGAACGGTCAGCGCGTGCGCCGCACGCTCTATCGCTCCGAGCTCGACCGGGTCACCGACTGGAACACATATGAGATGGACGGTCTGCCAAAGACGCCGATCTGCAATCCGGGGCGTGACGCGATCGCGGCAGTGCTGGATCCGCCGGAAACCGATTACATCTTCTTTGTTGCCGACGGCACCGGCGGGCATGCCTTTGCCGAGACGCTGTCGGAGCATAACCGCAATGTCGCTGCCTATCGTGCGTATGAGCGCCGCGAGATTGCGCGTGAGCGAGGCCAGGAGTGAGCGCACGCGTTTCTTCAATGACGGGCTTTGCCCGGGTGTCTGGCGAAGCAGAGTGGGGCAGCTGGGCGATCGAGGCGAAAAGCGTCAATGGCCGCTCCCTAGATGTGCGCGTGAATGTGCCCGGCGGGTTTGAAGAGGTGGAGCGCGCGATCAAGCAGGCGGCATCCAAGCTGTTTGCGCGCGGCAACATCCAGATTGGCCTGCGGATCGAAGTGTCTGGCGGTGCAGAGACACTAAGCGTCAATCACGATGCGCTGCAGCAGCTTCTGCGGGCCTTTGAGAAGGCTTCTGGCCGGGCGGCAGACCTTGGGGCGATCGCTTCGCTGATGGGCATCAAGGGTGTCGTGGAGACAGGCCAGGGTTCGACGCGCGCCGCCGCGAGCGAGGAGGCTGTCGCGACCTTGCAGGCTGGCGGCGACGAACTCGTAGCGCAGCTTAATGAGGCGCGTCTGGAAGAGGGCGCCGCGCTAGAAGAGATGCTCAGCGGATATCTGGCCGAAATGGCGCGTGTGGTGGATGAGGCAGAGGCGCTTGCAGCTGAGCAGCCCAAGCTACTGAAAGCCCGCCTTGAGAAGCAGCTCGCAGAGCTGGACGCCAGCGACAAGGTAGATAGCGAGCGGCTTGCGGCCGAGATTGCGCTGTCGGTCGCCAAGGCAGATGTCCGAGAGGAAATCGACCGGCTTCGGGCCCATATCGAAAGCGGCAGGGGCCTCCTGAAACAGGGAGGGCCGATTGGCCGCAAACTCGACTTCCTGGCGCAGGAGTTCAACCGCGAGGCCAATACGCTCTGCTCAAAGTCGGCCAGCCTCGATTTGACGAATGCGGGACTCGCGCTCAAAGGGCTCGTAGATCAGTTCAAGGAGCAGGCAGCCAATGTCGAATAG
This sequence comes from Thalassovita mediterranea, assembly GCA_019448215.1. Classification (NCBI taxonomy): domain Bacteria; kingdom Pseudomonadati; phylum Pseudomonadota; class Alphaproteobacteria; order Rhodobacterales; family Roseobacteraceae; genus Thalassovita; species Thalassovita mediterranea. Next base: position 3,003,295 of record CP080408.1, on the reverse strand, counting down.
CGGCCATCCGAAAGATGCAGGCGAGCGCAGGGGCCTGATGCTCGTCATTTCCTCTCCCTCAGGCGCGGGCAAGACGACGCTTTGCAAGAAGCTGATGGAGGAGTTCTCCGACATCAAGCTGTCAGTCTCCGCGACGACGCGGCCAGAGCGGCCGGGCGAAGTCGATGGCAAGGACTATCACTTCAAGACGGTCGATGAATTCCGTTCGATGATTGCGCAGCGGGAGTTTCTCGAATGGGCGCTGGTCTTCGATAATCTCTATGGGACGCCGCGCGCAGATACCGAGGCGCTGCTTTCCAGCGGCCATGACGTCCTGTTCGATGTGGACTGGCAGGGCGCCGATGCGCTGCATGATCAGATGCCGCGCGATGTCGTGTCGGTCTTCATTCTTCCGCCGAGCATCGAGGCGCTGAAGTCGCGTCTCGCGGCGCGTCCGGGCTCAACAGATGAGATCGTCGAGCGGCGCATGCGGGATGCGAAGGCTGAAATGCGCCATTGGCGGCGCTATGACTATGCCATCGTCAATGATGACCTCGAGATCGCGTATCAGCGACTGAAGCGCATCCTGCTGGTTGAGCGCCTGAAACGCCTTCGCCAGCTCAGCCTGGAAGATCATGTGCGCGAGCTAATGGGCGAGGCTTAGCGGGCGGGGCTGGCGCTGGCATCAGCCTACTGGCTTTCAGCGAGGTAGGCGGCGAGCGACCTGAAGTCATCTTGGGTCAGCGTTTCGGCGCGGGCGGTCGGGTCTATATTGCAGCTTTCCAGCCAGCTCGTCGCGTCGATTCCGCGTGTCTTGGCGAGCGCTTTCAGACTGGCTCGAAGCATTTTGCGGCGTTGACCGAAGGCTGCGGTCGAGACCTTCTCCAGCGTGTCGAGATCAGCAAAGCGCTTTTCCGGCTGTAGCGGTGTCAGCACGGCGACGGCGCTGTCGACCTTGGGCGGCGGGCGGAAGGCGCCGGGGGGCAGGGTGAAGGCGATATGGGCGTCGCAGACGGCATGCGTCAGCACGGCCAGACGGCCATAGTGCGGCGTGCCCGGGCCAGCGACGATGCGCTCAGCCACTTCCTTCTGGAACATGAGCGCCATCTCACCGCGCCAGTCCCCGGTCTTGAGCCAGTCGATCAGAAGGGGCGTGCCGACATTGTACGGCAGGTTGGCGACGATCATTGCAGGGGTGCTGCCGCCGGACTCTTCAATGATGCTGGTCCAGTTTATTTTACGGGCATCGCGTTGGTAAACGCGCAGGCGCCCATCTGCAGCTTCAGGCCAGGTTTCAAGAGCGCTGGCAAACCGCTCATCGGCCTCGACGCAGATGAGTTTGGCCACGCCTTCGTTCAGCAGGGCGCGTGTCAGACCGCCTGGGCCGGGCCCGACTTCGATGACCGTGCGCCCTTCGACGGGGCCGGATGCGAGGGCAGTGCGCCTGAGTATGTCCGGGTCAAAGAGGAAGTGCTGACCAAGCGCCTTACGGGCAGGCGCTTCAGTGAGGCGCGGCGTTTCATGCGTCATGTCGAGCCCTCTGCGCCGCCATTTGGCCCGCAAGGCGTATTGCAGCGATCAGGCTGTCCGGGCGCGCCTTGTCCTCGGCGGCAACGTCATAGGCTGTGCCGTGATCCGGGCTGGTGCGGATGACGGGCAGGCCGAGCGTTGTGTTCACGCCGCCCCAGATGTCGAGCGTCTTTACGGGGATGAGGCCCTGATCATGCGTCATGGCGATAACGGCGTCGAAGCGACCATCCAGCGTCTCTGCGAAGATCGTATCTGCGGGACGCGCGTCAGAGACGTTGATCCCGTCATTGCGAAGGCGGTCTGCGACAGGATTGATAATGTCGCGCTCTTCAAGACCGATCGTACCGCTTTCGCCCGCATGCGGGTTAAGGCCGGTCAAGCCGATGCGCGGCGAACCGATACCGAAATCGCGCTGCATGGCGCGAGCAGTCGTACGGATGACGGTCTCGAGGCTCGTTGCTGTCAGGTGATCGAGAACGCGCATCAGCGGAACGTGGATAGTCGCCAGAGACACGCGAAGTCCGCCGCCGACGAGCATCATGACGGGGGGGCTCGCTTCGCCTGTATGCGCCTCGCAGAGCTCGGCCAGGTATTCCGTGTGCCCCGGATGACGAAAACCAGCGGAATAGAGGACCGCTTTGGAAATCGGATTGGTCACAACGCCGCCTGCATCGCCAGCGAAGGTATCAGCCATCGCCCGGTCGATACTCTCGACGATAGCTGGCGCCAACGCGCTGTCAGGCGTACCGGTCTTGAAGGAGGGCAGGGCGGCGCTGAGCGGAAGGACAGGAAGTTTGTCCGCGAAGACACTCGCAGCGTCTGCCGGGCTTTCGATGACCGCAGAGGCCTCGCCGTAAATAGCAGGATCACCCGTCACATAGAACGGCCTGCTGGCCGGGTCTGCCGACAGGGTCTGCCAGGCGCGCAGTGTGATCTGTGGCCCGCAGCCAGCCGGGTCACCCATGGTGACGGCCAGCGGCAGGTCCTCAGGATTGGCCATGGAAATGTCCGGACTGTTAGCTGCCGCGCTGGATGATCGTCGCTTCGCGGCGCAGATTGCGCAGCGAACGCTGGGAAATCATCTGAAGCTCGCGGCCGAACAGGCGGTCTTCCATTTCCTCGCGGGTCGGGAGAGCGGCGCCAGACTGGCGGCGGTCACAGACATACATCACGGCAAGCGTGCCGGACGTCGCAAAGACCTGCGTCGGCTGGCCGATGGAGACCTCGTCGATCATGTTCTGACCTTCTGCACCAAGATCTTCGAGGCGGATGTCGCTCAACTCGTTGGCGCTGAGGTTCGGGTCTGTATTGGCGATGTCCATGGCTGCCTCGCAGCTATTGGCCTGGCTTGCCGCCGCCCGCAGGGCATCCTCTGAGCCGTCGGTCACGGCCAGGCGCACGAGATCAACACGCGTTTCAAGCTCGTTCGGGTCGCGCTTGCCCTTGAAGTTTATGAGATAAACGCCGTCCGCGACGACAATAGGCTCAGACACGCCGGTTTCGCTCATATTGCGAACCGCGTCTGCAACGATTGGATCAATATCATCGAGTGCTACCCAGCCCATATCGCCGCCTGCGGCCGATGTCGGTGCCGATGACAGGCGCTGTGCCGCCAGCGAAAAGGGAGCGCCAGCTTCGAGCTGCTCGATAATGGTCGCTGCACCCCGGAGGGCTTCTGACTTGTCCTGCTCGGTCGGGGCGTACAGGAAAAGCTCATCAAGATTGTACTGTACCTGCGTCAGCGAATTGCGCTGCTGTTCGAGAGCTTCATCAATCTGATTGCTGGAAACGCGAATCCGCGAGCCATAAAGACCGCCCATGATTCGGCGCCATGCGATCTCAGCGCGCATCTGCTCAACCAGGCTGGACGGGTTCACACCTGACTGGAGGAGGACATTCACAAGGCCGTCGCGGTCGAGACCCGACTGGCGGGCCATGTCAGCGATAGCGCGGTTGATGTCCTCATCAGACACCTCGACCTCATATTCCGTGGCTTCCTGAAGCTGGAGCTTTTCATCGATCAGTTCATCCAGCGCCTGGGATGTAACCTGCTGGATCTGTTGCTGGGTCGGCTGCTGCGCACCTAGTGTCAGGAGAAGCAGGCTCGCGCGTTCACGCACATCGCTATAGGAGATCGGCTGATCGTTCACGATCGCGACGATACCCTCGATCGTCTGCGTTTCGCTCTGTGCCATTGCTGGCGCAGATAGGGAGCCGGCTGTGACTGCGACGAGCGCAGATGCCATAAGTTTTTTCATCATCGCAAACCTCCAAGGTGACGCGGTAGTCGGTGCTGTTCCCTTGCCCGCGCGAAGCATACCCAGCCTCACACCACGCGCAACGGTGTGCGTTCAGTGAGGCTGGTTCCAGCTCCTGTAGCTTTAGTCGAAATTACGCGACCCCAACTCGCCGATCGTCTTGAAGCCGAAGCGGAAAACGATGGATTCCGAAGGCCCAAGTTCCCGGTTCTGTGTGCCCTGGCGCTCATAGACGAGTTCGAAGCGCGAGCAGTCATCTTCATAGGCGAAGCCGATGCCCTGACGGATATTGAGGTTCTGCTCAAATTCACGCTGCAGCTCAAACAGGACAAGAATATTGTCACGCACAAACACTTCGCCGAGCAGGAAGAGGCCTTCCTGGCGCACGCCTGAACGGGTGATGCTCTCATCGATTCGGTAATAGATCGCCTTGGTGCGCGCGATGTCGTCGATGTCCAGGTTGAACGCAGTATCCAGGCGGTTGATGTCGAGGCTGTCATCATCGAGACGCAGCTTTGTATCGATGCTGAAATAGTCGTTGAAATCGACCGATGCGCTGACCAGCCAGTCACTGACCGTGCCGTCGAGATTGCTCGACACATCAAAGGCCGGGTCGGCTTCGCTGCGCCAGCGGCGGCCGACAAGACCCGAAATCTCGAAGCCGTTCTTCCAGCGTGCGGTGGCCGAGATACCGGCGCCAAGCTTCTGGTCGCCTTCGTACAGGTCGTAGCCGGCCTGCGCATTTGCATCGAACAAGGAGGAAGTATCGAGCTCGTAGAAGGCGCCGTCTTCGACGGGGATTGGCTCATCGTTCGGGCTGCCGGATGAGATGGCGCCCATCACAATCGGCTCGACCAGCAGGTCGACATTCCGGCCCGGGCGGTAGAATGGCATGGACAGCTTTACGCCGGTCGAGCCAAGCGCACGGGTGATTGTGTCGCTCTCATCTACCGTGGGAAAATCATTCACGTCGTAATAGTCGAAGCGCGCTTCAGCGAAGGGTTCGACGATGAGGCCGCCAGGAATGATGCGCTGGGTCGACCAGTCGGCCCCGGTTGAAACACGCCGGCTATCGACGCCCTGAACGCGCTCGAGGAAGGCAGCGGAGCCTGTCAGGCTGAGAAAGCCATATTTGCCGAGATCGACATCGTATTGCGAGTTGATCAGCGGAAGAACGTCGGCAATCCGGTCTTCTGCTAGGCCTTGGGCCTGAAGGTTGTCGAAGGTCTGGACCGACGCATCGACATACCAGTTCTTCGCTTGGCCTTGCGTGTAGAGCTGCGAGAGCAGGGTCTTCGGCTGGCTGTAATAGATGCCGCGGCGGTCATTCTCACCATCGACGTCGTAGCGGTCGGTGTAGAGGTCATCGCTGGCCTCTTCGACGGCAAAACCCCAATCCCACTCTTCGGAGATGCGGAAGCGACCGTCAGCAAAGAAGTGCCCGCGGAATGCCTTGTTGTTCAGCCGCTCACCATCATCGTCGAACCGCGCTTCATTGGTGAAGCTGAAGTTCATGTTCACATCGCCGCTATAGAAGCGTTTGCGGTAGTCGAACTCCAGGCGCGGATCGATCTTGGTGTAGAAGGCCGGCGCTACGACGAGGTCCTGGTAGTCGGATATCGCCCAATAGTAGCGCGGCTGAAGGAAGGCGCCGTACTTTGAAGACGCCCCGAAGCGCGGAACGAGGAAGCCAGAGCGGCGCTCGGATTGCGGGTCCGGGTGGGAGAAATATGGAAAGTAGACGACGGGTACGCCGGCGATCTCGAACACGGCGTCCCGGTAGGTGAACATGCCGGTGTCTTCGTTGAGAACCGCCTTGCGCGCGCGTATCGACCAGGTTGGCGTGGTCTGGCCTTCACAGAGCTCACAGGCCGTGAAGACCGCCCGATCCAGCTCGGTAACGGTTTCATTGCGCCGCTCTGCAGTGTTCGCAGCTGCCGTCTCGCCTTGCGGTGTGCGCAGCGAGAAGCCTGTCGCAAAGCCATCTACCAGACGGGAATCAGTTTCAATCTCTTCGGCAAAGCGTTCCGTGCCATCCGGCTCTGTGATGACGATATTGCCCTGGGCGCGCACGCGGCCCGTCTCACGATCATAGGTTAGCTTGTCGGCTGTAAGAACGCGGCCTTCGTACTCAGCGCGTACATTGCCTTCAGCGACGACCAGGTTCTCGTTCTCAAGCACATAGGCGTTGTCGGCGTTCAGCAGGACTCTTTCTTCAACGAGAATGTCGTCCTGTTCTGACACCTCTTCGGTCTGAGGTGCCTGCGCAATGGCTGGCAGCGCGGCTGCAGCGACAAGCAATGACGCAAGAGAAATCTTCAAACTGGCCATCCCGCCTCCCCTCAATGCGAACAGGTTGCCTCAAATTCGCTTAAGCGCAGTCCCGGCTGAGGTCCACACTTCTAACCAGCCTGAACCGGACTTTTCATGCAATCTGGCTGATCTTTACGGCGCAGCTATTAACTATACCTTTGAGGCCAGTCCACCCGCATGAGTCAAGGCGCGGCCTTCCAGCTCCAATTCCATCAGCCGGGCGGCGCACTGGCGCGCAGTGCAGCCGCTGGCGCGTGCAATGTCAGCGATCGGGAGCGGTGTCGGGGACAGCGCTTCGACGATGCGTTCCGTCAGACCGTCATCATCTGCTTGCGGATCATCTGGCGGGTCTAGCGGCAGGGTCGGGTGAAACCGTACTGTGGTGTCTTCGATCTGCGAGGCGATGGCTTCGAGGACGTCTTCTGCATGGCGTATCAGCGTCGCGCCGTCGCGCAATAGCCGGTTGGTGCCAGCTGCGCGCCTGTCGAGCGGTGAGCCGGGGACGGCCATGACTTCGCGGCCCTGTTCACCGGCCATACGCGCCGAGATGAGAGAGCCTGAGCGCTCTGTCGCCTCAATGACAACGGTGCCAACTGCGAGACCGGTGATGATGCGGTTACGGCGGGGAAAATCCTGCGCGGTGGCTCTGCGCCCGAAGGCGCGTTCCGAAACGATCAGGCCAGCCTGCTCAATCTCATGGTAGAGCGCCTCATGCTGGGGCGGGTAGATCTGGTCGACGCCGCCTGCGAGCACAGCGATTGTGCCCGTATCGAGGGCAGCCTGATGGGCCTCACCATCAATGCCGCGGGCGAGGCCCGATGCGATGACGAGGCCTGCCTTGCCAAGTGCGGCGGCGAGTTCTCTCGCGATCTTGCGCCCCGCCGCAGAGGCGTCACGCGCGCCGACGAGCGCAATGGCGGGACGCTTTAGCAGGGTGTTGTCGCCCAGCACGGTGAGCACGGGTGGCGGCGGCGATAATTCTCCGAGAGCGACCGGATAGTCATCGTCTTCAGAGAAGATCAGCTTCGCGCCACGATTGGACGCCATGTCCATCTCGCGCCGGGCGGCATCAAGGTCAGCCCGAATGCCGGCGCGTTTTACGGCGTCCTGCGGTGAGCCGTATTTTGCCAGCAGCTGGAAGAAGGTGACCGGCCCGACCTGCGGCGCCCGCGCTAGTGCGAGCCAGGAGACGCGGCGCTCCTCGCTGGAGCCGCTGTTCAAGCGGCGTCCTTTTTCTTCTGGCCGAACTTCGGTTCGGTGCCGGAGAGAAGACGTTTCAGGTTGGCGCGGTGGGTCCAGAAGACCAGCACACTCAGCACAACGAGGACGCCGACGGCGAACTGCGTCTCACCCAGAAGCCAGGCACCGATCGGCACCAGCGTTGCCGCCGTGAGGGCGGCCAGTGACGAGATACGTGAGAAGAAGAAAACGGCCAGCCAGATCGGCGCCGCGATCAGGAAGCCTTTCCAGGATGCGAACAGGAGCAGGCCTGCATAGGTCGCAACGCCCTTGCCGCCCTTGAAGCGCAGCCAGATCGGGTAGCAGTGGCCGATGAACGCGAAGACGCCCGCGATCAGGCCGACATTCCGGTCACCGAAGACGAGGGCGAAACCGACAATGGCAAGGCCCGCCTTGAAACTGTCGAGGAGAAGAGTGGCGAGCGCCAGATCCTTGCGGCCCGTCCGCAGGACATTGGTCGCGCCGATATTGCCAGACCCGATCTCGCGGATGTCGCCGAGACCCGCGGCGCGCGTGATAAACAGGCCGAACGGGATTGAGCCGAGAAAATAACCGCCGAGAGCAGCGATGATGAAGGCGATGCCATCCATGATATTATGTCCTGACAGGATACGAGCGGCGGGGAGGGGTTTTGTGTGCGTGTCTGGGAGTGAGGTCAAGACGCCGTGCGAAAGACGCCAATGCCTTTAACCATCGCTTTGCCCTTGATCATTATAGGATCTGTCGATGATGACAGCTGACACCGACGCCGTTCAGACTGTGCCTGCACGGGAGAAAATCCTGCAGGCGACCCTGGACCTCATCCCGGACTGGGGGCCGGACCGCATCACGCACCGGCTGGTGTCAGCCGAGGCCGATGTGTCACCGGGCACGATCACCTACCATTTCGACACGATCGACGCGCTGCTGTCAGATGCCTTCCGGCTCTACATGGCGGATTATGAGGCCGGACTGGATGAGGCGCTTGAGGCGCGGCCTTTGCGGTCATCCCGCGATGTCGTGCAGTTCCTGATGATGCTGATCGCCACCTCGCCAGAGCGCGCCGATCTAGCGCGTATCGAATATGCGATGATCGCCTATGCGCAGCGTGATGAGCTTCTGCAGCAGGAGGTGACAGCCTGGGCGGAGCTCTTGCCCGCACGTCTGTTTGATGCGCTCTGCCGGATTGGTGACCGGTATCCTGATGAGTCGGTGTCGAGGCTCGTGCGCTATTGCCGGGGCGTCGAGTTTGACGTGCTCTCGCGTGGTCTCAGCATTGATCTCGTCGAGCTTGAGGGTGAGCTCCTTTCTCTGCTCGACGTCTGAGAATTATCTCTGAAATACGGTCTCGCCACCGATGATGGTGTGCATGACGCGGCCAACCATCCGGCGCCCGTCAAAGGGCGAGTTTAGGGACCGCGATAGCAGGTTTTCGCGCTCGCAATGCCAGGGTTTGTCCGGGTCGAACAGGATGAGATCTGCTGGCAGGCCCGCCGCCAGTCGGCCTTGCGGTACGCCGATGAGCTTCGCCGGTGAGGATGTGATGGGGCGCAGCGCGTCGAGCAGGCTGAGCCGTTCATCCTGAACCAGAACGAGAAGTGCCGACAGAACCGTCTCAAGCCCGGCAGCTCCGAAGGCGGCTTCGCCGAATGGCAGACGCTTTTCTTCGGGCGGTTGTGGGTCGTGGGCAGAGACAACCGCATCGATTTCACCGGCTGCGAGGGCGTCAATCAGCGCTTGTCGATCATCCTCATTGCGGAAGGGCGGATTGACCTTGCAGTAGGTCAGGTAATCGCCGACGTCGGTCTCATTGAAGAAGAGGTGATGGGCGGCAACGCTGACATAGACTTCGACGCCGCGGCCACGGGCCTCACGAATGATGTCGAGGCTGCGCGCGGTTGAAACCTGATCGACGAGAAGGCGGCAGCCTGTCGCTTCAGCGAGAAGCAAGTCACGGGATAGGCCAATCCATTCGGCTTCGCGCGGCAGGCCGGCAAGTCCCATGCGGGCAGCACGGGCGCCTGAATTCATGACACCCTTCGCTGAGAGGGCGTAAGTGTCGGCGCGGCTCGAAACCATGACATCGCAGCTGGCAGCGTAGGCCATAGTGCGGCGCAGGACTGACGTGTCCTCGACTGGCCAGTCGCCATTCGTGAAGAAGACCGCGCCAGAACCCTGCATCAGGCTGATTTCGGACATGGCCTTGCCCTGAAGGCCCATGGTCAGCGCGCCTGCCGGGTAAATCCGGGTCTTCGAGGTTTCGCGGCCTCGATTGGTGATGAACTGGACGAGGGCGACGTCGTCGATGACCGGTTCAGTGTCCGGCATGACGACCATGCTGGTTACGCCGCCGGAAACGGCCGCGCGGGATGCGGTTTCGAGCGTTTCGCGCTGTTCACCGCCGGGTTCACCGGTCTTGACCCGGAGGTCTACGAGACCAGGGGAGAGGCAAAGGCCTGACGCGTCGATCAGCGTATCGGCGCCGCCGCTGACATCTCCGACAGCAGAGATTTTGCCGTCCTCAATGAGCAGGCTTCCCATCTCATCCAGGCCAGATGCCGGGCAGAGCAGGCGAGCATTGGTGATCAGGGTCCGGCTCATACGCGTCTTCCTGCGAGCAATTTGAGTACGGCCTCGCGGACCGCGACGCCCATCTCGACCTGCTGTGTGATGACAGAGCGCTCACCGTCAGCGATGGCGCTCTCGATCTCGATACCGCGGTTCATGGGGCCTGGATGCATGACGGTCGCGTCACTGGCGGCGCGGGCGAGGCGCTCGTTCGTGAGGCCGAAATTGCGGAAATATTCGCGCTGGCTTGGAAGGTAGGCGCCGTTCATGCGCTCCATCTGCAGGCGAAGCATCATGACGACATCTGCGCCCTCGATGGCGTCGTCGAAGCTGTGCGTGGTGCGTGCTGCGCCCCAATGTTCTGTGCCCGATGGCAGAAGCGTCGCAGGGCCGCAGAGGGTGACCTCGGCGCCAAGAAGGTGCAGGGCGAGTGTTGTCGATCGGGCGACCCGTGAGTGCAGTATGTCCCCGCAGATCGTCACTTTCAGCCCTTCGATACGACCCTTGGTGCGCCGGATGGTGAGCGTGTCGAGCAGGCCCTGCGTCGGGTGCTGGTGTGTGCCGTCACCGGCATTGATGACGGCGCAATCTACTTTCCGGGAGAGTAGCTTGACCCCGCCGGAGGCCGAATGACGGATCACGATGGCGTCTGGAGACATCGCATTCAGCGTCATTGCCGTATCGATCAGCGTCTCGCCTTTCTTGACGCTGGACTGGGCGATGGGCATCGCCACGACGTCTGCACCAAGCCGTCTGGCGGCGATTTCGAAGCTGGACATGGTTCGGGTCGAATTCTCGAAGAAGAGATTGATGACCGTCATGTCCTTGAGGTGCGGCTCTGGCCGCCGGCCGGCGCGCGTTGCCTCTGCAAACTCTTCGGAAAGATCGAGAATATGTTCGATATCGAGCCGGGACAGGTCCTCAATGCTCAATAGATGCTTGTGATCAAACTTGTAGCTGTAGCCCGGAATGGACATGCGCTGCCTTTCGATTTTCGGCGGTTTAGGCGCGTTTCCGGCCCCCCGCAAGGCCTAGAACAGCCCGAAGCTGAGACAGGCGAACCAGATGACCGGCATGGTGATAAGTGAGAGGACCGTCTGCATTGCAATGAGGTTGGCGGCAAGCGGAGCGTCACCGCCAAGCTGGCGCGCGAGAATATAGGAGCTGGTCGCCGTCGGCACCGATGCGCTGATGACAGCGATGGCAAGCGGCGTGCCGCTGATGCTTAGGACCAGCGCGCCGCCTATGGCGAGTATCGGCAAGCCGATGAGCCGCACTAGCGACCACGTCACGGTCTTGAGGCCCGAACGGCCAAGCGCGGCGATGTCCATACCGGCACCGGCAGCGAGCAGGCCGAGCGCGATCGTGCCTTGCCCAAGTAGATCAATAGTGAGGTCGAGGAGGGTAGGGATTTCGATGTTAAGCGCCGCAAGAAGGCCGCCAACTGCGCAGGCGATGATGAGCGGGTTGCGCAGGAGCTCCTTTACCGGGTTTCGTTTCGGCAAGCCCTCGCGTTCGGCGTGGCTGGTGAGTGCTGCAACGCTGAGCACATTGGCGGCCGGGATCATCGCGGCCGCTGCAATGGAAACGAGGGCCAGGCCTTCATCGCCGAACAGGGCGCTCGCGATGGAGAGGGCGACAAAGGTGTTCCAGCGGACATTCGACTGGATGATCGAGCCGACTTCCGGGCGTCTTATGCCGGGCCAGCGTCGGGCCAGAAGCCCGAACGCGCCGAGCAGGCATTGAGCGGCGATCAGCAAGGCCATGAGTGCCCAGGGCGCCTCTTCGAAGGGCGCGTTGGCCAGTGCGCGAATGATCAGGGCTGGAAAGAGGACGACATAGGCGAGGCGTTCAATCGCGCGCCACCCATCATCGGTGATGGTCTTGCGCCATCCCAGAAACCGCCCCAGCGCCACGATCAGGATCACTGGTACCAGCGCTGAGAGGAAGGCGCTCATGAGGCGTTCGCCAGCCTGTCGATGGCTGTCTGAAGGATGATGGCGGCTGCCGACGCGTCGATGAGTTCTGCGCGCCGCGCACGTGAGAGGTCGCCTGCGATCATGGCGCGTTCGGCCTCGCTGCTGGAGAGGCGCTCATCCTGAAAGGCGATGGGAATATCGCGCCTCGCAATGATATTACGGGCGAGGGCGCGGGCAGACTGGGCACGCGGACCTTCGCTTCCATCCATATTGAGCGGCAGGCCTATGACTAGGCCGACCGTCTTTCTCTGGTCGATGATTTCAAACAGGCGGTCGAGCGATGGGCCAAGCTTGCGACCCTTGCGGATCGTCTCGACTGGCGAAGCAATCAGGCGGCCTGCGTCACAGGCGGCGATGCCCAGCGTTTTGGAGCCAGGGTCGATGCCGATCAGCGGACCACTGGGGGGAAGATCAAACAGGTCGATGGTCGCCATGTGAGGCTCTGTGCCCCCTTCTCTTGAATTTGCCCTGCCTAGCGCGTATCGCACGGTTCTGTCGATTGGAGACCCGCTCATGAGTGTCACGAAGGAAGATGTCCGCAAGGTAGCCCGCCTGTCGCGCATTGCCGTGAGCGAGGACCGTCTGGAGCCGCTGGCGAATGAGCTCACCTCCATTATGGGCTGGATCGAGCAGTTGAACGAAGTGGATGTCGATGGCGTCGAGCCGATGACCTCCGTTGTCGATGCAACGCTGCCGATGCGTGATGACGTTGTCACTGACGGCAATATCCAGGACCAGGTACTGGCAAACGCGCCAAAGAGCGAAGACGGTTTCTTCGTCGTTCCGAAGTCAGTCGAATAAGAAAAGCCCGCAGGGCATTGCCGCTGCAGGCTTTCCATCGCTCTGAATGCTGAGCCGGTTTGCGCGGCGCTGTTATTCGACCGGCTCTCCAGCATCGATTGCGTCCTCATTCCACTCGTAAATGGCTTTGATCGGACAACGCACCGGCGCGATATCGGAGCGGCTTGGGCCAAATGCGCTCCTGAAAGCGTAGATTGAATCACCCTTCGTCACACAGCCGGACCCCGGGAAGGTATCAAAGCTGAGCGAGTTTGCGTTATCGAGGTCGTAACAGCTGCTGACCGTCTCGATGAGATACTCGTCATTCACGCCTTCTTCGACCACAACGCTATTGCGAGTGGCCATCCGGAAGCTGTCTATGTTCGAGGCAAAGCAAACGCGGTCCACTTGTTCGCCGAGACGAGCATCGGTTCGCCAGGCTTCGCGTTCGCTGTCACCAGGCTCAGGCTGGGACGTGCAGGCGGCGATGGCGAAAAGGGCCGTTGCCGGAAGAGCGAAGAGAATTTTCGTGCGGGTCATATGTTTCCTCCAATCTGCAACTGACGCGGGAGCGTACAGTCCATTATACACGTAAACGGGCGAGAGGCGTATCCGGTTCAAATGCGTCGTTTCAGACACCGGGGCTTGAACTCTTGAGCCCGGCCAGCATACGAAGGCGCAAACCTATTCTTGTGGATCCTTGCCAGATGACTGACCTCCCGAAACTCACGCTTGCTGCGGCCCTCGATGGGCTAGCTGCCAAGGCCTTTTCCTCGCGCGAACTTACCGAGGCCTTCATCAAGGAAATCGAGGCATCGAACGACACGCTGAACGCCTACGTCGTGAAGACGCCTGAGAAGGCGCTGGCGATGGCAGACGCGGCAGATGCGAAGATCGCTGCAGGTGAAGCGCGGACACTCGAAGGCGCACCTCTTGGCGTGAAGGACCTTTATTGCACCAAGGATGTCCGCACGACGGCATGTTCGAACATTTTGGGCGAATTCACACCGACCTATGAGTCGACGGTGACCCAGCAACTCTGGGATCGCGGCGCGGTCATGCTCGGCAAGCTCAACATGGATGAGTTCGCGATGGGCTCATCGAACGAGACCTCGCGGTTCGGCCCGCCGGCTAACCCATGGCGCCGCGAAGGCTCCAATCAGAATTTGACGCCGGGCGGCTCCTCGGGTGGCTCTGCGGCCGCTGTTGCGGCTGACCTCTGTCTTGGTGCAACGGCGTCGGACACGGGCGGCTCCATTCGCCAGCCTGCAAGCTTCACCGGGACTGTTGGCATCAAGCCGACCTATGGCCGCGCGAGCCGCTATGGCATGGTCGCATTTGCATCCTCGCTCGATCAGGCTGGCCCGATCGCCAAGACGGTCGAGGACAGCGCCATCCTGCTGGAAGCCATGTGTGGCCACGACGCGAAGGACTCGACCTCTCTGCCAGAACCCGTCCCGGCCTGGCGCGAGAGCGTAAAGCAGGGCGTCAAAGGCATGAAGATCGGCATTCCAAAGGAATACCGCGTCGACAATATGCCTGAAGAAATCGAAGCGCTTTGGACCCAGGGCGTGAAGTGGCTTGAAGAGCAGGGCGCCGAGATCGTCGACGTGTCTCTGCCGCACACGAAATACGCGCTGCCAGCCTATTACATCGTGGCCCCGGCAGAGGCGTCGTCTAACCTCGCGCGCTATGATGGCATGCGCTATGGCACGCGCGTTCAGGGCGACAATCTGGTGAATACCTATGAGGGCACGCGCTCTGAAGGCTTTGGCGCGGAAGTCCAGCGCCGCCTGATGATCGGCACCTACGTTCTCTCGTCCGGTTATTACGACGCCTATTACCTGCGCGCGCAAAAGGTCCGCACGAAAATCCTCAATGATTTCATTGAGGCATACGAAAAGTGTGATGCGCTTCTGACGCCAACCTGTCCGTCTGCAGCCTTCGCTTATGGCGAAAAGGCTGATCCGGTTCAGATGTACCTCAATGACATCTTCACGGTGACCGCAAACCTTGCTGGCCTGCCAGGTATTTCGGTGCCTGCGGCGCTCGACAAGCAGGGCCTTCCGCTCGGCCTGCAGGTGATCGGCAAGGCGCTGGACGAAGCCTCATGCTTCCGCGTTGCGGGTGCCATCGAGGAAGCGGCGGGCTTCGTGGCAAAGCCTCAGAAGTGGTGGTAGGCTGGCGGCCATGTCGACGCGTGGCCACCGCAACCTTCTCGAAAAGATCACGACCGGCCTGTTCTCTCTGAGGCTGCTGCGCTCACGCGCGGTGCGCTGGCCTCTCGCGGTATTGCTTGCTGGGCTTGGTGTTCATGCAGCAACCGTGCAGTCGGCGATGGACGGGCCGAAAGGCTTTGCCGTGCCTGCTATCCTGTTTCTGTTCGCGCTATTCCTAGTGCTGTTGCCAATTCTGCCCGTTGCCGACGGCTGGGACGATAGCGACTGAGCCTCTTAACGCATCTGTGAGCGTGACGGCCTGTGCAGGCGAATGCTAGAAGGTCCTCATGTCGAGAAAAACCAGAACCGCGCTCTACGCCGTCCTTGCCTTCGTCCTGATGGTCCTGCTGATCCTGTCGATGGCCTGGTACAATGGGGTGAACCCATTCCATCCACGCACGCGGATGTACTGGCTCGCTGCCGTTGTCGCTGCTCTTTATATTTCGCTGCGGGGGGCAATCTTCGTCGAGCGGATCCAGTATCGCCGCGAACGCAAGGCCGAAGAGGCTGAGACGCCAAGCCGCCTGAGCGCCAATATCAAGGACCGCATGGCGGCCCGTAAGGCGCGTGTGGCGGCGGCACAGAAAAAGGCTGGCCGGGATAAAAACGGCTAGGTGCTGCAAGGCGCGGGCGGCCGCCTATGGCAAGGCCTCCCGAGCTATGCTTAAACGCGCCCCAGATACTTATCTTGAATCGGGATTGAGAGCATGTCCGAGCGGCCGACCTATACGCTGAAAGGCGACACCGGAGACTGGGAACTTGTGATGGGCCTTGAGGTCCATGCGCAGGTTGCGTCTGAGGCAAAGCTCTTCTCCGGTGCGTCGACCGCATTTGGCGCAGACCCGAACTGCAATGTTTCGCTCGTTGATGCGGCGATGCCGGGCATGCTGCCGGTCATCAACAAGAAGTGCGTCGAGCAGGCCGTGCGCACAGGTCTCGGCCTCAAGGCCAAGATCAACAAATGGTCGCGCTTTGATCGCAAGAACTATTTCTACCCGGATCTTCCGCAGGGCTACCAGATCAGCCAGTTCGACCATCCGATCGTGGGCGAGGGCGAGATTGAAGTGGACGTCGAGCCGGCCCATGGCGACCCGGCCTATTCCTTCCCTGTACGGATTGAACGCCTTCACCTTGAACAGGATGCAGGCAAGTCCATCCACGATATGGACCCGACGGCGACCTATGTGGACCTTAACCGCTCCGGCGTTGCGCTGATGGAAATCGTCTCCAAGCCGGACGTCAGAACGCCTTTGGAAGCAGCAGCTTACGTCAAGAAGCTAAAATCCATCGTGGTCGCCCTCGGCACCTGCGACGGTGACATGGAGAAAGGCAATCTGCGTGCGGACGTAAACGTGTCGGTCTGCAAGCCGGGCGCTTATGAGAAATTCCGCGAGACAGGCGACTTCAGCCATCTTGGCACCCGCTGCGAGATCAAGAACATGAACTCGTTCCGCTTTATCCAGGCGGCAATCGAGTATGAAGCACGCCGTCAGATCGAGATCCTTGAAAGCGGTGGCAAGGTCGATCAGGAAACTCGCCTGTTCGATCCGAACAAGGGCGAGACGCGCTCCATGCGCTCCAAGGAAGACGCGCACGATTATCGCTATTTCCCGGACCCGGACCTTCTGCCGCTCGAGTTCGACGACCTTTTCATCGAGAACATCAAGGCAAGCCTTCCGGAACTGCCGGATGAGAAGCGCGCGCGTTTTGAGAGCGAGTACGGCCTATCGCGCTATGACGCCGGCGTGCTGACTGCTGACAGCGAACGCGCAGAGTTCTTCGAAGCCGTCGCCAAGGGCCGCGATGCAAAACTCGCCGCTAACTGGGTCAGCCAGGAGCTGTTCGGCTATCTCAATCGCGAGGACCTCGAACTGGCAGATAGTCCGGTGTCCGCCGCCCAGCTTGGCGAGCTCGTCGATCTCATTTCGAACGACACGATTTCGGGCAAGATCGCCAAAGATGTCTTCGCCCGCATGATCGATGGCGAGGGCAATCCCGGCGATATCGTCGAGAAACATGGCCTGAAGCAGGTGACGGACACGGGCGCCATTGAAGCCATCGTCGACCAGATCATCGCCGAGAACCCCGAGCAGGCCGCGGCCGTGAAGGAAAAGCCGAAGTCCATGGGCTGGTTTGTCGGTCAGGTGATGAAGGCGTCTGGCGGCAAGGCCAACCCACAGGCCGTCAACGAGATCCTGAAGCAAAAGCTGGGGCTTTAGCCTTACAGTCACTTCAAGCCGAGTACGTCTCACCTTCGATCGCGCTTGCGGTCGGAGGAGCTATCCTGCGTCTGTCACGATATCGATTGTTGAGAGAGCAGGCGATGCACTCTCAGATCAGCTGCGCTCATCGAGAGTGATGCTGCTTATGGCGTGCCTTCCTAGAGATACGCCGCAATCTTCTCCGCCAGCGCTTTCAGTTCTTCGGTATTAGCAGGCTCGCCGCTGGCATGGGGGCGGCCGGTCTGGCCTTCCATGATAGGCAGGATGTGGAAGTGGAGGTGGTAGACTGTCTGGCCCGCGGGCGCTCCATTGAACTGGAGAATGCGGAGGCCATCGGGCTGAAGCGCCTTTTCGACCGCCTTTGCGACCGTCTGGACGCGCTCCATATAAGGGCCGATTTTCTTTGGCTTCAGCTCAAGGAAGTTACGCGCCTTCACGTCCTTCGGGATGACCAGCGTATGGCCTGTCGTCTGCGGGAAGATGTCCATGAAGGCGAGGGCGACGTCGTCTTCAAACACTTTCACACATGGCATCTCTCCGCGCAACATTTTGGCGAAGATGTTGTCCTGGTCGTACTTGCCGTGAAGTGTCATTCAGCGTCGTCCTCAATATCTGCCCTAGGCTTTATCAGGCGGTCTGCCATGAAGACAAGGATCACGAAGAAGACGAACAGGAAGCCCTCAGCGTTCCAGTCCATCGAGATTATCGGGTTGTAGTTGCCCGCGGAGACTTCCGGAATCCAGTCTCGTCCCGATGGAGAGGGTTTGGCCCTGAACCAGCTTTCCGGGAGTACCGCGCTGAGTAATAGGATCACCCCGTAGAAGAGGTACATCAGCACGAACAGGGCGATGCCTAGCTCGTGAAGGATCATGTACCAGAGCGCGGCCACTCCGTAGCGCCGAGGTTTTTGATAGGCGCCGAACTCAGCTTCGAGCGCGTCTGGGCCTGTTTCGGCAGCATCTATGATGAGGAGTTTTGCGGCGTCATAGTCTGACGAGGGCACAGCAACGCTGACGCCCTGCAGGCCGGGAATGAGCAGCCAGTCATTTGATGCGTGATAGTAGTTCTCGACCGAGGCGTGGATGCCGCCTGCTTCGAGTAGGCCTTTGCAGACCAGAGCTTCAGGCAGGCTGGCACAGCGCCGGATCGTGACGAGAGAACTCATCCGTCTTTCTTAAACGGCGTTCTCTCACGTAGAAAGTCGGCTTCCCTTTCAACCATCTGGCGTTCGCGGCCGAGATACTCCCCGACGGCGTCAGCGAGGCCCTCATGGGCGATCCAGTGGGCGGAGTAGGTCGTTTCCGGCACGTAACCGCGCGCGAGCTTGTGGCCGCCCTGAGCGCCTGCCTCGACTGTCCTCAGGCCGCGCGCAATGGCGAAATCGATGGCCTGATAGTAGCAGGTCTCGAAATGCAGCATGGGCCGTGCAGAGACAGTGCCCCAATAGCGTCCGAGCAGCCGGTCTCCGCCAATCATGTTCAGCGCGCCTGCGATCGGCTCATCATTCTCTTCGGCAAAGATCAGCAGGATATCGTCGGCAAGTCGCTCGCCCAGCAGCGAGAATGTTTCCCTGTTGAGATAGGGCGAGCCCCATTTGCGCGCGCCGGTGTCCATGTAGAACTCATAGAAGACGTCCCAATGGTCTTCGGTGATGTCGCTGCCGGTGATGTGATGGAAGGTCAGCCCCTCCTGCGCGCGCCGCCGCTCCTTGCGGAGGTTCTTGCGTTTCGCAGATGAGAGCGCGTTCAGGAAATCGTCGAAACTTTCATAGCCATCATTCTTCCAATGGAATTGCTGGTCGGTGCGGATGAGCAGACCTGCTGTGTCGAGGCGGAGCGCCTCTTCGCCTGTCAGGAAGTTGATGTGCAATGACGAGATATTGTTGTCGGCGGCGATCTTTACAGCCGCGCCAAGTAGGGCTTCACCGATGCGCGCAGCATCCGGCCCGGGACGCACGAGGCGGCGTCGTCCAGTGACGGGCGTGAATGGAACGGCGGAAAGGAGTTTCGGATAGTAGCGTCCACCTGCGCGCTCATAGGCGTCGGCCCAGCTATGATCGAAGACGAACTCACCTTGCGAATGGGACTTCAGATAAAGCGGCATCGCCCCGCACAGGCCGCGCCCCGCCTGTTCGATGATGATATGATGGGGCGCCCACCCGGTTTCGGGGGAGGCTGCGCCGCTTTCTTCCATCGCTTGCAGGAATTGCCAGCTCAGAAAGGGGTCATAGGACTCGCTAGGCGGGTTGGCGACCGCGTTCCATTCCTCGGCGCTGACCTCGTTGAGGCTGTTGATCAGGCGAATTTCCAGGCGCGGTTCATCCATGGAGCGGAATCTAGCTCACGCCTCCGGCCTGACAAAGGCGGGATCGAAGCCTTCAAAGATCTGCGCGATGGGCAGCGATTTCAGCTCTTGTGCGCGTTCGGCTGTGTCGACTGTCCAGACGACCAAGGGCAGGCCGTAGTCGGTCGCCGTCGTCTGGGCCTCGCGTGCGTCTGACCAGTGGGCGGCGATGTAGTCAGGCATGAGGGCGGCAGATGTGCTGACGAGCGCCTGAAGCGTGATGTCCTGCGACATGCGGCTCGGCAGGATAAGGGCGCCCTTCATGATGCTGGGCGGGATTGCAGAGACAGCGCGGCGGCTGAAACTCATGAGGGCGGCGGGGCCGTCAAATGCCTCGACACGTTCTGCGACGAGCGCCGCAAATCCTTCAGCGTCAGTTTCGCCATCAATCTTCATCTCGATGAGGAGCGGGGTGTCCGCGGTCCAGGCATCGAGAACCTGATCCAGCGTCGCGAATGTGCCATTGCCCTTCAGGGTTAGCTTGGTGAGCTCTTCAGCTGAATGGTTTGCGACAAGCCCTTCAGCCTCGGTCATCCGCTTCAGTATTGAGTCGTGGAAAACGACGGGCGTGCCGCAGGCCGCCGGGCGAACATCTATCTCACAGCCTATTCCACCGCCCCCTGCAGCCAGGATCGCCTCAAGGCTGTTCTCTGGATACGTGTCTGCGGACCAAAGTCCGCGATGGGCATAGTTGTAGTCGAGCAGATTGAATCGTTCGGCCAAATCGGTCCTCAGTTTGTAATTTCAAAAATCCCGTCGATTTCCACGGCAACGCCGAGGGGCAGGGTCGGACAAGCCACTGCAGAACGCGCATGGCGCCCCGCGTCACCAAACACATCGACCATGAGGTCAGAGCAACCATTGATAACCTGCGGGATGTCCGTGAAGAGCGGGTGCGAGTTTACGAAGCCGCCAAGCTTCACCACGCGGGAAACCTTCGACAAATCGCCCAGCGCAGCCTTGCATTGCGCCAGCAGGTTGATGCCGCAGCGGCGTGCGGCTTCCTGACCGGCGGGCAGGTCCATGGTTTCTCCAAGACGGCCGGTTACAAGGCCATCCGGGGTGGAGCTAACCTGACCAGAGACAAAGAGATGCTGGCCGGAGATGACGAAGGGCACATAGTTGGCGACCGCCTTCATGGGCTCTGGTAGCGTGATGCCGAGATTGATCAGGCGGGCTTCAGGTGTGCTCATGGATGGGCGACTCCGGTAGTTGATACGCGTGACCCTCTTAGACATATGCCTTGGCACCGGGCAAGGCGAGGTTCAGTCGGGCGTGTTTTTTCGTCGCTCCAGCCGCATGGCGCGTCCTGTCTGCACGGCCTGATCCCCGAATTTGCCGCGCGCCTTGTCCATCGCGCGCTCTGCAGCGGCGCGTTTGGCGACGCCCGGGTCGACCAGATCAACCTGGTCGTGGCCCGCAGGATGCAGATCAGAAATGCCGATGCCGATCAGCCGGTAGGCCGTCGTTCCCGCAGTCTCTCGCTGCAGCAGCGGGCGGGAGACCCGGAACAGCGTCTGCGCAAGCTGCGTCGGCTCCGACAGTGTCACGCTGCGCGTCAGGCTGCGGAATGTCTTGGTCTTGAGTTTCAGTGTCACGACATAGCCTGCCACGCCGTGAGCCTTGGCGCGGGTCGCTGTTTCCTCGCAGACCGACCACAGGCGGTCGTCGAGGATCTGCGGGTCAGAGATATCGCTATTGAAGGTGCGTTCTGAGGAGACAGATTTCCTCTCGCGGTCAGGGGTAACCCGTCGATGGTCTATGCCGTGGGCCCGGTCCCAAAGGTGCTGGCCGCTTTCGCCATATTTGCGCATCATGTCGGCGCGGTCTTTGCGCTGAACGTCGCTGATCAGGTTCAGGCCGTCTTTCGACAGACGTGACGCAAAAGCCGGTCCGACCCCGTGAATGGCGCTCACTGGCATGGGGCCGAGAACGCCTTTGGCGTCAGAGCGGGAGAAGGCTGCGAAACCGCGCGGCTTGTCCATCTCGCTCGCCATCTTTGCGAGAAAGCGATTCTCCGACAGGCCGATCGAGATAGTGATCTTCAGGTCCCGTTCGATATCGCGGGCAAACGTAGCGAGCAGGGCGGCCGGCAAATGCGAGTGAAGCCGCTTGGTGCCTGACAGGTCGATATAGCCTTCATCAATGCTCACCATCTGTACCATGGGGCTTAGGGCTTCGAGCTTCTGCCTGATCTCACGCGAGACGGCAGAATATTTACGGAAGTCAGGGCGAACGACGACGGCATTCGGGCAGGCCTTGAGCGCCTTGAACATTGGCATTGCCGAGCGGACACCGTCGAGGCGGGCAATATAGCAGCAGGTCGCGACGACGCCGCGCTGCCCGCCGCCGACAATGACGGGGCGATTCCTTATCTCCGGATTATCCCTTTTTTCTATAGCGGCGTAGAAAGCGTCGCAGTCGATATGCGCGACGCAAAGCTCATCCAACCGGTCATGGAAAATGATCCGGTCGCTGCTACAGGACGGACACTTCACGATTTTTTCGGAATGGACTGCTGAACAGTCACGGCAAAGCGACGCCATGGATGTTCTTCTCATGTTCTTGTTCGTCAGGCAAGTTCACACGACGAATTAAAACATAGATTAAGACTCTTATGGGTAGGTATGCCCTTGAGGAATTATTCAGTTTTGGGGGACTAGACGGGGACATGATGAGCGGCGCACGCAAAAAAGTACTCGTTGTTGAAGACAACGAACTGAACATGCGCCTGTTCTGTGACCTGCTTGATGCCTTTGGGTATGACACGCTGCAATGCCGCGACGGCGCGCGCGCGGTCGAGCTGGCCCGTGAGCACAAACCCGCCCTGATCGTCATGGATATCCAGCTGCCAGACGTTTCTGGCCTCGATATCACCCGCTGGATCAAGGATGACGAGACAATCGCCTCCATTCCGGTGCTCGCAGTCACGGCCTTCGCCATGCGTGCTGATGAGAAGCTGGTGCGGGAGGCAGGCTGTGAGGCCTACCTCTCCAAGCCAATCCAGATGCGTTCATTCCGTTCCACAGT
The DNA here is from genome assembly GCA_019448215.1 of Thalassovita mediterranea. NCBI lineage: Bacteria > Pseudomonadati > Pseudomonadota > Alphaproteobacteria > Rhodobacterales > Roseobacteraceae > Thalassovita > Thalassovita mediterranea. The sequence goes on along the minus strand of CP080408.1, from coordinate 2,980,856 downwards.
TGATAGTCTGATTTCAGACAGGCAGGCGGCATGAGCGCACGTATCCTTGTCGTAGACGATATACTCGCGAACCGGCGCCTGATGCAGGCAAAGCTGGAAGCAAAGTATTATTCGGTGCTGTTGGCGGAGAATGGGCCGCAGGCGCTCGAGGTGGCCCATAGTTCTGCGCCGGAGATCATCCTGCTGGATGTCATGATGCCGGGCATGGATGGCTATGAGGTTTGCCGTCAGCTGAAGGCATCAGCGGAAACGGCGCACATACCAGTCGTAATGCTTACGGCGCTGAGCGAGACCGCTGACCGCGTGCGCGGGCTGGACGCCGGGGCTGACGACTTCCTGACCAAGCCGGTGGATGATTTTGCCCTCATGTCGCGGCTTAATGCGTTGCTGCGCTATAATGCGGTGACGACAGAGCTTCGCCACCGTGAGGCGAGCGGCGTCAAGATTGGCGCGTTCAGCGAAGACGAGACATCGACCCTGAACCGGCACGTCAACATTCTGGTGGTCGATACGAACCCCTACAATGTGAAACGCATGCGGGAGCCGCTCGAGAAGGCTGGCCACCGCGTCTTTACGCTGGAAGAAGCCGAAAGCCTGAAGCAGTCACAGAACGAGAAGCTCGACATCGTGCTGCTTGGTCTCAGCAATCAGGCCTATGATCCGCTTCGCCTTTGCGCACACCTGCGAACGAATGATGCGACCCGCGCGCTTTCGATCATCGTCAATGTCGACGAGCGCGATCTGGATCTGGCGGGCAGGGCGCTGGAGCTTGGCGCAAGCGACGTCATTCAGCAGCCACTCGCTGTGGAAGAGCTGCTCGCGCGCATCCGGACGCAGACGCGCCGGTCGCGTTATGTCGAGATCCTGCGCAACCGTGTTGACCGGGGTCTGGAACTTTCGGTCATCGACCAGCTGACCGGTCTCTATAATCGTCGCTATATGAACAATCAGCTGAGCCTCTGGATGAAGCGGTCTTCCATGGGCGGTACGCCGCTATCGGTCGTGTCGGTTGATATCGACCACTTCAAGAAAGTGAATGACGTCTTCGGGCATGAAGCGGGTGACCGCGTGCTGAAGGAGTTTGCCGAGCGTATCATGGCGAACGTCCGGCCGAAGGATATTGTCTGCCGTCCGGGCGGAGAGGAATTCCTCGTCATAATGCCGGAGACGGGCGGTGATCTCGCCTGTTCAGCTGCAGAACGTATCCGCCGTGCAATTGCAGCCGAAACATTTGATGGTGGTACGCGCAGCTCGAGTGCACTCGAGGTGACTGTGAGTGCCGGCGTCGCGACGTTCCAAGGCGACGAAGATACGATTGCGGACATGCTTCGCCGCGCCGATGACGCACTCTACAAGGCGAAATCGGCAGGCCGAAACCAGGTCAAGAGCCTCGCAGCCTAAGCTGCGGCGCCAGAAGCGCTGTTAAGCGCCAAGGCGCTTCGTATAGGCCTCTGTCACCACAAAAACTGCGCAAGGGGCTTCACGAAGCATGTCAGAGCTCTCTGAGCCCAAGAGCAGGCGCTTCCACCATGTCTTCTGATGCGATCCGATAACGATCAAGTCGGCATCGATCTTCTTCGCATAGCTTGCGGCATCACGTGATGGATCGCCGTCGAGGACAGCGACGGTTGCGTTCGGAGAGTGTGTGGCGGTAAGGGCTTCCATCGCCTCCTGACGTCTGTCTGCGTCGGCCTGATGGGCTTTCGCATCAGCTTCGATCGCACCCGCCGCATAGGGGGACTCAAAGGTCGTGATGAACGGGTTTGAGTCGATGGCATGTAGCTCGCCAGACGAGGCCGTCAGCGACGCAGCGGTTTTCATGATCATCGGTGCGAGATCGTCATCGATGTCGATGACGGCGACAACCTTGTTGAATTCGAGAGCCATAGGACACCTCCTGTCTTTAGTTAGATAACAACTGAGACGGGCAGAGGGTCCATAAGCGCAATTACGTAGCGCAAAAAAGAAAAAGCCGGACGCTTGGCCCGGCTCGTTCAGAATTCGCTTTCAGGAAGATCCTACTTGATCTTGCCTTCCTTGAATTCGACGTGCTTCTTCGCAACTGGATCGTACTTCCGCATCACCATTTTCTCGGTGATGTTGCGCGGGTTCTTTTTCGTGACGTAGAAAAAACCCGTCCCGGCAGTCGAGTTCAGGCGAATCTTGATGGTTGTCGGCTTTGCCATGACGGTTGCTCTCGCGAGTGTTCTGAGAAATCGAAGGGCGCTTAATGGAGGGGTGGCCGTGTAAAGTCAAGCGCCTGTCCGCAGGCTATGCCACCCATTCCGTCAGATACGATCCTGTGAGTGGCCACCGGCTGTCCAGCGAAGGAATGGCGGGCGCAATTCGCTCACATCCTTCTGCTTCAGGCGCTCACCGATTTCACCCAGCATGAAGCGTGTGACGTTCGGCAAATCGAGCGCAAGGGCATCCGAGAGGGTCACCCATTGAAGGTCATGCAGCTCAGCACCGTCTACAGCGGGTCGCTCATCAATGAGGACATCTTCGGCCTCTGCCATGAAGAAGCGCGCATCGAAGCGTTTCGGCCGATAGGGCGGGGTGATTGCGCGCCCGATCATGGTAAAGCCCCGAAGACAGGGTGCTGCGCCTTGTTCAGCGTATTTCTGCCAGTCGCTTGCAGGCTGGCCGGGAAAGTCACTGGCGCGCCCGACGATCAGGCCGGTCTCCTCAAAGGTCTCGCGGATCGCGGTCAGGCCAAACGCGCGTGGCTTACGGCGCGTCTTGTGCGCCACTTTCTGGTGTTCGGTTTCCCGCAATTCGCTGAGCGAAGGGACACGCCCATCTGCGGTATCCACGCGGCCGCCCGGAAAGACGTATTTGTCCGGCATGAAAGTGTGCTTGCCAGAGCGCTTGCCCATAAGCAGTCGCGGCTGTGCCTGATCGCGCCGCACGAGAATGAGCGTTGCGGCGTCCTTGGGGCGGGGCGTTGGACGGTCCGTCTGGATGACGTCGCCGTCCCCTTCCTTGTCGAAGGCTGTGCCGAGTTTTCCGGCCATCAGCTCTTTCCTCCCTTGGCTCCCTTTTTACGGGAGGCTTTCTGTCGCGTCTTTTTGCGCGCTTTGGACATCTTGCCACGCGAGCGGCCCGGCGGACCAGACCTGCCCCCGCGCGAGGAGGGCGGCTTTTCTCCGGGCTTTCTGGGACGCGGAGGAGACAGCACCTTGAGCAGGAGGCCGCCTTGTAGCGGCGTCACCTCAGCAAGTTCTACCGTCACGACCTGACCCATCTCGAAGCGTTTGCCGGATCCGCGCGCGATGAGGGCCATCGCCCCTTCATCGTGCACCCAATAGTCGTCGGAGAGCTTCGAAATCGGCGAGAAGCCGTCTGCGCCCGTGCTGCCCAGTCGGATGAACAGGCCCGCAGGCGTGACTCCCGTGATTCGGCCTTCGAATTCTGCGCCGACCTTGTCTGCGAGGTAGAGGGCGAGATAACGGTCCGTGGCTTCGCGCTCTGCCGCCATGGAGCGGCGCTCGGTTGCGACGAGGTGGCTGGCAATATCCTCCAGCGAGGCCGCCATTTCCTTGGTCAGGCCATCCTCACCCATTCCGAGCGACGAGATCAGCGCCCGGTGAACGATCAGATCGCTGTAGCGGCGGATCGGCGAGGTGAAGTGAGCATACTTTGTCAGGTTGAGACCGAAGTGCCCATTATTCTCCGGCGAGTAGACGGCCTGTGCCTGAGAGCGCAGGACGATCTCGGAGATCGTGCCGGCATGCTCACCTTCGGCATGATCGTTCAGCAGCCGGTTGAAGCGGTGGGTCTGCGGACGCTCGCCGAGTGGCCATTTGATATCCAGCGTTTGAAGGAAGTCAGACAGGGCGGCGAGCTTTGAATCTGAAGGCTGATCGTGAACGCGGTAGAGCAGGGGAGAGCCTAGCTTTTCCAGCGTCTCTGCGGCCGCAACGTTGGCCTGGATCATGAATTCTTCGATCAGCTTATGCGCGTCGAAGCGTTCTTTCTCGATTATGCCGGCAACCTTGCCGTCCTCACTGATCTCAACGCGTTTCTCAGGCAGGTCGAGCGCAAGCGGCGCACGCAGGGCTCGGGCCTCTCCAAGCGCCTCATAGGCGCCCCAGAGTGGCTTCAGCACCGGCTCCAGCCACTTCTCGCCTTCGCCGCCTTTCTTTCCGTCAATCGCGGCCTGCGCTTCCTCATAGGAAAGCTTGGCATGCGAGCGCATCGTGCCGCGGATGAAGCGGTGCGAGCGTTTGGTACCTGATTTGTCGAATTTCATTTCGACCGCCATACAGGGGCGGTCCTGATTGTCGACGAGGGAACAGGCGTCAGCCGAAAGCTCAAAAGGCAGCATCGGCACGACCCGGTCCGGGAAATAGGTCGAGTTACCGCGCTTCTGTGCTTCGCGGTCGAGAGCGGTACCGGGCCTCACATAGGCCGCGACGTCAGCAATCGCGACGATGACCTTCCAGCCATCTTTGAGCTTTTCGGCATAGACCGCGTCGTCATGATCGCGCGCATCATGCGGGTCGATCGTGATCAGCGGGATGTGGGTCAGGTCCTCGCGTGGGCTGTCCAGCGGTTTGATCGTCTGGGCTTCGTTGAGGACGTCGTTTGGAAATTCGACCGGGATATCATGGCCATGGATCGCGAGCAGGGACGCTGCGCGCGGATCGTCCATGCGCCCGATGATCTCTGTCACGACGCCGAAGGCTGGACCGTTTGGTCTGCCAGGCTTCGGCATGGCTGTGACGAGGTCGCCATCCTCGGCGCCCTTGGCGTCCGTGCCGTCGATGAGGAAGGTACGCTTGTCCTTGCGGCTCGCCGGAACAACGCGGCCGCCGCGCGGCGTCTTCTCGAAGCGCCCGGTGAGCGAGGTTTCTTCGTCGCGCTGCTCAAACAGCTTCAGAAGCTTCGCGTGATACTCGCCATTCGCCTCATTGATGCGGGCAAGGCCTTTATCGCCGACACCCGGGGCAGGCCCCTTGGTGCGGCCACTATAGCCTGCATAGCGAATGGGTGGGCCGAACGCGCCATCGCGGCCGACACTGCGCCCGATCAACTCGCCATCGGAGTCGATCTCTTCGAAGACGATGACGCCTGTCGGCGGCGGGGTGTCCGTCTTGGCCCAGGCCCGTTTGCCTGTGCGCTCTAGCGTGCCGTCATTCTCAAGGCCTTTCAGGACCTGACGCAATGTCTGGCGCTCACGACCTTTAACCTTCAGCCCACGCGCAATTTCCTGCTTCGTGGTGGCTGAAGGATTGTCGGCGATGAATTGGAGAACTGTCTCTCTGTCGGGAAAACTCATGCCTCCCATATAAGGGATTCTGCGCGGTTTGCCCGTATTCATTCAGCCTGCCGGCCTGAAATCAGATGACGAAGGCGAAGATCACTCCAAGGGCGATCACCGCGGCGACGGTGGAAATAATGAGCACGTAACGCACGCCTTTGCCGGTTTCGCCCTGGCGTGCTTCTTCTTCCTGCAGTTTCGGTTCGGTCATCTTCAATATCCTGTCTGTCGGGTGCGAGCTCGCGCCCGCACCGAGAATTGAGCTAATGACCTACATCTGGTTCGACCGAAGAGATTGTAAAGCGATTCAACCGCTTACGCGTCGTCTGTCTTTGACTTCGCCGTCTTCTTCGCTGCGGGCTTTTTCTTGGCGGCAGGCTTCTTCTTCGCCGGGGCCTTTTTCTTGGCCGGCTTTTTCGCCTTCGCGTCAATCAGCTCGACGGCCTGTTCCAGCGTGACCGTATCTGGCGTCACGTCCTTTGGCAGGGTCGCGTTCGTCTTCTTGTGCTTCACATAAGGCCCGTAGCGGCCCTCATAAACGTGGATCGGTTCGTCGTCCGCCGGGTGCTTGCCAAGCTCCTTGAGCGGGGTCGCGCCGCGGCCACCGCCGCGTTTTGCTTTCTTGTCTTCGATCAGCGTCACTGCGCGGTTGAGGCCGATATCGAACAGCTCCTCAATGGTCTGCACGTTCGCGAAGGTGCGCTGGTGCTGCACATAGGGACCATAGCGGCCGAGATTGGCTCGGATCATCTCGCCATCATCAGGGTGCTCCCCCACATCGCGCGGCAGCGAAAGCAGCTTCACGCCCTGATCCAGTGTCAGTGCCTTGGCGTCCCAACCCTTCGGCACGCTGGTCCGTTTGGGCTTGTCGTCCTCACCGCCGGCCATTTCGACATAGGGGCCAAACCTGCCGGTCTTGAGGAAGACCGCCTCTCCAGTTTCCGGATGCAGGCCGAGCTCTTCGCCTTCCGGATTGATGGCGCCCTCCTGCTCGCTATCGGTAGAGAAGGGGCGGGTGAACTTGCAGTCTGGATAGCGCGAACAGCCGACGAAAGCGCCGTGGCGCCCAAGCTTTAGAGACAGTTCGCCTTCGCCGCAAAGTGGACATTCGCGCGGGTTTTCTTTCGGATTGCCGTTCTCGTCCGTCTTCGGGAAAACGTAAGGGCCGAGTGCTTCATTCAAGGCGTCCAGCACGTTTGAAACGCGAAGCTCTTTCGTCTCCGCGATCGCTGCCTGGAACTGGACCCAGAACTCACGCAGGAATGCTTTCCAGTCGAGCTTGCCGTCAGAAATGACGTCCAGCTGTTCTTCAAGCTCTGCGGTGAAGTCGTACTCGACGTAGCGCGCGAAAAAGTTTTCGAGGAAGGCGGTGACGAGACGGCCCTTGTCTTCAGGGATCAGTTGTTTCTTCTCAAGGCGCACATAATCGCGGTCTTCCAGCGTCGACAGGGTGGACGCATAGGTCGAAGGACGCCCGATGCCGAGCTCTTCCAGCCGCTTGACGAGCGAAGCTTCAGTGAAACGCGGCGGCGGCTGGGTGAAGTGCTGGTCAGATTTGGCTTCGATGAGGTCGGCGTGGTCACGCTCATTCATCTTCGGCAGGCGGCCTTCGGCATCTTCATCCTCGTCGCCATCATCGCGGCCCTCAGTGTAGAGCTTGATGAAGCCGTCAAACTGGACGACCTGGCCGGTTGCGCGAAGCTGTGCGCGGCCATCTTTCGACATGAAGTCGAGCGTGGTGCGCTCAAAGATTGCCGCTTCCATCTGTGAGGCGACAGCGCGGCGCCAGATGAGCGTGTAAAGCTTTTTCAGGTCGCCATCGCCTCGATACTCTTCCGGGCGGATGGAGAAATCGGTTGGGCGGATGGCCTCGTGGGCTTCCTGCGCATTCTTGGCCTTGGACGAATAGCGGCGCGGCTTTTCCGGCAGGTATCGGGCGCCATAGTCGCTTTCGATCTGCTTGCGCGAGGAATGGTAGGCCTCTTCGGCCATGTTGATGCCGTCGGTCCGCATATAGGTGATGCGGCCTTCCTCGTAGAGCTTCTGCGCCGCGCCCATGGTCCGCTTGGCCGTAAAGCCGAGCTTGCGGGAGGCTTCCTGCTGCAGGGTCGAGGTGATGAAGGGCGGCGGCGGGTTGCGTTTGACCGGCTTCGATTCAACCGAGCTGACCGTATAGCCGCCGACTTTCACCGCTTCGAGGGCAGCGGTCGCGCTCTTCTCATCGGGAAGTGAGAACTTCTTGAGGTTGTCGCCATCGAGGGCATGCAGGCGGGCTTTGAAGCTCGTCCCGTCCTTTGCGCGAAGATCTGCTTCGATGGACCAGTATTCCTGAGGCTGGAAAGTCTCGATCTCGAGCTCACGCTGGCAAATGATGCGCAGGGCGACGGACTGGACGCGGCCAGCAGAACGAGACCCTGGAAGCTTGCGCCAGAGAACCGGAGAGAGATTGAAGCCGACGAGGTAATCGAGCGCGCGGCGGGCAAGATAGGCGTCGACTAGCTCCTGATCGATCTCACGCGGCTGCTCCATCGCGGTGGTCACTGCATTCTTGGTGATCGCGTTAAAGACGACGCGCTCGACCGGAATGCCTTTCAGCGCCTTACGCTTTTCCAGCGCTTCCAGAAGGTGCCAGCTGATGGCTTCGCCTTCGCGATCAGGGTCAGTCGCGAGAATGAGCTTGTCGGCGGACTTGGTCGCCTCGGCGATATCGCGAATGCGGCTCGCCGATTTGGAGTCGGCCTGCCAGACCATCTCAAAGTCATTGTCAGGATCGACCGAGCCGTCCTTGGAGGGAAGGTCACGGACATGGCCGTACGAGGCGAGGACCTTGTAGTCCTTGCCAAGATACTTGTTGATCGTCTTCGCTTTCGCCGGCGACTCGACAACGACAACTTTCATATAGGGTGACCTCCAGAGCGCGGCGGAACTTGTGGGTGGTGGCGGCCAGTGTCAACCGGGCCGCCGAATCTCAGCCGTCTTCGCGGTATGCCAGTACAGCCAGGCTGGCAAAGAGCGCAAAGACCGCAGGTGCCCATGCCGCAATCAGCGGCGGCAGCGCACCCGATGCGCCAAGACTGGAGGAGAACTGCATGATGAAAAAGACACCAGCTGCAGCAAGCGAGCCAGTGGCCACCAGCCGGCTCGTCCCGCCAAGTCGCGACATACGCAGGCAGACGAGCGCGCCGATCAGCCCCATGGCGGCAAAGAAGAGCGGCATTGCCGTCAGTCCGTAGAGACGAACCTGAAAGCGTGATGAGTCGAGGCCGGCCTGGCTGGTCTGGTGGATAAAGCCCGGCAGGCGCCAGAAGCCGATCGTGTTTGGCGAAGTGAACCGGTCAAGCAAGCGGTCAGGGTCGAGATCGGTCGGAATAGCCAGCGCGTCCATCCGCTCTGGTGAGCGGCCGGGAATGTTCTCGACGAGGTTCTCGATCTGCCAGAAGCCGTCAGTGATGCGTGCGCGCTCAGCATCGATGCGGCGGATAAATTCGTAGCGATCTGTGGGGCGGCCATCTTGAAAGACGCGGCCTTCCTCGATCATCTTCACATCCTGGAAGATCTGCCCGGTCTCGTCGACGGATTGGGCGCTAATGACGATCTGCGAGTTGCCGTCACCCTGACGGAGCCAGACATCCTCACGGCTGGAATCGATGCGCACACCGCCGGTGATCAGGATTGAGTTGCGAGACTGCTCGAACTGGCTGGAGAGGCGTGCGCCGAGCGGATTGAGCACCATCATCGAGAAGAGGCCCAGCGCAACGGCCAGCACCATGACGGGGGCCAGAAACTCCCATGCCGACAGCCCGCTCGCGCGAATGACGGCGAGCTCCGAGCGGGTATTGAGCCGGTTGTAAGCGATCATGGCCGCAATAAGGACTGCGAAGGGTAGGGTCTGCTCAATCAGTCCAGGAAGCTTCATGAAGGAGAGACCGACAGCTTCCAGTGGAGAAAGCTGAACGTCTCCGCCGACCGTTCGCAGCTGCTCGACCACGTCGACGAGCATGATGGTGGCCGTGAAAACTGCCAGCACGAGGGCGAGGCCGCTAAGCAGCTGCCAGATGATGTATCTTTGGATGCGGGTGAGGAACATCAGCGGGCTGCCCCCAGGACGCGTTTGGGCACATTAAGTCGCCATTTGAAGAAAATGAGCGAGAGAACCAGGACGGTACCAATCGGCACCAGCCATTGCGCGGCGTTTGCACCAATACTGCTGCGGCTGGCCGATTGAACAACCAGCTGGACGATCACGAGCAAAAGCGCGCCGCCTGTCGCGAACGCAATGCGCCGTGAATAGCCGCGGCGGTTAAAGTCTCCGCCAAGAACCGCCATCACGGCGATGAGTGCCATCGCAATCGAGACCAGAGGCGTCGTCAGCCGCGCATTGGCTTCAGACAGGAAGGCTTCCTGATCGCGCAGTTCCTGGTAGCTGGTCGTGTCGATGTAGAGGAGCTCGTGCAGATAGCGGTCAGACGCCTTGAGGACGACGGCGGCGTTGTCATCAACAAAAGGTGTGAGGTCGAAGGTCGACTGGTCAAAGTTCAGGACCGAGAGGGCGCCATTTGCATCAATCTGATGAATCTGGCCTTCCCACATGATGATGCTTGGCACGCCGTCGACTTCGACGAAGCGGCCGCGCTGGGCGAGATAGTCCCGCGAATCAGTTTCGGTCTCGCGATTGTCGGAGATGAGCACGCCGATGAGGTCGCCGCCGCGCGACTCGCGGGCAAAGACTGTGAGGCCTTCGCCGGCGGTCGTGAACTGTCCGGGGCGAACGAGAGATGTCGCGAGATCCGTGCGTGCGTCCTGAACTGTCTCTCGCAGCAGGCGCTGCGCAGTGGGCTGGACCCAGAGATTGACGCCCAGATGGACGATGGCGGCCAGCACGGCGAGCCGCAGGATTGGCGACGCGATATCCCAGCGCGTCATGCCTGCGGCGCCTGCGACGACGACCTCATTGTCCCGGTGCAGTTTATTGAGAGACCAGATGGTCGCCACAAACAAAGCGAGCGGTGTAAGAAGCGCAATGACCTGCGGTGCGCCAAGCGCGACGATGGTGAAATAGGTCAGGGCCGACTGGCGGTTTTCGACGATGATGTCCGTCTGCGACAGCCCTTGCGCCAGGATCGCCAGGAGGGTCAGGCCGCCCACAATGATCAAGACAGAGCGAAACACTTGCCTGAAAAGATAGCTCTGAATGCGTTTCATTGCGCCTTTGAATACAGTTTTTTGTGTGCGTGGCACTGCCTAGCGAGTTGATTGGCGCGCGTCGATGCTTAGTTTTCGCGTCAAACGGAGTTTATTCATGAAAATCACATTTGCTGAACAAGCAGAAACCGAAATTGTCGCATTCGTAATCGATCAGGATGGCGGTCTACCCGGCGCGGCCAAGTCGCTCGACGAATCAAGCGGTGGCCTTCTGAGCGAAGCGCTCGGCCAGACCCGCTTCACGGGCAAGCATGGCCAGACGGCCGTCGTCGTCCTGCCGAAAGGCGCATCCGCTCGCCGCGCCGTTCTTATCGGTGGCGGCAAGCCAGAGGGCCGCGATGCCCGCGCCCAGGAAAAGATCGGCGCGCTTCTCGTCAAAAGCCAGGCTGGCAGCGGCTTCAAATCGCTCGGGCTCCACGCTGATGACGCTGAGTTCGCCGCCCGTGCCGCGATTGGCGCGAAGCTCGCTTCTTATCGCTTCGACAACTACTTCACGAAGCTGAAGGATGACGACAAGCCAAGCCTGGAGACATTCACGCTCGTAACCGGCGACGCTTCGGCGGCCGCTGACAAGTGGGCACCGCTCGAAGCTGCCGCCGAAGGCACCTTCATGGCGCGTGACCTCATGAACCTCCCGCCAAACATCCTGTACCCGGCCAGCTTCGCCGACCGCATCAAGGAACTCGAGAAGCATGGTCTCGAAGTGCAGGTGCTCGGTGAAAAGGAAATGGAAGCCCTTGGCATGGGTTCACTGCTCGGCGTCGGGCAGGGCTCTGTAAAGGAATCCAAGCTCGCCATCATGAAGTGGATGGGCGGCAAGGACGGTGACGCACCAGTGGCCCTCTGCGGCAAGGGCGTCTGCTTCGACACAGGCGGCATCTCCCTCAAGCCTGGCCCAGGTATGGAAGCGATGCGCGGCGATATGGGCGGCGCAGCAGCCGTCACCGGCGCCATGCTTTCGCTCGCCAAGCGCAAGGCTAAAGCCAACGTCGTGGGTCTGGTTGGCCTCGTGGAAAACATGCCGGATGGCAACGCGATCCGCCCGGGTGATATCCTCACCTCGGCTTCCGGGCAGACAATCGAAGTTCAGAACACGGATGCCGAAGGACGTCTCGTTCTTGCTGACGTGCTCTGGTACGCCCAGAAAGAGTTCAAGCCGAAATCCATCGTCGACCTTGCGACCCTCACGGGCGCCATCGTGATTTCGCTTGGCCACCATCATGCCGGTCTCTTCACCGATAATGATGAGATGGCAGACCAGCTGACCAAAGCCGGCCTTGCCGAGGGTGAGCGCGTCTGGCGTCTGCCGATCGGTCCGGAATATGACCGCCAGCTGAAGTCGCAATTCGCCGACATGAAGAATATTGGCGGCAAGTCTGCTGGCTCCATCACGGCGGCCCAGTTCCTGAAGCGCTTCATCAATGAAGGTCAGGCCTGGACCCACCTCGATATCGCAGGCGTTGCCTGGGTCGAGACCGAGAAGTCGCCGCTCGATCCGAGCTGGGCATCTGGCTACGGCCCGCGCCTGCTCGATCGTTGGATCGCCGACAATTACGAGGGCTAGACTTGGACACGGCCAGCAAACCTGAATGGTGGTTCTACCACCTCAAGCGGACGACGCTTGAGCAGGCGGCGGGCCCACTCCTTGAGAAATGCCTGGAGCGGGGCTGGCGCGTACTCGCCGTCAGCCCCGACATCCGTCGCCGCGGGGCGCTGGATGCAGCCCTGTGGACATATGATGACCAGAGCTTTCTGCCGCATGGCCAGGCTGAAGCGGCAGGCCTGGATCCGGCGCGCCAGCCAGTTTTGATCGCTGAGAAGCCCAACAACCTGAACGAGGCTGCCGTTGCGCTGTTGATGGACGGCGCCGACATGCCGGTGGATGCGTCCTATACGCGGTGCATGGTGATGTTCGACGATGGCGACACGCCCGTGCGCAACAAGGCGCGCAAGATGTACAAGGCGGCGTCGGATGCAGGGCTCACCACACGATACTTCCAGCAGACAGAGCAGGGCGGCTGGAAAGAGGCTGGCTAGGCCTTTGGTGGGCTGTTCGGCCTCGAAATCAGCAGGATGATGAGCGAGACGACAGTGAGGATGCCGAGTGTCCCCATGATCTCCGCCCCATATGCCGGAATGGTCCCGGTCCAGAGCCAGATCAATGCGTAGATTGCCGAAATCAGTACAGCCAGCGCGATCATCAATCTCAAAATACCGGTCATGGGCCGTAGTCCTCTTCTCAAGCGGCAATCCTGCCTGACTCTAGTGGCTGAAGCCCAGTCTGTCAGCAGGAGTTGCCCGACTGCGGCCTGCTCGCTATAGGCCGCGCGAGAGTTTCACCCAAAGCAAGACTATTGAAGGAGCCATTCATGGCTATCCAACGCACATTTTCGATCATCAAGCCGGACGCGACCGAGCGTAACCTGACCGGCGCCGTCAACGCGGTTATCGAGAAGGCTGGCCTGCGCATCATCGGCCAGCGCCGCATCCAGATGACCCGCGCGCAAGCTGAGCGCTTCTACGACGTCCACAAGGAACGCCCTTTCTTTGGTGAGCTCGTTGACTTCATGACCTCCGGTCCTGTCGTCGTTCAGGTTCTCGAAGGTGAGAACGCCGTGAAAGCGTACCGCGATGTCATGGGCGCAACCAATCCGGCAGACGCTGAAGAGGGCACGATCCGCAAGCTCTACGCAAAGTCGATCGGTGAGAACTCGGTTCACGGCTCCGACAGCGAAGAGAACGCTGCGATCGAGATCCGCCAGTTCTTCTCTGAGGCTGACATCGCAGGCTAATCGCCCGTCAGGATCAATGAATTGGGAGCCCTCTCGTCTTCGGCGGGAGGGCTCTTTTCATTTGGTAAACGCAAATTAACCATTATCGCGCAATAGTTGATTCGTCTGAGCCTGGAGGATCCGCGCGGATGAAACGTTTGATCTATCTGTCGAAAGCCCGCCCGTCGCTGCGCGATGATGCGCTGTACGACATGCTTGCCGCTGCGCGCGACCATAATCGCGAGGCATCAATCACGGGTCTGCTGATCCATCAGGACCAGCTCTGCCTGCATGTGATTGAAGGCGAAGAAGCCGCCGTTCGCGATTGCTATGCCCGCATCCGGCGGGACTGGCGACACGAAAACTGTCAGGTGATCTTCCATGACGACGTGCCGGGCCGGATGTTCACAGGCTGGCCGCTCGCTTACCGCGCTGGACGTGATCTTGAGCGCGGGCAGGTCCGGCAGCTGGCAGACATCGTCGAATGTGCCGCGCGGCTTGCAAGCAAGCCGACCGATTCCGACCGCTGGGCTATGGATGTCTACCTTCGGGCATTGATCGACAGCTTCAGCGCGCTGACGGTGCAGTAATCATCCTGCATGCATCGGCGAGCGCGCGCGGGTAAAGCTCATGCTCGGCAATCAGGACGCGTGCGGCCAGGCTATCCGGCGTATCGCCAGCCTTCACCGGCACGCGGGACTGTCCGATGATCGCGCCCTCATCGACACCTTCACTGACCCAATGCACCGTGCAGCCTGCTTCGCTGTCGCCTGCCTCGATCGCGCGGGCGTGGGTATCAAGCCCCGGATAGGCGGGGAGCAGCGAGGGGTGGATATTCACCATCCGGCTTTCCCATTTGCCGACAAACCAGGGCGTCAGCACGCGCATGAACCCGGCGAGCGCGATGATGTCGATCTCGTGCTGCGTCAGCGTCTCGTGAAGCGCTTCCTCGAAGGCGCGGCGGTCCTTGTATTGCTCGTGCGGAATGAGCACCGCTTCGACGCCGAAACGCCTTGCTGTCTCCAGCCCCGGCGCACCTTCCTTGTTCGCGATCACCAGTCTTGGCTTTGCCGGGTACGCCTCATCAATTGAGGCGTTGAGCAGGCTCTCCATATTGGAGCCGCGGCCTGAAATCAGGATGCCGAGATTGAGCCGGGTCATGCGGGGACGATATCACCAATGACAACCGGGTTCTCGCCAACGGCCTGCAGGTCTGCGATCGCACGCTCTGCCTGATCAGGCGAGACGGCGAAGACGAGACCAATACCCATATTGAAGGTGCGGTGCATCTCGTCCTCGGCGACATTGCCTTCTTCCTGCAGCCAGCGGAAAATATCCGGCAGCGGCCAGGCAGCCCGGTCGAAACGCGGGGTCAGGTCATCTGGCAGCATGCGAGGCACGTTCTCGGTCAGGCCGCCGCCCGTGATGTGGGCCAGCCCCTTGATTCGTTCATTTCGGATCAGCGGCAGCGCGGCGTGCGAATAAAGACGCGTTGGCGTGAGCAGGGCCTCGCCAAGCGGCTTGTCGCTGAACGGTGCCGTTGCATCCCACTTCAGGCCTGTCCGCTCCACGATCCGGCGGATGAGCGAGTAGCCATTGGAGTGCGGGCCAGACGACGCAATTCCGATCAGGATGTCACCGGCTTTCATTTCGGCAAAGCGAGGCAGGACATTCTCACGCTCAACAGCGCCGACGACAAACCCCGCAAGGTCATAGTGGCCCGGCGGATACATGCCCGGCATCTCGGCAGTTTCACCGCCAACAAGTGCGCACCCGGCCAGTCTGCAGCCTTCAGCGATTCCCGAAATCACGGCCTCGGCAATGCCGGCATCGAGCTTGCCGCAGGCGAAATAGTCGAGGAAGAAAAGTGGTTCTGCCCCCTGCGCCAGCACGTCGTTCGCGCACATGGCAACGAGGTCGATCCCGACCGTGTTGTGGATGCCGGTTTCGAAGGCCAGCATGAGCTTTGTGCCCACGCCATCCGTTCCTGAAACCAGGATCGGATCCTTCCAGTTCTCCTTCTTCAGGTCGAACAGCGCGCCGAAGCCACCGAGGCCGCCCATGACGCCTGCACGACGTGTTGCCTTGGCCAAAGGAGAGATCGCATCGACGAGGCGTTCGCCTGCCTCAATGTCGACACCAGCGTCCTTATAGGAGAGAGAGGGTTTGTCTTTTGAAGTCATGGGCAAGCGCGTTACCATGTGGATGAATGTTCGGCCAGCCGACATGGCGGTTCCATCGTGCCAGCGGCCTTGCTAAGGACATTTCCAACCGGAGTCGGAAAGGCGACCAAATGACCAGACGAATCCTTCTGATGTTTGCTGTGGTATTTTTTGCGGCAGGCACAGCGGCGGCCCAGCTGCGCGATATCTATACGATCCGGGAGATCGAAGTCGAGGAAACCGCTGGCAGCGTGATCCAGGCCCAGCAAGAAGCTTTCGCCTCTGCGCGCGTCAAAGGCGCCTACCGGCTCTTCGAACGCCTTACGCTCCCTGAGGACCGCTCCGGCAAGCTTTCATCGGGTGCAGTGAGCGCTGCGGTTGCAAACCGTCTCGCTGTCGCAGTCGACGTTGAAGAAGAAGAGCGCGGCGGCGGCAAATATGTCGGCAAGCTCGCTGTGGTCTACAATCCGACCAATGTCCGCGAATTCCTCGATGAGCGCTCCATTCCATACATCGATCAGCTGGCGCCAAAATCAGTTGTCTTCCCGGTCCGCAGCTCTGCCAACGCTGTTGCCTGGAACTCAGCCTGGCCGAATTCTTCGCGCGGACGCCTCGCGCCGTTCGACACGTCCCGTGGCACGTCAGCGACGACCTCTTCGGTCTGGCAGGAATTGCAGGGCGATGTCATGGCGGCAAATGCCCGCCGCGCCATCAAGGCAGAGCTTCTTGGCGATGCAGGTAGCTACCGCGTCCGTCTGATCAGCGTCACAGCGGCCGGCGAAACTGATCTGGGCACCACTGGATCAGCCGCGACGCTGGAAGCGGCCGCTGAGAACGCGGCTGACCTTCTCGATACCGTCTGGAAGCGTTCGGCGATCATCCGTTCAGGTGAGCGTACGCCGGTTGAGGCCACCGTTCTGTTCACGTCGCTCCCTGAGTGGAACTCGCTGCGCAGCGCGCTGGCCCGTTCTCCGCTCGTGTTTGGCTTCGAGATTGTCGGCCTTTCGCGTCAGGGCGCCGTGGTGCGTTTTGCCTATGCCGGTGAACGTGACCAGTTCATTGCTGGCCTGCGTGAGCGCGGCCTCATGGCCGACACTGACGATATGGGCTGGGTGATGACCTCTGCGGTAACGCGCGCGCCGAGCTAGTTCTGGTGTCACGCACGGACCATCCCCAACGGAAAAGCCGTCAGCTCAAGTTCGAATTCCCCGGCAAGGGGCATACGCTGGACACGCTGGCGGTCACCGACGCCAATAGGACCGCGGTCGCGCTCCTGAAACGCTGGCCTGACTGGCGCACAGCCGCGTTCTGCCTCGTGGGTGATGAGCTGTCCGGCCTGACGACAGCCGCGCAGGCCTGGTGCGAGCTTGCGGGTGGCTCAATGCTAGGGGCAAAGGCGCTGTCCAAACTTTCGCACAAGAAGATCGACGCGATCGCGAGCACGCCTGTTGCCGTAGACCGGGCCGATCTCGTCGAAAATGACGACAACCTCCTGTCGCTCATAAACCTGTCTGCCAGTCATGGTGGCTCATTGCTGCTGACAGGGCGCGTCCCTCCTGCGCGCTGGCGTACCCGTCTTCCGGACCTGCAATCGCGGCTTAGCGCGATGACCTTGATCGAGCTTGGCCCGCCAGACGATGAAATGATGTCGATCCGTCTCAGGGCTGCAATGAAACGCCGCTATCTGAAACTGCCGGACGAGGTGGAGTCCTATCTGATCATCCGGCTCGAGCGCAGCTATGCGGCCATTGAAAACTTCGTGGAAAATCTTCACGAAATGAGTGACGGGCGTGAGGTAACAGTTCCTCTCGCGCGGGAAATTCTGGACGAAATGGACGGCACGCGCCCGCTGTTTGAAGACTAGATGGGACAGACAAGAGGCAGTCGATGAGCACGACCGAAACAACGTCCCAGGAAAAAGTGCCGGCGCGCGCAGGAAAGTCGTTGATCGATCAGCCCCAGAGATTTTTGAACCGGGAGCTATCCTGGCTGAAGTTCAATGAAAGGGTCCTGGAAGAAGCACACAACATCTCGCATCCCTTGCTTGAGCGCCTTCGTTTCCTGTCCATCTCCGCCAATAACCTCGATGAGTTTTTCATGGTTCGCTATGCGGGCCTGCGCGAGCAACTTCGCGCCGGCGTGATGCGGACCAGCCAGGATGGGATGACACCGTCCCAGCAGGTCGAAGCCATTGAAAAGCAGTCTGCCAAGCTGATGGAGGCCCAGCAGGCCTGCTGGCGCGAGCTGCGTGGTCTGCTCGATGAAGAGAAAATTGAAGTCAAACGGATTGGAGAGCTCACCAAGACCGACCTCGGCTGGCTGCGTGATCACTTTGAAAGCCATATCTTTCCAATCCTGACGCCGCAGGCGGTCGATCCGGCCCACCCATTCCCGTTCATTCCCAATCTCGGCTTTGCAGTCGCTTTCCAGCTGGCACCTGAGAGCGCTGGCGAGGCGATGGTCGGCCTTGTGCCCATGCCGGCTTTTTCACCGCGCTTCATTCGCCTCCCGGACAGGAACCGCCAGTCGATCCGTTTCGTGCGGCTTGAAAGCGTCATCGCGACCTTCATGGACATGTTGTTTCCGGGCTATCGCTCCCTAGGCCATTGCGTCTTCCGCATTGTCCGCGACAGCGATATCGAGATCGAGGAAGAGGCCGAAGATCTCATCCACGAATTCGAGATCCTGCTGAAGCAGCGTCGCCGGGGCCGGATCGTACGCATTCATATCGATGGCGACGCGCCCGAAGAACTCGAGAAATTTATCACCCGCGAAATCGGCTCAGAGCCCCGCGATGTGATGATCCTTCATGGTCTGCTTGGTATGAAGAACCTTTCTGAGCTGATCATCGAAG
This sequence comes from Thalassovita mediterranea, assembly GCA_019448215.1. Classification (NCBI taxonomy): domain Bacteria; kingdom Pseudomonadati; phylum Pseudomonadota; class Alphaproteobacteria; order Rhodobacterales; family Roseobacteraceae; genus Thalassovita; species Thalassovita mediterranea. The sequence goes on along the minus strand of CP080408.1, from coordinate 2,962,601 downwards.
ACCGGATGGACCTGCAGTTCAAACCGTATGAACCGCGCTACCCCGAACGTATCCGCGAAATGGGCGGCGACTGCTTTGCTGCCATCAAGGCAAAAGACTTCGTTGTCCACCATCCGTACGAGTCGTTCGATGTCGTTATTCAGTTCATTCGTCAGGCGGCAATTGACCCGGATGTCGTGGCCATCAAGCAGACGCTGTACAGGACGACGCTGAACTCACCCATCGTCGCTGCGCTGCAGGAAGCGGCGGAGATGGGCAAGAACGTCACGGCCCTGGTCGAGATCAAGGCGCGGTTCGACGAGGAGACCAATCTGCGCCTCGCCCGTGATCTGGAGCGGGCAGGGGTGCAGGTCGTCTATGGCTTCCTCGACTACAAGACCCACGCAAAGGTCTCGCTGGTCGTGCGCCGAGAGGGCGGCAAGCTCGTTTCCTACACCCATTTCGGAACGGGCAATTACCACCCCGTCACGGCGCGCATCTATACCGACCTCTCGCTTTTTACGTCTGACCCTGCGCTTGGCCGCGACGCAAATAAGCTTTTCAACTACATCACAGCTTACCGCGAACCGCCTGAAAAGGCGCCGGATTTCGACAAGATCGCCATGTCACCGCGCACGCTCGAGCCGTATCTGATCGAGATGATCGACCAAGAGGCGGAGAATGCGAAAGCTGGCAAGCCAAGCGGTGTCTGGGCGAAGATGAATTCGCTCGTCGACGGCGACGTCATCGATGCGCTTTACCGCGCAAGCCAGGCGGGCGTGCCCATCGTTCTTGTTGTGCGCGGCATTTGCTGCCTCCGCCCCGGCGTGCCGGGCTTGTCGGAAAACATTCAGGTTAAAAGCCTGATCGGCCGCTTCCTGGAACACTCACGCATCGTCTGCTTTGCGAATGGTGAGAATTTGCCATCGGCACGGGCGAAAGTGTGGATTTCGTCAGCGGACTGGATGCAGCGTAACCTCAAGCGCCGCGTAGAAGCGCTTGTCCCGGTTGAAAACCCGACGGTGCATCGTCAGGTGCTGAACCAGATCATGATCGCAAACCTCAATGACGACGAACAAAGCTGGGAGATGGACGGCGAAGGCGAGTTCCACCGCCTGCGCCCCCCAGAGCGCGGCAAGGGCTTCAGTGCGCACCGCTACTTCATGGAGAACCCATCACTGTCGGGGCGCGGCAATGCACTGGTCGTCTCGATCCCGCCAAGGCTCGCGCCGAAGAAGCGGGGCTCTAAATGAGGCTAGCGCTGCAGCCTGAAAAAGCTGCCGTTGTAGACATCGGCTCAAACTCCGTCCGGCTCGTCATTTACGAGGTCACGGGCGCTGCGGCGCTTCCTTACTTCAACGAGAAAGTGCTGGCCGGGCTGGGACGCGGCCTGCCGGAAACGGGGAGGCTGTCGCCCGAAGGTGTTGTCGAGGCCGTCGCCGCCATCCGGCGCTATCGCGCGATCCTGACAGGGCTTGGTGTGACGCAGGTGACGGCAGTCGCAACGGCGGCCGTGCGTGATGCTGAAGACGGGCCTGAGTTTGCGCGCATGGCTGCGACCGAGCTGGGTGCGCGTCTGCGTATCCTGCCCGGGCCGGAAGAGGGTCGTCTTTCAGCGCTGGGTGTGCGTACAGGCTTTGACCAGCCGGATGGGCTTGTCGGCGATCTGGGCGGCTCCAGCCTCGAATTCCAGCCCATCTCGCCGGCCGGACAGGACGGGCAGGGAGAGACCCATAAGCTCGGGCCATTCTCTATGCCGCAGGGCGATGATGCGAAGCCTGCGGAGCGGCGCAAGGCCATCCGCAAGGTTCTGAAATCATCAGAGCTAATCAATCAGGGGCATCGCCGCCTCTATGCAGTAGGCGGCTCCTGGCGTGCACTGGCCAGCATTCACATGGATATGAAGGCCTATCCGCTTGCCATCCTGCACGGCTACCGCATGACCGGCCCCGCGATCCGATCCGTCGTACGGACCGTGCTTGCCACACAACGCGACAAGGAACTCGCTGGCCGCATATCCAGCCTTGTCGGGCGTCGCTACGACACGATCATCCATGCCGCGCTGGTGCTCGATGAAGTCTTTGACGCGGGCGGGTTCAAGGAAGTGCTGATATCGGCAAATGGCCTGCGCGAAGGTGTTCTCTTTGACCGCGGCGAGAAGCTCCTTTTTGAGACCATGCGCGAACCGTTCGGCGATGCGCTGATTGATGGCACAATCGCCTTCCTGCGGCTCGAAGCCTCCCAGCTCGCCTTTGGCGAGGCGCTCTACAAATTCATCAAGCCGGTCCTGCCGCGATCTCATGCGCGCCAGCGCCTCTTCAGGGCAGCCTGCCTGATGGCCGATTGCGGCGGGCGTTTCCATCCCGACCACCGGGCGGACATGGCCTATTACCTGATCCTTCGCTCACCCATTCGCGGGATCACGCACGATGAACGCGTTCTCCTCGCCCACGCGACGGGGGCGCGCTACACGCACAAATTCCAACGCCCCAAGCCGTTTGCGCGGCTCGGCCTCGAATCTGATGATCAGCTGGCGCGTATCATGGGCGCAGCCATGCGACTGGGGGCAGTTTACTCTGGACGTTCAGCGCCGCTTCTCAAGCAGGTGAAGCTGAAAACCTCGAAGTCGAAACTCATCCTTGAGGTTCAGCCGGGCGCTGAGGACATGATTTCCGGCACCGTGAAGAAGCGGTTTGAGCAACTCGCGACCTTCATGGATCTCGACGCCCAGATTGTGACGGCCGAGTAAGCCGACGGCCTTGTCTCAGCTCTTCGGCTCGAACAGGCGGACCTGACCGCTCTCGAAGGACAGCGCCAGTTTGCCGGTAAGCAGCGCGCGTGCCTTCTTGCCGAACACATCATAGCGCCAGCCAGTCAGGGCCGGGATGTCCTTGTCCGTCTCGCCGCGCGCAATCCGTTCGATGTCGGCAGCGTTCGCGATGAGACGCGGGACGACATCCTCGTCTTCGCTGACATACTTCAGAAGAACTTTCAGCATCTCTGGCGCGCCAGCGGGCGTCTGCGGGTTCTGCTTGCGTGGTGGAGCCGGTGGGGCATGCGCGTCAGGGTCTGCAAGCGCAGTTTCAACCGCGCGCATCAGGCCATCTGCATTGCGTGACCGGATAAAGCCCTTCGGTACGGCGCGCAGCCTGTCGAACGCCTCTTCCGATTTTGGCTTCTGGTCCGCGATTTCCTGAATGGCGTCATCCTTCAGAATGCGACGGCGCGGGCGGTCCAGCGTCTGGGCCTGACGCTCGCGCCATTCTGCGACGGACGCGAACACGGCAAGGTATTCCTTGTGCGTCTTGCGGACTTTCAGCCGCTGCCAGGCATTCTTCGGATCAGTGTCGTAAAGCGCCGGATCAGAGATGCTGTCCATCTCCTCGGCGATCCATTCCATCCGGCCACGCTTTTCAAGCTCGTCCCGCATCCAGAGATACGCGTCGCGTAGGTGGGTCACGTCGCCAAGCGCATAATCAAGCTGCTTGTCCGACAGGGGACGCCTCTTCCAGTCGGTAAACTGGCTCGACTTGTCGATATGACGGCGAAGGACACGTTGGATCAGATTGTCGTAGGAAATGGAATCGCCAAGACCGAGCGCCATGGCAGCGACCTGCGTGTCGAAAACCGGCGCAGGCGGCGTACCGATCAGCTTGTTGAAGATTTCCATGTCCTGGCGGGCAGCGTGAAACACTTTCACGCGTGAAGTGTCGGCCAGAAGGTCGAGGAAAGGTTTGAGATCGATCCCATCTGCCTTTGGGTCGACCACACCTTCGACACCGGGCGCAGACGCCTGGATCAGGCAGAGCTCTGGCCAGAAGGTCGTTTCGCGGTGAAATTCGGTATCGACACAGATGAAATCGCTCGCCGAAAGCGAATCGCAGAACTTTTGCAGCTCTTCCTGCTGTGTAATCGGCGTCAGCGTCTTGTCAGTCATGGCGCGCACGCGTATCGCATCCGCACAACAATGGCGAGGGGAAGGTTCACAAATCCTCTCAGGCCTCAAGAATCCTCGGAGTGAGAGAATGCACGCTTACCGCACCCATACCTGCGGCGAACTCACCAAGTCTGATGTCGGCGCCACGGTCAAACTTTCTGGCTGGCTGCACCGCCGCCGCGAGCATGCCGGCGCCCTGTTCATCGATCTGCGCGACCATTACGGCCTGACGCAGGTTGTGGTGTATCCGAATGCAGCCTTCTACGAAGACGCCAAGCGCGCGACTGCCGAAAGCGTGCTGACGGTCACCGGCAAGGTGATTGCGCGTGACGCCGAAGCGGTGAACCCGGAGCTGCCGACTGGTGAGGTAGAGCTTCCTGCCGAGACGCTGAACATTGAAAGCGCCGCAGCCAAGCTGCCGCTGCCTGTGTTCGCAGAGCCGGATTATCCAGAAGAGATCCGCCTGAAGCATCGCTACCTCGATCTTCGCCGTGAGACGCTGCACAAGAACATGATCCTGCGCAGCCAGATCATCGCGAGCCTTCGTCGCCGCATGATCGAGCAGGGCTTCACCGAATACCAGACGCCAATCCTGACGGCCTCCTCACCTGAAGGCGCGCGCGACTTCCTCGTGCCATCACGCCTGCACCCGGGTGAATTCTACGCCCTTCCGCAGGCACCGCAGCAGTTCAAGCAGCTGCTCATGGTGTCGGGTTTCGACCGCTACTTCCAGATCGCGCCGTGTTTCCGCGATGAGGACGCCCGCGCAGACCGCTCACCGGGTGAGTTCTACCAGCTCGATATCGAGATGAGCTTCGTTGAGCAGGAAGACGTCTTCCAGGCGATCGAGCCTGTGATGCGCGGCGTCTTTGAGGAGTTCGCAGACTGGCAGGGCAAGGGCCGCACCATGCCGGAAGGCCCGTTTCCGCGCATTCCATACGCCGAAGCCATGGCGAAGTACGGCTCTGACAAGCCGGATCTGCGCAATCCGATCGAGCTTGCCGACGTCACTGACTTCTTTGCCGATGACAGCAAGACGGGCTTCTCCATCTTCGCGAAGATAATCGCAGGTGGCGGCAAGGTTATCGCCATTCCGGCGCCAAAAGCGGCCGAGCAAAAGTCCCGCAAGTTCTTCGACGACCTCGACAAGTGGGCGAAAAAGGAAATGCAGGCGCCTGGCCTAGGCTATGCGCGCCTGAAAGAAGCCGACGGCGGCGGTGTCGACAGCCAGGACCCCGTGCTGAAGAACTTCGACGCCGATCACCTGAAAGCCTTCCTTGAGCAACTCGGACTTGGCGCGGGCGACGGTATCTTCTTCTCCGCTGGCAACCACGACGCCGCTTACAAGCTGGCCGGCGCTGCCCGTAACAAGGTTGGCGAAGAGCTGGAGCTGATCGAGCAGGGCATCTTCAAGTTCTGCTGGATCGTCGATTTCCCGATGTATGAGTGGGACGACGACAACAAGAAGATCGACTTCTCGCACAACCCGTTCTCCATGCCGCAGGGCGGTATGGAAGCGCTTGAGCAGGCCGATACGGTCGAGAAGCAGCTCGAGCTGAAAGCCTTCCAGTACGATATCGTCTGTAACGGCGTGGAGCTGTCCTCCGGCGCTATCCGGAACCACCGCCCTGACATCATGCTGAAAGCGTTTGAGCTTGCAGGCTATGGCGCTGACGTGGTCGAGGCAGAGTTTGGCGGCATGCTGAACGCGTTCCGCTACGGCGCCCCGCCGCATGGCGGTATCGCACCGGGCGTTGACCGTATTGTCATGCTGCTCGCCGAAGTCGACAATCTGCGCGATGTGACGCTTTTCCCGATGAACCAGCAGGCACGCGACCTGATGATGCAGGCGCCGTCACCGGTGGACGAGAAGCAGCTTCGCGAGCTTCACATCCGTCTGGCCCCGCAGGCCAAGAAGGACTGAGCGCGGGCCGGCTTGATTGTCGAGAGATAGAAAAGCGCCCTCTGACGGTTCAGAGGGCGTTTTTTATTGGCCGGCTGTCTGGATCAGGCCGCCGCGCAGCTCTTCGGTCCCAGGGAGCCGTACAGCCTGACAGGACAGCAGCGCGATGCCTGCGGGTACGTTTGTGTTCTCACCTGCGCAACTGCCTTCGAAATTCGTGCTCTCGAGGCCAGTCGCGCCTTCAAAGCTGACATTGATCAGCCGGATATTGGTGATACGCGCACCGTGCAGGTCTGCATTGGCAAACGAGGTCCCGTTCAGGATTGCGTTGTTGAACTGCGCTTCACGCAGGATCGCACCATTGAAAATCGCGCCGGTCAGATTGGCGCCGGTGAAATCTGTTCCCGACGCGCGTGCACGCGAAAAATCTGTCCCCGTGGCATTCGCCACACCAAGGCGTGCGCCGGTCAGGTGAGTGTCTGAAAGTGAGGCACCTGAGAGGTTCACATTGAGCAGGCTGGCCCGCTCAAAACGGGAGCCTTCGAAGCGGGTATTGGACAGTCTGGAGCCGTCGAGCGTCGCCCGGCGGAAATCAGTGCCCTTCGCCATCGCGTCCGAGAGGTCGATATTCAGCGCCCGCGTGCCACGCAGGAAGGCGCCTGAGACGTTGGCTTTGGGATAGTGCGCTGCCGAGATATCCCCGCCCGACATGTTACGTCCGCGCAGGTCGCAGCTCACGCAGGAGCCACCATAAGAGGGGGCCCAGGAGACGCGCGTCGACTTTGACTGCGCGTTTGCCGCGCCGGACGCGGCCCCGCATGCAGCAAGTGCCAGAATGACAGACAAGCGACTAAATCTAAGCATGCAGCGTATTTACGAGGTCTGGAGCCTGCTTTGAACTGAATTCCCGGTAATGACTGTAAACAGACGCAGGTGTGTGTCTCTCTAGCCGCACCTTGGGATCGTCAGCCCAGCAGGCAGGCGCGTTGCCTGATCACCGCACGCCTGGCGCAATTGTGCTTGCGTCAGACCTTTGGCGAGGCGGAAGTCTGCGCCGGAAAGATTCGCGCCGGCAAGGCTGGCGCCCGCAAAGTTCGAAGACCCGAAATAGCCACCGACCAGTGTCGCGCTCTCAAGGTTTGCATTCGAGAAGTTCGAGGCGTTGAACCGCACGCCGAACATGTTGGTGACCGAGAGATTGGTGCCGCGCAGATTCCAGTTATCGAAAGTCGACAGCTGCATGTCGCTCTGGCGAAGGCGTGCACCTGAGACGTTGATATTGGCGATATCGAGATAGGCAAGATCTGCCTGGAAGAGGTTACATCCGGGGCAGGATTGGCCGTTGCGCACCTTGGCAATCTCGCTGGCGTCCTGTGCCGTAGAAGGCAGGGCGAGGGCGGCAAACGCGAAAGCGGTCAGGAAATGTTTCAGCATGGCACACCTGTGGAGCTGGGAATGAGACTTACCCGGCTCTCACGCAATCGCGCTGCCAGATTCCCCACTTAGTTGAATCCGGATTCAGACCGCGTCGGCTCATTACACGTTGCGCAATGGGCCACACGCTCGTCGCCGGTCGCCATCAGCGTGAAGCTCGAACAGTTCGGGCACGGATCGCCCAGATAGTCCTCTTCGTCCTCATCCTCTTCGCTGGCGGAGGCAGATGCTGCTTCGTCGCGTTCGGCGCGCTTGCGCTCAAGAATGACGATATTGTCCGGTAGCTGTCCGCGAGAGAAACCGCGCGAGATGAACTGCACGGCTTCGTCCGGCAGCGGTTGCGGCCCTTCACGCGTACCGTCCTTGAGGCCACGGCCAAGGCCGTCATGGCTCACATCGTCGCCAAGTTCAGCTAGGTCATCTCGGCGCAGATAGGAGATGGCGAGCTCCCGGAAGATGTAGTCGAGGATCGAGGTCGCCTTGGTAATGCGGTCATTGCCCGTCACCTCGCCCGCCGGCTCAAACCGGGTGAAGACAAATGCGTCGACATATTCGTCCAGTGGCACGCCATATTGCAGGCCGAGCGACACGGCGATGGCGAAATTATTCATCAGCGACCGGAAAGCGGCGCCTTCCTTGTGCATGTCGATGAAGATCTCACCGAGTGCGCCGTCTGCAAACTCGCCTGTGTGCAGGTAGACCTTGTGGCCGCCCACGGTCGACTTCTGGATATAGCCTTTGCGGCGGTCTGGCAGTCTTGTGCGGCGGGCAGGCTTGCCGGTCGCGTCGAGGCCATCCGCGCCGATGCCTTCCTGCGTGATCGCCCGGGCCTCTTCGGCGTGAAGGTCTTCGGCAAGCTCCATGATCGCGTTCATACGATCAGATGCTGCGCCGTCTTCGCTGCGGTCCCGCGCGCGCAGATAAAGCGCGATGCCAGCCTCCAGGGCGGCGGTGCGGTCGTCATGGTCTTCCCAATCACTTGCATCGACGCAGACCAGCGCGCCGCTGGCTGCCAGCGGCACGGCGACAGCGAACTCGAAAGCGCGGGGAACGGGCAGTGTGATGCCATGCTTGAGCAGCACTTCGCGCGCGATCGTCTCCGAAGCGGCACTGACGGCGGCATCTGCGGCGGCGATCTCGTCATCCGAAAAGCCAATCATCCGGAGGAGGGGACGCCCATCAGTATCAAAGCTTTCAGGCGCAAGCTTGAGGCGCGACGCGATGACATCATCGCCCAGCACCCAGCGTGAGAAAGCCGCGCCAAGTGGCAGGCCTTCCTTCAGCGCATTGCGCACGCGGATGATCGCTTCGCCCGAGAAGCCGCGCGCCTTCAGCGCGTCGCTGTCGATGCCGTCCAGCCTGTCGAGGTCACAGCCCGCATCAAGCGCGCTGCGCAATTCGTCTGCGGCTTTAGGTGAGAGGCGCAGCAGCGCCGTGATGGCGGCTGGCGAAGGGCTTGCACCTGCTTCTTCTGCGGCCTGCACAAGTGCAATCTCGCCAGACAAGCCGTCGCTTGTGGCCGCAAATTTCGTCTCATCGCTTGCGCGCAGCGGCATGGCCGCGAGGCGCAAGCCGCTGACAGGTTTGAAATCATCTATGCTCGCGCCCAGAAGCTTTGCCGTTTCAGCCGAGAGCTTCCACCCCGATACGAGACAGGCGAGCGCCTCACAAAGCGCGCGGCCTTTTTCAACAAACGAGGCCTCATCTGTTGCGCCGAGGGCGAGTGCGCCCGCCGCTACACCGTGGAGGATGACCACCACAGCCTCCTCCGGTACAAGCTGCGGAAGCGCCGACAGCGTGTCATGCAGCAGGCTGGCTTCTAGGCCCTGCTCGGAGATGAAAGCTGAAACGTCCACCGCGCAGGCTGGCATGTCGCCAGAGGGGACAGCGCCCGGCCAGACACTAAGGCTGATCCCTTCATCGAGGGCGTGATCCGCCAATGTGGGGACATCCAGATACTGTGACGCTTCGAGACCGATGGGCAGTTGTTCGTCTGCTGCCATGGCGCTGCTTCTCAGCCAGCGCTCGAGCCCCGGGAAACCTTCGGGGTGGGTAATGCCCGCTTCGATCATCTGCGCTGGCAGGCCCGCATTCAGCGCTTCGGCCAGCTCTGCATTCTTCGGGGCAACACCCAGTTGCTCGACCAGATCAGCAAGACCCAGCCGTGCTTCCTTTTCGAGCCGCTCGCTTGTGCGCGAATCCATCGCCTCGCGTAGCGCAGCCGTACCATCTGCGGCAAAACGCCTTTGTGGCAGCAGGACAAGCGTTTCCAGAGGCAGGACCGGACTGACGCGTCCTGACTGCATCGCATCACCAAAGACCTTGTCTGCATGCTGCTGTCGGCTCATATCGTCTATCTCTCGCATCGGTGTCGGCCGGCCCTCTTCATCGCCTGATGGGTGATGCAGAAGGCTTGACGGCCCGTTACAGATATTGTGAGCCGATCCATAACTGGATTCGCCGCAGGACCTGCTCCATATTCCAGATTGCGCACAGAAGTTTCAGGATCGCGATATGCTCAAACTCTTCACCTGGTGGAATGGCGTCACGCTCGGCGGCCTCTTCGACATCAAACGCCGCAGCGACTATGTCGGCACCGATGATTACGGCAATAAGTATTATGAGGACCGCAAGGTCTCTATCGAGCGCCGCAATCGCCGTTATGTCGTCTATAAGGGCCTCGCAGAGCCTTCCAAAGTGCCTGCGGAGTGGCATGGCTGGCTTCACCACACGCTGGATGAACCGCCGACCAAGGCGCCGCTCAATCGCCGCGCCTGGGAAACCGATCACAAGCCGAACATGACAGGCACGCTGTTTGCCTATCGCCCGAAGGGTGCGCTCAGCGAAGGCGGAAACCGTCGCAAGTCTGATGCTGACTATGAGGCGTGGACCCCAGATGCGTGAATCGATTCTCGAAACAATTATCGGCGCGCTCGTGCTGGGCGTCGCCGCTTTCTTCATGTGGTTTGCCATCGGCAATGGCACTGATCGCGCAGAGGCTTCCTCAGGCACGGTAGAGCTTGGCGCGCGTTTCAACAGCGCAAAGGGTATCAATGTTGGCACCGAGGTCAGCATGGCTGGCGTGAAAGTTGGCACGGTGCGGAATATCCGGTTGAACACCGAGCGTGCCGAAGCGCTCGTGACGCTCGCGATCAGCCGCGACCTCGTTCCGCTGGACGACGGCACGACCGCACGCATTCAGTCCGAAGGTCTTCTGGGCGGCAACTACATCAATCTTGAGCCAGCATCCGGCTTTGGCCAGATCGAACCTTGCCCTCAAGGCGAGGAGCTTTTCGGCGAGAGCGGTTGCGGCGAAATACTGTACACGCAGGGCAGCGTCGACCTTCTGACGCTGATGGCATCCTTTGCGAATAGCGGCGGCGGCGATGACAGCTCGTCTTCGTCCGGCTCGTATGACGATGGTATGGGCACGCAGGCTTCCGGTCGCAGCAATGCCGGGGCGCCTGAAGGTGACGCGGATATGGACACAGAATCTTCGGATTCGGATGGCTCTGTCTCGGAGACCGAGAACGAACCGGCAGGAGATACAGAGTGAAACGCCTTTTCTGCACCGCAGCCATTGCCGCGCTGACCCTGAGCGGAGCTGCCGCGCAGGAAGACATGATGGCTGACGAAAGCTCCGCCGACGCCGAAATGGCCTCAGACGAAGAGCCGTTGGAAGAAGAAGAGGAAGAGGGTAGCGCCCCGACCTATACGCAGGAGCGGATGGCGACGCTGCGCGCTCTGGACAAGATTACCGGACGGTCTGCCGACTTCGAGATCGAGGTTGGCGAGCCTGTGGTCTTTGGTGTCCTCGAAATCGATCTCAAGGTCTGCTTCCAGACCCCTCCTGAAGAGCCGCCAGAGAGCGCGGCTTTCCTTCAGATTGTGGAAGCTGACTATGTTGAGACCAATACGCTTACCGAGCCACGCCTTGCGTCTGAGGTCCGCGCCGAGACGAGCGACGTCGAGGCACCGGCAGACGCACCCGCCGTGACTGAGACCGAAGATGAGGAAGAGGCTGGTCCGCTTTTCTCTGGCTGGATGTTCGCGTCGACACCTGGCCTCAGCGCGCTCGAACACCCTGTCTACGACGTCTGGGTAATCAGGTGCAGACAGCCTTCGCCAGAAAGCCTGTCTTCGCCGGTCGTGCCCGACGAGTAGAAGTCGCCCTCAAGCGATAGCGCCGCCTCCAGACGCTTCATGAAGTCGGCCTTCTTCATCTCAATCAGTCCGAACTGCTCCAGATGCGGATTGTGGAATTGCGCATCAAGCAATTCGTAGCCGCCTGCGATTAGCCGCGCGACGAGGTGAACCAGCGCGATCTTCGACGCATCGGTCGCGCGGGAAAACATGCTCTCGCCAAAGAATGCCGCGCCTAGCGATACGCCGTAGAGCCCGCCTACCAGCTCTCCATCCTCGTCCCAGCACTCAACCGAGTGGGCGTAGCCGCGCTTGTGGAGCGAGCTGTAGAGGTTCTGGATCGGCACGTTGATCCATGTGGTCGGCCGGTCAGACGTGCCTTCCGCGCAGCCTTCCATGACACGGCTGAAGGCTTGGTCGATCGTGACGCGGTAAGGGTCCTTGCGGACCGTCTTGCGCAGGCGCCGCGGCACGTGGAACCCATCCAGCGGAAGAACACCCCTGATCTCGGGAGAGATCAGGAACAGATTCATGTCCTCGCGCGAATCAGCCATGGGAAAGACGCCCTGCCGATAGCAGTCGAGCAGCATGTCCGCATTGAACCGGTCTGACATGTGTCCAGCGTTCGTTGAGGCCGCCTATTTGGCTGCGAGGAAGCGCTCCAGCCAGTGAATGTCGTAATTTCCGTCCACGACGTCCTGGGCTTCCACGAGGCGCTGGTGCAGCGGCAGTGTCGTGTTGACGCCGCCAACGACCATTTCGTCGAGTGCACGCCGAAGGCGCATGATGCACTCGTTGCGCGTGCGGCCGTGCACGATCAGCTTGCCGATCAGGCTGTCATAGTTTGGCGGGATCTTGTAGCCGGCATAGGCCGCGCTATCGAGCCGCACATCGGGGCCGCCCGGTGCGTGGAAATCGGTGATCGTGCCAGGCGACGGCGCGAACGTCTCAGGGTGTTCGGCATTGATCCGGCATTCGATGGCATGGCCAACCAGCATGACGTCTTCCTGCGTGAAAGACAGTTTCTTGCCATCGGCAATGCGAATCTGTTCCCGCACCAGGTCGATGCCCGTGATCATCTCTGTCACCGGATGCTCCACCTGCAGACGGGTATTCATCTCGATGAAGTAGAAGTTGCCGTCCTCATAGAGGAATTCCATCGTGCCTGCGCCGAGATAGCCAAGTTTCTCGACTGCGCGGGCAACGATGTTACCGATCTCTTCGCGCTGTGCCTGGTTGAGGGCTGGGGATGGCGCTTCCTCAAACACTTTCTGGTGACGGCGTTGCAGCGAGCAGTCGCGCTCCCAGAGGTGGGCTACATTGCCATGGCTGTCGGCAATCACCTGGATCTCGATATGGCGCGGTGTGCCGAGATATTTCTCGAGATAGACCGCGTCATCACCGAAAGCAGAACGTGCCTCGGTCTTCGCGGCGCGGATCGCGCTTTCCAGCTCCTTTTCGGTCTTGGCGACGCGCATGCCGCGGCCACCGCCGCCTGCAGCTGCCTTGATCAGGACCGGATAGCCGATCTTCTTGGCGATCTTCTTGGCGTCGCCAATGCTGTTCACGCCGCCATCGGAGCCCGGCACGACAGGCACGCCAGCGTCGATCATTGCCTGCTTGGCAGCGATCTTGTCGCCCATGGTGCGGATGTGCTGCGCCTTGGGACCGATAAATTTCAGCCCATGCGCTTCGACCATCTCCGCGAACTGGGCGTTCTCGGAGAGGAAGCCGTAGCCCGGATGGATCGCATCAGCATTCGTGATTTCTGCGGCGGCGAGAATGCGCGACTTCTTCAAATAGCTTTCAGAAGACGGCGCCGGGCCGATGCAGACGCTCTCGTCGGCGAGACGGACAGCCATTGCATCCCGGTCGGCCTCTGAGTGCACGACAACGGTCGCGATGCCCATTTCCTTACAGGCCCGGTGAATGCGCAGGGCGATTTCGCCGCGATTGGCGATAAGGACTTTCTCGATCATGCCGCTAGCCTCACTCGATGACGATCAGCGGTTCGCCGAACTCCACAGGCTGGGCGTCCTGCACGATGATTTCCTTCACCGTGCCGGCCTGCGGTGCCTCGACGGGGTTAAACGTCTTCATGGCCTCGACGAGCATCAGCGTGTCGCCCTTTTTCACCTTGTCACCAACCTGGACGAAGGCTTTCGAGCCCGGCTCTGGCGACAGGTAGACTGTGCCGACCATTGGGCTGGTTACGGCGTTCACAGAGACAGGGGCTGCCGTTTCAGGTGGTGCTGATGCCGAAGGCGCCGCCGGTGCGGCAGGTGCTGCAGCCGGGGCAGGGGGCGCGGCATACTGGACCGGGGCGGGGGCGGCCTGCATGGGGCTCGCCTTGCTGACCCGGATGCGAAGGCCTTCATGCTCGACTTCTACCTCGCCAAGATCTGCATCCCGGAGGATGGCGGCAAGTTCCCGGACAAGGCCGGTGTCGAGGCTGTTCTTTGCGGTGCTCATCAGATTGCGTGTCCTCAAGCTTTCATTCTTATCGCAGCTTCGAGTGCGACTTCATACCCATGAGGGCCTAGCCCTGCAATTGAAGCCATAGCTGCGGAAGCCACATAATTTGTCTGGCGAAACGCTTCGCGCGCCGCCGGGTTTGACAGGTGAACCTCAATCAGAGGAGCGGTGCAAGCGCGCAAGGCATCGTGCAGCGCCACAGAGGTATGCGTATACGCCCCAGCATTGAGGATCAGGCAGCTTGCCTCACGGGAGGCTTCCTGGACCCAGTCGACCAGCTGGCCTTCGCTATTGGTCTGACGGAACTCCAGCGCTTGATCGCCCGCTTTCTGGCGCAGACGTGATTCGATGTCCGCGAGGGTCTCGCGCCCATAGATTTCCGGTTCACGTGTGCCCAGAAGGTTGAGATTAGGTCCGTTAAGGACATAAATCGGCTTGGTCATGGCTTCCGTTTGCGCGCGTTTCCAAGGCAAGGCAAGCCATTGATCCTGAGAGGAGTGCTTCAGATGCAAGTGTTCGTGAATGGTGATGAATTCGAAATCGAGGATGGCGCGAGCCTGTCTGATCTCGTTGCAAAACTGACCGACGATCCACGCGGCATGGCCATTGAGCGCAATCGCGAGATCGTACCGAAATCTCTGCACGCTTCGACTGTTCTGGAACCGGGTGACAGGCTTGAAGTCGTGCAATTTGTAGGCGGCGGCTGACCTTCCCTAACGGCCTGCCTTTTAGCCGCCCAAGTGCGGTGATAGCCCCGTAAACTGAACAATCAGGAGCATGTCATGGCGAAAAAAATGAAGAAGCTTGAGGAAGTCGGCGAGGCGTTCATCGCGGACGCATCCAAAACCAAGCTTGTTCGCCATGAGTTTCCTTTCCCTCGCGAGATTGTCTGGAACGCACTGCTGGACGGTGAGACCTGGACGAAATGGCTGCCGATCACGAAGGTCGAATGGACCTCGCCTCAGCCCTTCAAGGTCGGAACGACGCGCACGGTCTGGATTGGAGAACAGGCGGTGGAGGAAGTCTTTTTCGCTTGGGAAGACAATAAGCGGATGGCATTCCGCTTCGACAAGACGACGCTCCCCCTGAAGGCGTGTGTCGAGGACTATCAGCTGGTGAACACGCCGGGCGGTTGCCGTCTCGACTGGCGCTTCCGGGCAAAGGCTCCTTTCATTCTGGGGCCACTCATTTCGGGTCAGATGAAATCCGGCCTCAAGAAAGGCCTGCCGCAGCTGGAAGCCTATATACGCGAAAACCCCGCAAAGTTCGGTCTTTCCTGATCGGCATACCAGTTCTGACACCCATCCCCCCTAGCGTTGGATGGGATTGTCACATACCTAGCAGGCCATGACAGACGACACGCTCAAGATCGCCGGGCGCGAGTTCAAATCGCGGCTCATTATCGGCACAGGCAAGTACAAGTCCTACGCCCAGAACGCTGAGGCCGCCGAGGCCGCTGGCGCGGAAATGGTCACGGTCGCCCTGCGGCGCGTGAATCTCTCCAACAAGGATGAGGACCGGCTGCAGGACCATGTATCGCCGGACAAATATACCTATCTGCCCAACACGGCTGGCTGTTTTACGGCTGACGATGCCGTGCGCACACTGCGCCTCGCACGTGAGGCCGGCGGCTGGGATCTCGTAAAGCTCGAAGTCCTGTCAGACCAGAAAACGCTTTATCCGGACATGGAAGAAACGCTGAGCGCGGCCAAGGCGCTGATCGCGGACGGCTTTCAGGTCATGGTCTACTGTTCTGATGACCCGGTTTATGCCCGCAAGCTCGAAGAGGCTGGCTGCTGCGCGATCATGCCGCTCGGTTCGCTGATCGGGTCGGGTCTCGGGATCCAGAATCCGCTTAACATCCGGCTCATCGTAGAGCAGGCCCGCGTGCCTGTGATCGTGGATGCAGGCGTAGGTACCGCATCGGATGCGGCGATGGCGATGGAACTTGGCTGTGATGGCGTCCTGATGAATACCGCCATTGCTGAAGCCAAGGATCCTGTCCGCATGGCACGCGCCATGAAGCACGCGGTCATTGCTGGTCGCGAAGCCTATCTGGCAGGTCGGATGGGCCGTAAGCGCTATGCTGACCCATCCTCACCACTTGCGGGGCTGATCTAGCCTAGCTCGCCTGCTCGACGGCGGCGTCCAGCATCTGCGTGACAGCAGCCCGGTTCGCACCTGAAACAAGCTGGTCGCCAACAAGGAAGGCCGGCGTGCCGTCAATGCCGACCCTGCGGGCGAGCATCTTGTTATCTGCGACGACTTTCTGAAGACGGACCGAGCCCATGTCAGCGCGCATGCGTGCGATGTCGACGCCAGCGCGCTCTGCGGCGGCATCGATTTCGTCCGGCGTGAAGCCGCTGGAATTGTCGAGCTCCATAAGCTCGCGGTGCATCTCGGCATAGAGGCCCTGCTCACCCGCGGCGAGAGCCGCGAGGGCAGCTTTTTCGCTCTCGGGCGAGAGGATCGGGAATTCCTTGAAGATGACGCGGACCTTGCCGTCATAGGCGTCCGGAATGTCCATCGTCCATTCCATGGAGCGCTTGCAGTAGCCGCAGCGATAGTCGAAGAACTCCACCATGGTCACCGGTGCATCATCAGGGCCGATGGAATAATCAGCTTCGCTCTCATAGAGGTCCGCCGAGGCGGACGCGATTGCCTGGCGGGAGACCTCAGCCTCTTGGGCCTCCGCGCGCTGCTGAAGCTTGATGATGGCCTGCTCGATGATCTCCGGATTTTCCAGAATGTAGTCGCGCACAATCTCTTCGATCTCTTCGCGATTTTGAGGGGTGCCGCTGTCCTGCTGCGCACAGGCCGGGGTGAAGGCGAGGAGGGAGAATGCGGCCAGCGGGGCCAGTTTGAAGGTCATGTCTCGTCCTGTATCGAATCTGTTCGGTGGATGTCGTTACCCGCGATTCATTGAGTTTGTCTCAACACGGCCGCAGACCGGCACCTGACAATCACGTGATCGGCGGACTAGCCGCGGCGACGCCAATAGTCCTGATTCTCTGGCAGGGCAGGGTCTGTGACGTTCCGGATATCGTTGGCGCGGCGCGACTGCGAGGTGCCTTCTTCTAGGTCCTCGATGGCGCGGCGTGCAAAGATATGGGCGCGTGGGTAGTCGCCGATATGGTAGGCGGACTCAGCGGTCGCGAGTTCTGCTTCTGCCCGCCGTCCCTGCTTTTCCAGCGCTGACGCAAGCTGGTTCCACGCAAAGGAATTGTCCGGCTCCTTGATCAATGCATCACGCAAGGCTTCTTCGCCGGCCTCCAGATCCCCTTCCTCACCACGGGCAATGAGAGAGCGGCCATAATTGATCAGGAGAAGCGGGTGCCCTGGCAGGTACTCTAGCGATTTCGCATGTGGCTCCACCGACTCGGCGGCGCGGCCCATCTCGAACAGCGCCTGACCTTTAAGTTCCCAATAATACGGATTCTCCGGAAACTCCTCGAGAAGGGAATCGATTTCGGTGAGCGCGCTCGACATGTCGGATGACTGCATGGAAGCGATTGCGCGGGCGTATCTTGCAGGTTCGCTGTCATCGCCGCGTGGATATTTCTGGTAGACCCGGGCGAGCGGCTCCAGGAAGCCGATCAGCTTGGCCTGCATCAGATCAAACTCGCGGACCGTTTGTGGATCTGGTTCGACATCCATAAGGCCGGTATCTTCAGCCAGTGCCCGCGTTGTCCTGATCCGGTCTGAGGCGAGCGGGTGGGAGCGGAAGTATGGATAGCGGCGCGATTCCGAGAGGACTTCCTGAACGCGGTATTTGTTGAAGAAGTCCACGATGCCACGCGGCGACTGGCCGAGCTGCGCAAGATAGGACACAGCGGCGGCGTCAGCCGTAGCCTCTTCAGCGCGTGTGTGAACGAAGAAGTTGAGCGCAGCAAATTGCTGCGAACTTGCGATCAGCGCTGCGCCTGCATCGCCTGCACCGGCGGCCATTGCGAGCACCCCGAGGCCGATCGAAACAAGTGCTGGACGGCTAGCGACATTGGCCGCGCGCGATCGCGAGATGCTGTGCCCGCACGCGATATGGCAGGTCTCGTGAGCGATCACGCCCTTGATTTGTCCCGGCGTATCAGCGGCTATGAGCAGACCTGTATGAAGGTGAATGCGCTGACCGTTCGCCACGAAGGCGTTCAGGTCGGGATCGTTGATGATGTATAGTCCAACGTCTTCAGGCTTGAGGCCTGCGACTTCCAGGATCGGGTCTGTCCAGTTGCGCAGCGTGGTTTCGATTTCAGCATCGCGGATCAGGCTCTGCGCAGAGGCCGTCATTGCAGCAGCTGCGGTGAGCGCTGCGACAAGCGCGCCCTTCAGAAAATGTGTCGGCATGAAACCTCGCCTCTTATTCAGGGGTGAAGCCTATGGGATGATTACGGCTTTGGCGAGGCCGGTTACCGCAGCTTACTGAAATGTCAGACAGGGACGACCTACTTCGCCGCGAAGACAAACTCAGGCGCGAGGGATACGGCAAGCTTGTCGCCCGCGCTCGGTGTGAAAGGCCCAAGTGCTAGCGCTTGAATGCTCTCTGTCTCAGTGAGCTTGAGTTCAATCTCAATGAGCGAGGAGGTTCTCTGGGCGGCGATGACTTCCAGCATGGCATCGCCAGCCGGGTCGAGACGGACTGCCTCTGGACGCAGGCAATATGTTTCAGCGACTGGCACCTTTGCCTGCCAGTTCTCTGGCAGCGCGCCGCGCCGGACTGACCGAAGAGGGCCGAGCGCGCGGGCAACAGACATGCTGACCGGATTGAGGTAGAGTGCTTCTGGCGTGTCTTCCTGCAGGATTACACCGTCAGACATGACCGCCACACGGTCTGCCGCGCGCATCGCTTCAGAGGCATCATGGGTAACGAGGAGGGCAGGGATGCCTGCTTCGGCCACCGCGGCGAGGGCTGTGCGCCGTACTTCTGATTTTAGTGTGACATCGAGACCGGAAAACGGCTCGTCCATGAGGATTGCCACGGGCTGCGCAGCGAGCGCACGCGCGATGGACACGCGTTGCTGTTCACCGCCAGACAGTTCATGCGGATAAGCTTTTGCCCGGTGGGAGAGGCCAAGGCGATCGAGCCAGTGACGGGCCGTTTCCCGGCGCTTGTCCTTGCTTTGCCGGCTAAGTCCAAATCCTACATTGTCGATGGCGTTGAGGTGCGGAAACAGGGCGAAATCCTGAAAGATCAGTCCGATCTGCCGCTCTTCTGCGGGCATATGTTTGGACAGCGTCGAGACAGGAATATCGCCGTGCAGGATCTCGCCTGCGTCGACCGGCTCAAGACCAGCAAAAAGGCGCAGCAGCGTCGATTTGCCGGCGCCAGACTGGCCGAGCAATGCCGTGATCTTGCCGGGTTGCAGGGTCAGCGACGCATCCTGCACGACCGCACGGCCATCATAGCGGCGGGTGACGCCGCGCGCGTGAATTGGTTGAAGATTGCTCATCCAGCCGCCCTTGATTGACCGGCACGTGTTAGCTGCAATGACAGGAGAACAACAGGGCCAAGTCCCGCTGCGGTGATGAGAAGCGATGGAAGTGTCGCAGCTGCGAGACGCTCATCAGATGCATAGGCAAATGCCTGGACCGCCAGCGTGTCCCAGTTGAATGGACGCAGCATGAGTGTGGCTGGCAACTCCTTCAGCGTCTCGACAAACAGGATGATTGCGGCCGCTGACGCCCCCGACATCGCCACAGGCAGGTCGACACGTACAAGGCGCTGGAACCGGCTTGCGCCGAGGCTGCGCGAGGCATTGCCGAGGCTTGCTGGCGCGCGTGAGAAGGCCGCATTCAGCGGCTCTGCGCCTGCTGCCGTAAAGCGGCTCGCATAGATCCATACAAGGAAGATGAGGGCAGCTGGTCCGGCGACGGAGAAACCTGTCCATGAGAGGATGAAAAGCGCCCCGAGCGCCAGCACGATACCCGGCGCGGCATAGCCAGCGCCTGCTGCAAAGCGGCCGATGAACTGGCTGAAACGGTTCTGACGGGCACCGATCGTGATGGTGAGGGCCAGCACAAATGCTGCCGCAGATCCAGCAAGGGCGAGCGTCAGGGAATTGAGGAATGGCCGGACAATCTGGCCCTGTCCAAGGCCGGTCTCGGCGCTAACCCAGATGAGGCGCGTGACGGGGATTACGAAACTCAGCAGCAGGACAAGCGTGCAGCCCGCCGCCACACTCCAGCCCGCAACCGCACCAAGTTTCTGGCGGCGAGGCGTACGCCAGCGCGTGGCCGTCTGCTGGATGCCGCCGCGCCCACGAGCGATCCGCTCAATGAACTGAAGGCCGAAGGCAATCATGATAAGGAGCACGGCAAGGCGCGCCGCAACCGCAGGCTCACTGAAGCTGTGCCAAGCGCGGAAGATGCCCACGCTGAGCGTCTGGACGCCAAGATAGCTCGCCGCACCGTAGTCGGCAGCCGTTTCCATCAGGGCGAGGGCAAGCCCGGCAAAGATGGCCGGGCGCGCCGCTGGAAGGGCGACCTGCAGGAAAAGCCTGCGCGGCGAGGCCCCTAGGCTACGCGCAGCCTCCATTGTGCAGAGAGACAGATTGGAGAACGCCGCCCGCGCGGTCAGATAGGCATAGGGAAAGAGCGCGCTTGCCATCACAAAGGAGAGGCCTGGAACCGAATAGACACTCGGAAACCAGTAGTCGCGCGCTGACAGGCCAGTCACATCCCGCAGCAGAGATTGGATCGGCCCGGCGACATCCGCCGCATCTGCCCATGCATAGGCGAGCACATAGCCCGGTGCTGCCAGCGGCAGGATGAGCGCCCATTCAAAAAAGCCGCGCCCGGGAAACTCATTCAGGCTGACAAACCATGCCGTTGGCACCGCGAACAACAGGATCAGCGCAGCCGTAAGACCAATCACGGCCAGCGTCGTCATCGTGTAGCCAAGCAGTTGCGTTGACACGATGTGCATCCACGCGTCACCGCCGCCGCCGATTACGCCAGTGAAGATCGCAATCGCGACTGGTGCGCCGATCAGGCTGGCAGCAGCCAGTGTGATCAGCGCGACCGGGTTTAGCCGCGGAAGGTGAAGTGAGGATGCCCGGATGGCCTGCATATCGAAGCGCTAGTTCCAGCCAGCCTCATCATAGATGCGCTGGGCTTCGGACTGGCGCTCACCGAACGTGTCGAGCGGGGTGTCGCTGTCTTCAAAGTCCGGAATGGCGTCGAGGCCCTGTGGCCAGGTCACATCGTCGATGACAGGGATTTCCTTGGTTTCGTCGACAAGACGGTGCTGGCCATTTGAGGACAGAAGGTATTCCACGAACTGGATCGCTTCATCCTTGTTCTGCGCATTCGCAGCCATGGCGACACCTGTGATGTTCACGTGAATGCCTTCGCCGTCACCGAAGCTCGGGAAGGCAATCTGCGTCGCAGCCGCCGCGTCGCGGGTCGCGTCAGAGCCGCTCTGCGTCATGCGAACCCAGTAATAATGGTTCGTGATGGCAATCGAGCAGAGACCAGCTGCAACCGCTTCGATCTGGTCGGTATCACCGCCCTGCGGCGAGCGCGCCATATTGGCGGTAACGGCGTTCGCCCAGTTCTGAGCCTCCTCAGCACCCCACTTCTCGACCATCTCTGCCATCAGCGACAGATTATAGATATTGGTGGAAGAGCGGACGCAGATCTCGCCTTCGAGTGACGGGTCAGCGAGGTCTTGCCATTCGTCGACCTGGTCGGGGCTAATGCGCTCCGGGTCATAGGCGACACCGCGAATACGGCGGGCAAGGCCGACCCACTGGCGGTCCGGCTCAATGAGACGCTCCGGGATGAGGGTCTCAAATTCACCTTCCGGGAGCGGCTGGGTCAGGCCTGCATCCTTGAAGCGCCAGAGGGCGCCCGCATCGGACGCGATGATGAGGTCAGCCGGGCTATTCTCGCCTTCGGCGCGCATCGTTTCCAAGAGCTGGTTCGCCCCGGCCTCGCGATACCGCACACGAATACCCGATTGCTCTTCAAATGCTTCGTACATCAGCTTGTCGGAGTCGTAGTGACGGGCCGAGTAGATGTTCAGCGTGCCATTGCTGCCCGCTTCGACCGTTGCGGCCGCTTCGCTGCTCTCTGCGGTATTCTCAGACACCGCATCCTGATCGGTTGAGGCAGGCGCTGCGCCGCCATCGGAACACGCGACGAGCAGGGCCGTGAAGCTGACGCTCGCAATTGTTTTCATCGTCGTTTTCATAGTGTTGGCTAAAACACAAATGAGAAGCAATCGCAACTAGCGGCCGTCAGCCTGACCGCGATCAAGTCAATCTGTCGCGCTTCATGTGAGGCAAGCTGGTTGAGCGCAGCGGGCGGCTTTGCCTAAAAGCGAGACATGACCGCAGAGCGCGCCACCTCTCAGACGATTGCCATCGCTGGCGCGGGCCTCATTGGCCTCAGTTGCGCGCTTGAGCTGGCTCAGCGCGGGCATGACGTCAAGCTGTTTGATCCAAACCCCGCAGAGATGTCGACCGGCTGGGCGGCCGCCGGGATGATCGCGCCTGCCTATGAGCTGATGCTGCAGGCTGGGCCAGTGGACAAAACCTTCGCAGCCTTCTGTTTCGAGAGTGCCCGGCTTTGGCCGGGTTTCGCGAATGCTATGAAGCAGCACGCAGGAAGCCCTGTCGCGCTTTCAAACGCCCCAACACTGGCGCTGGCCAGAGACGCGAAAGAGCAGACACGCCTCGATGCGCTGGCTAACCTGCTGAGCGAACTCGGGCATGGCTTCCGCCGCATTTCAGCAACCACACTTCAGAACCAGTTCGGGCTCTCACCCATGATCGAGAGCGGCCTGCTGCTCCCCAATGACACCCATGTCGACAATCGCCGCGTGATCAGCGCGCTCCGGCGTTTCTTCGCGGGACAGGGAAAGATCATCTCGTCTGCCGTCACAACGCGTCGTGAGATGGAAGAGCTGGCAGGCGTGCCATTCGACGCGGTCGTCTGGGCACGTGGCACGGCAGAAACCGGTTCAAAGGCCGAAGTGAAGGGGCAGGCCATTGCGCTCAGCCCTGTCCCGGGTCAGCCGTCCAGCGTCCTGCGCTTCGGTGCCCGCTATATCGTGCCCAAAGCCGACCGCACCATCATCGGCGCGACGAGTGAGCCGGACTTCGCAAACAAGGGCATCGACCCGGCCGTCGCCAATATGCTCCACGAGGAAGCCGCGCGCGTACTTCCGCAGCTCGCGAGGGCAGACCGGCTGGAACATTGGGCCGGTTTCCGACCGCTCGGGAAGCAGGAGCGCCCGCTTATCGGCCGAAAAAGTTCAGGCGAATTCATCGCGACCGCCCACTACAGGAATGGCGTGCTTCTCGCGCCTGCGACCGCGAAGCTGATTGCCGATCAGGTCGAAGGCCTTACTTACGAAAGCGCTTATGACGCGTTCGCGCCGGCGCCCGGAAGCGGCGCGACGGCGTGACACTGGTTCAAACGACCGCGCCATGTTTAGACAGGGCGGTTCGAGGAGGAAGAGAGATATGCATTCGATCGGTGAAATGACGGAAGACCAGCTTGCCATCCGGGATGCGGTCGAGAAGACCTGCAGCCAGTTCGGCGAGGATTACTGGGCCAAGACAGACGAGACTGGCGACTGGCCGGAGGAGTTCTGTGACGCCATGGCAAAGGGCGGCTGGCTCGGTGTTGCTTTCCCGGAAGAATATGGCGGTGCGGGATTGGGCCTGACGGAAGCAGCCCTTGTGATGCAGACCGTCACGCGCTCTGGCGCCGGTTATTCAGGCGCCTCTGCCATTCACCTCAACATCTTTGGTCCAAAGCCGCTCGAAAAGTTCGGCACGCCTGAGCAGAAGCAGGAAAACCTGCCGCGTATCATCTCGGGTGAAGAGAAGATGTGTTTTGCCGTGACGGAGCCGAACTCCGGCCTCGACACTTCCAGCCTCGAAACCAGGGCTGAGCGGACGAATACCGGCTACACCATCAATGGCCGCAAGATCTGGACGACGGGCGCGCAGCGCGCTGACAAGATCCTGATCATTGCGCGCACCACGCCAAAGGATCAGGCGTCGAAGCCCTATCTCGGCCTCTCACTCTTCTACACCGACTTTGATCGCGGCAAGATCGACGCCAAGCCAATCCCGAAAATGGGCCGCAAGGCGGTCGAGTGTAACATGCTCTATCTCGATGGCCTCGAAGTGCCGAAAGAGCACCTCATTGGCGAAGAGGGGCAGGGCTTCAAATACCTCCTCCAGGGGCTCAACCCTGAACGCGTGCTCTTTGCGGTGGAATCAGTTGGCCTCGGCTTCGCAGCGCTTGAGCGGGCCACCACCTATGCCAAGGAGCGTGTCGTCTTCGGCCGTCCGATCGGCCAGAACCAGGGCATCCAGCACCCGCTCGCCCAGCGCTGGGCAGAACTGAAAGCCGCAGAGCTTCTCGCCTACAAGGCAGCCGGTCTCTACGATCAGGGCGTCGATTGCGGGGCAGAGGCGAACGCCGCCAAGCTGCTCGGCACTGAAGCAGGCTTCAAGGCGTGTGAGACAGCGGTCCTCAGCCATGGCGGCATGGGCTACGCCAAGGAGTATCACGTCGAACGCTATATGCGCGAAGCCATGCTTGCCCGCATCGCGCCGGTCAGCCGTGAGATGATCCTCAATTTCATCGCAGAACGCGTGCTCGGCCTGCCGAAGAGCTACTGATCAGTCCTGCTTTAGCGGGCGGCGCATGATCGTGCCTGAAAAGTTCAGGCATGCCTTGCCGTCGCCCGTGATCAGGCCCCGCACAAAAGTCAGGTTACGACCGGACCGGAGAACTTCGCCTCGCGCTTCGATGTAAGCGCCTTCGGCCGGGCCCGACAGGAATTCGGACGTAAAGGCGACGGTCACGCCGTATTCGCCTTCGAGCTGTTCGTGCGCGATGGCGAAGAGCGAGAAGTCCGCGAAGGCCATCAGGCAGCCGCCATGTACGACGCCGCCCTTGTTCATATGCTTGCGTTCTGCCCGAAAGGCCGCGACCGGGCCTTTCTCGTCGACGCGGAAATAGAACGGGCCTGCCGTTTCAAACTCGAACGGCTCATCCGGCCAGGTTGACCAGCCTTGGAATTCTCCGGTCTCGCACACTTCTCCGGTTACCATCGATTCCTCCGCTAATTTCTTCTCGACCTGTCCTAAACGCCGCTGAGCCCTGCTGCCAAGCGACGCGGGGCTTGCCCTTCGACAGAACTCCCATCAAAGCCTATGTTGACCGGAAACCGGAAGGGAGAATGAAGATGGCTTTTGATGCCGAAATTCGTCAGGCGCTGATCGACCAAGTACGCCGTTTCGTGAGCGAAAAGTGTATTCCGCTGGAAAACCAGGTCGGTGAAACTGATGAGGTGCCGCAGGAAATCGTCGACGAGATGAAGCAGCTCGGCCTGTTCGGTCTCGCCGTTCCTGAAGAATTCGGCGGACTTGGCCTCGATATGGAAACCGAATGCCTTGTCGCGCTGGAGCTTGGCCGCACCTCTCCGGCTTTCCGCTCTGTCGCGGGCACCAATATCGGTATCGGGTCGCAGGCGCTGGTCCTGTTCGGCACGCCAGAGCAGAAGGACAAATGGCTGCCCGGCATCGCATCCGGTGATCTGATTTCGAGTTTTGCGTTGACGGAACCGGGTGCAGGCTCGGACGCAGGCAGCCTGACGACGAAAGCCATTCGCGACGGTGACCACTATGTTCTCAACGGCACCAAGCGCTACATCACCAATGCGAACAAGGCTGATCTCTTCACGGTCATGGCGCGCACCGCGCCGGATGTTAATGGGCCCAAGGGCGTTTCCGCCTTCGTGGTTGAGCGCAACACGCCAGGCGTCAGCGTAGGCCAGCCAGAGAAGAAGATGGGTCAGCAGGGCGCCCATGTCTGTGACGTGATCTTTGAAGACGCCCGCGTGCCAGTCGAGAATCTGATTGGCGAAGAAGGCGAGGGCTTCAAGGTCGCGATGAGCGTGCTCGACAAAGGCCGCCTGCATATTTCCGCTGTGGCGACGGGGATGTCCGAACGCCTGATCAAGGAAATGGTGACCTATGCGAGCGAGCGTGTGCAGGGCGGCAAGCCGATCATCGATCACCAGCTGATCCAGGCGCTGCTGGCCGACAGTCAGGCTGAGACCTATGCCGCGCGCTGCATGATCCTCGATGCCGCTCGCAAACGCGATGCTGGTGAGAATGTGACCATTCTCGCATCGTCGGCAAAACTGTTTGCAACCGAAGCAAATGGCCGGGTCGCAGACCGCGCCGTTCAGGTCTTCGGCGGGGCTGGTTATATCAGCGATTACGGCATTGAGCGGTTTTACCGTGACGCCCGCATCTTCCGTCTGTACGAAGGCACGAGCCAGATTCAGCAGATCATTATCGCACGAGAGCTGAAACGTGCGGCAATGGCTGACCAACTCTAGGCAGGCCTAAAGGCGCGGGAAGGAAGCGGACAAGATGACAGAGAATGAAGATGGAATTCAGGCGTCGGATGTCGGCCTGAATGAAGAGCGGCTGAAACGGATTCCCGAATTCTTCGCCGACAATTACCTCGACACCGGCAAGCTGCCTTGTGTGGCAACGCTGATTTCGCGCAACGGTCAGATCGTGCACGAAGCCTATCGCGGACGCGATGAGCTTGATGGCGGCGATCCGATCGGGCCGGATACCATTTTCCGCATCTACTCGATGACCAAGCCGATCACATCGGTTGCAGCCATGATGCTCTTCGAAGAGAGCAAGCTCCGCCTCGATCATCCGGTGCACAATTACATTCCCGAGTTTGCCGACACCGAAATGTGGGTGAAGGGGACGGTCGACGATTATGAGACCCGCAAACCCCTCCGCCCGATGGAGATACGTGACCTCTTTACGCACACATCAGGGCTGACCTACGGCTTCCTGATGCAGCATGAGGTCGACGCCCTCTATCGGCGTGAGAAGATTGCACGCCCTGATGAGAGCCTCGAAGAAATGTGCAAGCGGCTGGCAAAGCTGCCGCTTCTCTTCTCGCCCGGCACGCGCTGGAACTATAGCCATTCCACCGACGTGCTCGGCCGCGTCGTCGAAGTTGCGTCAGGAATGAAGCTGGACGAGTTCTTCCGTGAGCGGATCTTCGAGCCGCTCGGCATGGTCGATACCGACTTCTTCGTGCCGAAGGAGAAGATCCATCGTCTCATGGCCTGCTACTCACGCGACCCGCAGACCGGCAAGATCAGCGAGAGCGATGGCAAAGGGGAGGCCTCACGTGCCTACCGCCATCAGCCGCCGCTTCTCAATGCTGGCGGCGGACTTGTCTCCACGCTGCGGGACTATCACAAGTTCTGCCTGATGCTGCTACATGGCGGCGCGCTTCACGGCACGCGCCTGCTCAGCCCCAAGACGGTTGAGTTCATGCGCATGAACCACCTGCCGGACAATCGCACGATCAAGCAGATGGGTGACAAGACCTTCTCTGAGGCGCGCATGGAAGGAAATGGCTTCGGCCTGGGTGGCAGCACGATCGTCAATGTCGCCGATTCCATGCAGCCCGGCTCGATCGGCACGTTCAGCTGGGGCGGTCTCGCCAACACCTTCTTCTGGATCGACTATGAAGAAGAGATGATCGCGATCCAGGCGACGCAGATGATCCCGTCAGGTTGCTATCCGCTTCGTCCGCAGTTCCAGCAACTCGCTTACGCAGCCATCGAGTGGTGAGCGAGGACGACCGCAAGCGTCGCCAGAAGGCTTCACTCGATGAGCTGATCGTCGAACTCGTGTCTGAGCGCGGCGCAGAAAAGACGGTCTGTCCGTCTGAAGTTGCCCGCGCCAAGCGTGACGAGAACTGGCAGCAGCTTATGGGTGAGATCCGCGTGCGCGCGGTGAAGCTTGCCGATGCAGGTCAGATCGCGATCTACAGAAAAGGAAAGCCGGTAGACCCCCACGATTTCAAGGGGGTCTACCGGCTCGGTCTTCCGGGTACGGAATAGTGCGCGCTTAGGCTTTCTTGAAGTCTGCCGGGCGCTTTTCGAGGAATGCTTTCACGCCCTCTGCAAAGTCCGGTGAGCGGCCAGCCGTGCGCTGTGCAAAGCGTTCGGCCTGAAGCTGGGCGTCGAAGTCATTGTCTTCGGCCTGCCAGATCAGGTCACGGATCAGGGCCAGCGCCGTGGTCGGGCCATCTGACAGCTGCTTGGCATATTTCTTGGCTTCGTCGAGCAGGGTGTCATCCGAAACGACACGGTTGACGAGCCCCCATTCGAGCGCTTGAGCGGCAGGTATCTTCTCGCCGAACAGGGTCATTTCCATGGCGCGGGCACGGCCAATCGCGCGGGTGAGGAGATAGGTCGAGCCACCATCCGGTACGAGGCCGATGCGGCGGAAGGCCTGAAGGAAATAGGCGCTCTCTGCCGCGACAATGAAGTCGCCTGCCAGAGCTATGGAGCAGCCAACGCCAGCCGCCGCGCCATTCACAGCTGTGATGACTGGGTGGGGATGGGTGCGGATCGCCTTGATGAAGGGATTGTACAGCCGGTCCAGTTCACGGCCCGCATCCGGCTTACGCTCGGACTTTGCGCCGCCCATATTGCCGGAAAGGTTCGCGCCAGAGCAGAAGCCCCGACCATTGGCGGTGATGATCGTGCAGCGCGCAGCATCACCGGCTTTTTCCAGCGCCAGGCTCATCTCGTCGACAGTGTCGACACCGGCGGCATTCATCGTCTTCGGATCGTTGAACGCGATGATCGCGATATCGTCCTGGACCTCGTAAGTGATCTTCTCAAAGCTCATCGCAGCTCTTCCTCCTCCTGTGAGATTTGACGGCGACTGTAGCGTGCTGTGAGGACCGCAAAAACCGTGACGCCGGGGCAATCTTTGGATTGGGCGCCAGTTCCGGTACACTGCGCTCTAATCATATGGGTCTAGGAGGAAATCATGGCACTTGAAGGCGGACCAGGCGAGCTCGGTACAATCCTCGCAAAACAGAAAGCTGCGCATTTGCGCGATGGCATTCCCTCTGTCGAAAAGCGGATTGACTGGCTGGATCGTTCAATCGATCTCCTCGCGACCCATGGCGACAAGCTGAACGAAGCGATGCGCGAAGATTTTGGCCATCGTTCCGTCGATCAGTCCAACTTCACCGATATTGCAGGCTCCATCGGCGCGCTCAAGCATGCCAAGAAGCATGTCAAATCATGGATGAAGCCAGAGAAGCGCTCGACCGATTTCCCGCTCGGCCTCTTCGGTGCCAAGGCGCGTATCCAGTACCAGCCAAAAGGCGTGATCGGCGTTATCAGCCCCTGGAACTTCCCGGTGAACCTCACCTTCACGCCGCTTGCTGGCGTGTTCGCGGCTGGCAACCGCACCATGATCAAGCCGTCTGAATTCACAGAGCGCACATCCGAGCTGATGAAGCAGCTCCTTGCAGAGTATTATTCAGAAGAGGAGGTTGCTGTCGTGACCGGTGGGCCAGATGTCGGCGCGGCCTTCTCGAAGCTCGCCTTCGACCATCTCCTTTTCACCGGCGCGACCTCGATCGCTTACCACGTCATGCGCGCGGCGGCCGATAACCTCGTGCCTCTGACGCTTGAGCTGGGCGGCAAGTCGCCGGTCATCCTTGGCGAATCGGCAGACCTCGAAAAAGCTGCCAAGCGCATCATGGCGGGCAAGACGCTCAATGCCGGCCAGATCTGCCTCGCGCCGGACTATGCCTTTGTGCCGAAGGACAAGACGCAGGACTTCATCAAGGCCGCCAGCGCCTCTGTTGAAAGCATGTTCCCATCCGGCCTCAAGGATAATGATGACTACACCTCCGTCATCAACCAGCGGCATTTTGAGCGTCTCAACAGCTATATCGACGATGCGCGTTCCAAGGGCGCAGAAGTCATTGATCTCAACCCGAAGCAGGAAGACCTCACCCAGCAGCCGCATCATAAGATTGCGCCGACAATCATCGTCGACCCGACGGACGACATGAAGGTTATGCAGGATGAAATCTTTGGCCCGATCCTGCCGATCAAGACCTATGGCTCTACCCAGGAAGCCGTGGACTATATCAACGCCCATCCACGCCCGCTTGGCCTTTACTATTTCGGCCAGGACGCAGATGAGCGCGAGCACGTCCTGAACAACACGACTTCAGGCGGCGTCACCGTGAATGACGTGATCTTCCACGTCGCGCAGGAAGACCTGCCATTTGGCGGCGTCGGTCCGTCCGGCATGGGCAGCTATCACGGCGTCGATGGCTTCCGCGAGTTCAGCCATCGCAAGTCCGTCTACACACAGGTTGGCGCGGACCTGATGGCAATTGCGCGCCCGCCTTATGGCGAAAAGTATCGCAAACTAGTCGCTGGACGCCTCAAAAAATAGGTGGAGCGTGAACTGTGCGCAGAGATGGGCCGGAACGATAGTTTTGGCCCTTTTTTGCGCGCACAGGTAGTTTCACTATTTTAATTTCCGCTGGATGCTGTTCTATCTCACGGCACTGGCATAAGGATTCCGCCGCTTGGAGAACAATCGAGAGAAAATCCAGCTCGCCGTGCTCGATCAACTCGGAGAGGGCATCATCCTTGCCGACAGGGATGGCAAGATCGTTACGGTCAATCGCGCTGCCGAAGTCATTCATGGACGTAGCAAGCTGGATGTTGAGCCCGATGACTACAGCGACAGCTACCAGCTACTGACGCTGGACGAGGAGCCTTATCCGCCGGAGAAGCTGCCGCTCACGCTCGCGGTCAAAGAGGCGCGTACCGTAACAGACGCGCCATGGAAGATCCGACGGCCTGACGGTTCCATCGTTATTGCCGTCGGCACCGCACGGCCTGTCTTTGGTAGTGACGGCACGCAGGTCGCCTCTGTGCTCACAATGCGCGATGAGACCGCCCGCTATCACGCCGAGCACAAGCTCAAGGAAGCGCTCGAAGTCAAGGAAACGCTGCTCTACGAGGTGAACCACCGCGTCAGGAACAGCCTGCAGGTCGTCTCTTCGCTCGTTGCCATGCACATGCGCACGGTTGAGGATGCAGACGCGCGCGAGGCGCTGGATGCCGCGCGCCGCCGGATCGACGTGATCACAGCCACGCACCGCAGCCTCTATGAGCTCGGCACTCATGACTGGGTGGACTGTTCCTACCTTCTGCCAGACCTTTGCAAGCAGATTGTCGATACCTTCTCTGCCAAGCAGAACATCGTCCTGAAGACCCGCAAGACAGGTGTCGTCGTGCTCGCAGTGAGCCAGGCCGTCTCGCTCTGTCTCGCGGTCACCGAACTCATGATCAATGCCTGCAAGTACGCCTTCAAGGGGCGTGCAGCGGGGCGCATCAACCTCGTCATGGAATGTTGCGATGATGACCGGGTAACGGTCAGCGTGTCTGATGACGGCGTGGGTATCGAGGAAACAGATGCCGAGGGCCGCAAGGGCATCGGCTCGATGATCGTGTCCAGCCTGACCCATAGTCTCGATGCGACGGTGGAGCGCGAAACTGGTCCGCTCGGCACGACATTCACGATCAGCTTTGTGCGCGCGGAAGAGGGCAATCGCTCTGCGCTCGGCCTTCCGGCGTCACCGCAGAACGATCCCCTCGATCACTGGCAGAAAAACCGACTGGCCTGACGCTTATGCGCTAGCGCTTCAGGAAGTCCGGAATATCGTCCCCGAAGCCGCGGACGCCGTCAGAGGCAGGCTGCAGCTTTTCGGACTTGTCCGATTTGTTCGAACGCCCGCCGCGCGATGATGATCTGGAATTGCGAGGTTTTGCGTCCTTTGCAGGCCGCTCATCCTTGCGCTCTTCCTTCTTCGAGCTCTTCTTCTCGGGCGCGTCATTGCTCTTGGCTTCCTGCTTTTCGGGCGCAGCCTCTTCGGACTGGGCCTTGTCGCCGCCGCGCGAGCGTCCGCGGCCACCGCTGCTGCGGCCACCGCGACCACCGCCGCCATCTCGGCTTCTGCCACGTCCGCGGCCGCGTCCACGCCCGCCCGTATCTTCAGGCAGGTTCTCGATCTCTTCGGCGAGGCCGGGCAGGTCGAGGTCTTTTACTTCCTGCTCGATCAGCTTCAGCACGCCTTCCCAGGACTTTTCGTCCTCTGGCGTCACAATCGTCACACTCTCGCCGGTACGCCCGGCGCGGCCGGTACGACCTATACGGTGGACATAGTCCTCATCCTTCGGCGGCGGGGCATAGTTAAAGACGTGGCTCACATCCGGCACGTCGAGCCCGCGTGCGGCAACGTCCGAAGCAACCAGCAGCTTTAGGTCGCCGTCGCGGAAACGGTCCAGCGTCTGGGTGCGGTAAGCTTGCGGCAGGTCGCCGTGAATGGCAGCCGCGTCGAAGCCGTGCTTGTTCAGGGACTTCACCACAATGTCGACATTGCGTTTGCGATTACAGAAGACGATGCCGTTCTTCACCTCGCGCGATTCAATAATGCGGCGCAGCGCCGTGCGCTTTGCCTTGTCGTCATTGCGCGACAGCTTCACCACATACTGTGTGATCGTTTCTGCCGTCTGTGCCTGACGCGCGACCTCGATCTTCATCGGGTCCTTCTGGAAGCGCTGGGCCAGCTTGTTGATCTCTGGCGGCATGGTCGCAGAGAAAAGCAGCGTCTGGCGGCGCGGCGGCAGCAGGCCGCAAATCTTCTCGATGTCAGGAATGAAGCCCATGTCGAGCATGCGGTCGGCTTCGTCGATGACGAGGATTTCAACACCGGTCAGCAGGATCTTGCCGCGCTCGAACTGGTCGATCAGGCGGCCAGGCGTCGCGATCAGAACGTCGACGCCGCGCATCAGCTTCTGTTCCTGCTCCTTGAACGACACACCGCCGATCAGCAGGGCCATCTCAAGCTTCAGGTTCTTGCCATACTTTTCGAAGTTCTCGGCGACCTGTGCGGCCAGCTCACGCGTTGGCGCAAGGATCAGCGTACGCGGCATGCGGGCCCGCGCGCGGCCACGCTCCAGGCGATGGATCATCGGAAGGACGAAAGCAGCCGTCTTGCCCGTACCCGTCTGTGCAATGCCAGTTACGTCGCCGCCAAGGATGACCTGCGGGATGGCCTTCGCCTGGATCGGCGTTGGCGTGTCATAGCCGGCTTCTTCGATGGCTTGCAGGATTTTCGGACCAAGGCCGAGGGCAGCGAAGGTCGTCTTCGGGATTTCGTTTTCGGTATCAGTCAAATTTGTCTCTTTTCCGGAGATTGGATGAATTACGCTCGGGGTGAGAGCCGTCCGTATGACGGCTATGTACCGGGCGCTTATCCTTGCCCGGAAGAACATATGGCGCCGCAATAGCCGAATTTCCGCAGGTGCGAAAGGGTCTGCATGTCGCGCTAAAGAATTGGCCCGCTTCCAGACCGGAAGCGGGCCATTCGAATACTGTCGATTTAAACTCGACTAGCTCGCGTCAGCGAGGTTCTGGTTTGCGAAGTCCCAGTTGACCAGATTTTCCAGGAACGCGTCCATATAGTTCGGGCGCGAGTTCTGGTAGTCGAGGTAGTAGGCGTGCTCCCAGACATCCATGGTCAGAAGCGGCGTAGCGCCGTCTTCGGTCACAGGGGTCTCGGCGTTTGGCGTCTTGCGGATAGCGAGCTTGCCGTCCTTCAGGACCAGCCATGCCCAGCCAGAGCCGAACTGACCGCCGCCCGCTGCCTTGAATTCTTCAGCGAACTTTTCGTAGGAGCCGAAGTCCTCGTCGATCTTCTTGGCGATTGCGCCGGTCGGCTTGCCGCCGCCGCCTGGCTTCATGGAGTGCCAGTAGAAGGTGTGGTTCCAGACCTGCGCGGCGTTGTTGAAAAGGCCGGCCTTGGAGCTGTCGCCAGAGGCATCCTTGATGATCTTCTCAAGCGGTGCGTTGGCATGGTCAGTGCTTTCGATCAGCTTGTTGAGGTTGTTCACATAGGCCTGATGGTGCTTGCCATAGTGAAAGTTGAGGGTCTCTTCGGACACGTGCGGCGAAAGCGCATCGCGGGAATAGGGAAGAGGCGGAAGATCAAATGCCATGAGGTCACTCCTTGCTGTATTGCTGCCTTTTATAAAGGCGTTTGCCCACAGATATGGTTGCCATGACGATTAGTTCCACCCCGCCGGCCCCTGAAATATGGGCAAATATCGATAGAAGACTGCGAACAGGCGACGAGGATCGCTGGCTTTCATCCCGCTATGCGCAGGCTGAGGCGCGCAACGATTTGATCGCGCTTTATGCTTTCTGTTGGGAGCTTGCGCGGGTCCGCCTCATTGTGACCGAGCCAACACTCGGCGCCATTCGCTTTCAATGGTGGCGTGACGCCTTGACAGAGCTTGAAGAGGGGCGCCCGCCGCGCGCCCATGATGTGGTGTCAGTGGTCGCGGTCATGCTGAATCGCGCCACCCTGAAGACGACTGATCTAATGTCGATCATCGAAGGATACGAGACAGCCTTCGAGCAGAAGGACCGCGCCCTTGAGCCGGAAGCCGCAATCGCCCGGTGTGCGGCGCGCATTGTTGCGCCTTCGGAGGACCTTGGCGCTGACATTGAAACGCTCGCACACCAATTTGCTGCGGCGCGCCGGGGTGAGACAGTGGCTTCGCCAGCGCCCATCATGCGCTTGGCGTCTGCTGTCCTGCCAGCGCTTGCCCATTTTCGCCTGCGTAAGCTCTATGCCCGTGACGCCACCCCGCGCCCGTTGTCAAAGCGGCTCAGCGTGTTGCGAGCCGTACTCTCCGGGAAAGTCTAGACATATCCAGCTTGGCGCGTGACATCGAAAATCAATAAAGCTACAGTCCTTTGATCGGCCCTTCTTCGGCCACGCGCTGCACGCTACGGCGCATCAAACTCGATCAAAGGAAATGTCATGAAGCTCAGGGCCTGCACAGCGCTTGCAACCATTCTCACTCTGGCTATCGCGCCTGCGACCGTCGCCGCGCAGCAAGCCGGACCTGCCGAGGCGCAGACCAGCGTCGCAGAAGAGGTCGCCGCAGCACCTGAGTTTGAAATCGCGTTTGAGAAATTCACGCTGGAAAACGGCCTCGAAGTCATCCTGCAGGTCGACAGGTCTGACCCGATCGTCGCCTTCTCCACCGTTGTCCATGTTGGCTCCAACCGTGAGCGTCCGGGCCGGACAGGCTTTGCGCACTTCTTTGAGCATATGGCGTTCAACGATTCCGAAAACGTGCCGCGCGGCTGGAACCGCAAGGCCATCCCCGATTGGGGCGGCAGCCGCAATGGTGGCACCTGGTCAGACGGCAC
The DNA here is from genome assembly GCA_019448215.1 of Thalassovita mediterranea. Classification (NCBI taxonomy): domain Bacteria; kingdom Pseudomonadati; phylum Pseudomonadota; class Alphaproteobacteria; order Rhodobacterales; family Roseobacteraceae; genus Thalassovita; species Thalassovita mediterranea. The sequence goes on along the minus strand of CP080408.1, from coordinate 2,927,602 downwards.
AATCTATTATGAAGTCGTCCCGAAAGATGCCGTCGACAAGATCCTCTGGATCGACTCCGACCGGCTTGGCTACATGATCAATACGGTGACCGAAGCGGCGCTCGAGCGTGAGAAGCAGGTCGTCAAGAATGAGAAGCGCGAGCGGGTCGACAACCAGCCATATGGCTACACGCAGGAAGTCATCCGCAAGGCGCTTTACCCGGAAGGCCACCCTTACAGCTGGACCGTCATCGGCCAGCTGCCGGACCTGCAAGCCGCGACGCTGGATGACCTGAAGGAATTCTACACCGAATATTACGGGGCAGGGAATGCGACGCTCGCCATTGTTGGCGACATCGACATCGAAGAGATGAAAGAGAAGGTCCAGCGCTGGTTTGGCGAAATTCGCCGCGGGCCAGACGTTGAACCGCTCACGCCGATGCCTGTCTCGCTGGAAGAGACGAAGTCCTTCTGGTTCGAGGACAATTTCGCGACGCTGCCAGAACTTCGCCTGACCTTCCCGACAGTCGCCTCCTATGACGAAGACGAGCAGGCACTCAACGTCCTTGCTCGTCTGATCGCAGGCACCAAGAACTCGCCGCTCTACCGTGAGATCGTCGAGGAGCAGGCGCTCGCCCCGGACGTGTCGGCCTACAATAACAGCATGGAGCTCGCTGGAGAGTTTGTGTTCCGTGTACGTGCAAAGTCCGGAACGGATCTTGATGCTGTGAAGGCTGCCCTCGATGCCGCGCTCGCCGACTTCGAAGAAAACGGCGTCAATGAGCTTGACCTGCAGCGCATCAAGGCCGAGCAGGAAACAATTCTGTATAATGAGCTTTCGACCGTTCTTGGCAAAGCCAACCAGCTCGCCACCGATAATGAGTTCGCAGGCGACCCGGCCAACTCCATCCGCACGGCTGAGCTGCTTAGAGCCGTAACGGCTGAAGACGTGATGCGGGTCTATGAGACCTACATCAAGGACAAGCCATCCATCATCACCAGCTTCGTGCCGCAGGGCGAAACGGCTCTCGCGCTGGAAGGCGCTGAACAGGCCGAAGTCTGGATCGAGAATGTCCGCTCAGATGTCGCCAGCGAGGAAGTCTCGCAAGGCGAAGAAGCTGACTACGAAGAGACGCCGAGCCAGTATGACCGCTCTGAGCCACCTTTTGGTGAGCTTCCACTGATCGAGATGCCCGAAGTCTGGCAGGCATCTCTGGGCAAAGGCGCAGAGCTTTTCGGCATCGCGAATGATGAGCTGCCGCTGGTCACGTTCGATATTGTGTTCGACGCGGGTTCCTGGCTCGATCCGCAGGACAAGGTTGGCACGGCAAATCTCGTCGCTGAAATGCTGAACGAGGGCACGGCCACCAAGACGCCAGCCGAACTGGAGCAAGCCATCGGTCTGCTTGGTTCCGGTGTCAGCATCAGCGCTGGCGCGACCAGCGTCACGATCAGCGCCACTTCGCTTGCCCGCAACTTCGAGGAGACGCTCGCGCTCATCGAGGAAATGATCTCCGCCCCGCGCTGGGCTGAAGAAGACTTCGAGCGTGAGAAGTCTGCGGCCCTCACGACCATCCGCGACCGGCAGGCCAATCCGCAATACATCGCCGCTGGCGCTTTCGCCCAGCTGATCTATGGCGCGGACCATCCTCAAGGCCGCTTCAGCATCGGCACAGAAGAGAGCGTCAGCGCAATCGAGCTCGATGATCTCAAATCCTACTTCGACCAGATGCTGGCGAGCGACGTGCGTATGCATATTGCGGGCGATGTCTCACAGGCCCGCGCCGAATCCGCCTTTGCGGGCGTAGCTGAGCTTCTCTCCGATGACGACATTGCGCGGCCAGACTATGAAGTCGCCGAACAGGATGATGAAGGCAAAGTCTACTTCATCGACGTGCCGGGCTCGAAACAAAGTGTACTGAATATCGGTAAGCTGATCGTCCCGACGACTGATCCTGACTACAAGCCTATCGACTTCGCCAATGAGAAACTCGGCGGTGGCATCAGCGGTGACCTGGCCCAGGTCTTGCGCATTGAGAAGGGCTACACATACGGCGCCTATTCCTATCTCAGCGACGGAACCGAGCCGCAGACCTTCAGGATCGGCACAAGCGTTCGCGCCAATGCGACGGGGGCGTCGCTCGATGTGATCCGCGAGATGCTGCAGGATTACGGCCCGAGCTTTGACGATGACGCGGTGGAGCTTACCCGTCAGAAGGTCGTGAAGGCGAACACGCGCGCTTTTGAGAGCCTCAATGCCAAGCTCGGCATCCTGCATGAAATCAGTGAATATGACCGCCCGGTCGACTTCGTGGAACAGGAACAGCAGGCGCTCCTCTCCATGCCGCTGGAAGAGTATCAGCGCGTGATCAGCGCATATCTCGCAGAGCCTCAGATGACCTGGGTCATCGTCGGCGATGGCGAGACGCAGCTTGAGCCTGTGACCGAATTCGCGGGCGGGGAGGTCACCGTCCTCGATATTCACGGCCAGCCTGTCGAACAGGCTGCCGCAGACGAATAAATTTGGTGCGCGCCGGACGCCCAGCCGGGCCCGGCGCGCCTATCTCGCCTGCGATGGGTCGAGCTTCGGCTTCGGCATCAGGGCCAGAAAGCCAAGCACGATGACGAACCAGATACCGATGACGAGGAAGCAGTCCCGGAAAGCGTAGACGGCGGCCTCATTCGAGATCTGACGCCCGAGCTCTCCGAACGCAGAATGAAACGCGGGCAGTTGCGGCATGCCGCTCCGCTCCAGCTCGCGCGCGATCTGGACATGCGTGTAAGAAAGCTGCGCGTTCGCTTCATTGACGCCGGAGGCCAGATGCTCGCCATGAAAGATGAGCCGCCTCTGCAGCAGGATGGCAAGCAGATTGACGCCGAACGCCCCACCAATCTGCATAAGGAAGGAAGCGCCGCCTGTGGCGGACGCCAGTAAGGGCGGCGGCACGGCGCGCACCGCTGTCGTGTTGGCGGGCGGCATGCAGAAGCTGATGCCAACGCGGCTGAGGACGATCCAGAAGACCAGCGTCCAGTAAGGCGTCATCGCCGTCACATGCGACAGCAGGAAGGCCGAAGTCCCGAACGAGATTATGCCAAAGGCGAGCAGCCAACGCACATCCACCTTGTCGGTCAATCGCCCCGCAATTGGAAAACCGATCACCATGGCAAGCCCTGCCGGGATCATCATCACGCCTGCTGCCGTCGGCGAATAATGCTGCACCAGCTGCACAAAGAGCGGGATCATATATGTCGATCCGTAGATCGCGATGCCGGTCGCCGAGATGACAAGCCCTGCCGACCAGAACTGGCGATAGCTGAAGATCTTCGGGTTCAGCGCAGGGAAGGGATGTCGCCGCTCCCAGAAATAAAAGGCGATCCCGGCGATGAAGCCGACCGAAAACTTTATGAGCGAGATGTCCGAATCCCAGCCATCACGATTGCCGCCCGCAAAGCCGGACAGGAAGGATACCGCCGAGACACTGAGAAGGATGAGGCCCTGCCAGTCGAGCGGGCGCTTTTCTGCCTGCTGCGCCGGGTCGGCCTTGGGCATCAGCAGGGGCGCTGCCGCCAGTGCCAGAAGGGCGAGCGGCACCGTCGCGACAAAGACGAGCCGCCAGCTCGACAGGTCTACCGCGACCCCGCCTAGCGCCGGGCCAAAGGCGGGCGCTAGTACGACACCGATCGAGAAGATGCCGATCGCCGTCCCGCGCTGCTTGTCTGGGAAAGTCTGGAAGATCAGGAACATCGACATGGGTTGCAGCAGCCCCGCTGCCATGCCCTGCATCGCGCGCGCCACGATGAGGAGTGCCAACGTGTTGCTAACCGCGCCGAGCAGGGAGCCCGCGACGAACATCAGCATACCGAATATGTAGGTTGCCCGTGGTCCGTATGCGGACATCGCCCATGCATTGGCGAGCATCGCGATCGTGGACGAAGCAAGAAACGCCGTCGACATCCATTGCGCCTGATCCTGTCCAAGGCCGAAGGCGCCGATAATGGCGGGCAGTGCAACATTGATCGTTGTCGCCGCCAGTAGCGTCGACATGGACCCGATCAGCATGGAGAAAAGCAGGAGCCAGCGATAGGACGCGCCAAACTGGGCAAACCGCTCGCGGATCGCACTATTGGCAAGCGGTGGAATGTCAGCGGGCAGGGGCAGCGGCGCGCGAAATCTGCCCGGCCGCGGCGTTCCTGACGTGACGCTCACCCCGCATCCCCGACTTGCGTTTTCTCGATCCTCACGGTCGCCATCGTACCGGGGCGTAGCGGCACGCCCGCAGCCTCTAGGTCGATGCGCACTGAAATGCGCTGCGTGATCTTGGTGAAGACGCCATTCGCGTTCGGGTTCGGCATCAGGGCCGCTTCAGCCAATGTCGAATCATTGATCGCCGTCACGCGGCCCTCGAATTCGCGGCCCGGATAGCTGTCGATCTTCACGGCCACCGGCGCGCCGGGCTGGACGTGCCTGATCTCGGTTTCCTTGATATTCGCCGACACCCATGCCGCATCAGGGTTGTGTACCAGCGCCATGCGGAAGCCGCGCAGGGAATGCTCGCCGACATCATAGAAAAGCTCGTCCACCACGCCGTCGATGGGGCTGCGGATCGTGTGCTGGTCAACGACAACTTCCTGCGCCTCAACCCGCGCCTCTGCCTGACGCAGCGCCGCGCGAAGGACTGAAAGGTCGTACTCGATCAGGGCGACTTCCTCGCCTGCAATGCTCGCCGTGCGCTGTTCTGCGAGGGCCCGGTCGGCATCGGCTTCGGCGCGCCTCACCGCCTGCTGCGCCGTGTCGAGTTCATTTTGCGCGCGGTCCAGCGCGGCCTGCGTCACCCGCCCGCGGGCGAACAGGTCTTCGGTGCGGGTGAAGTCGGACTGCGCAGTCTCGAAGTCAGACATGGCGGCGGCCACCGATGCACTGGCTGACAGTGTGCCCGCCCGGCGCGCGGCAACTTCGCTGCCGGCCTTCGATGTCGACAGATTGGCGCGCATTTCCTCGCGCTGGATTTCCGCGCGCAGCCGGTCAGCTTCGGCCTGGTATTGCGCCAGCGCCAGCTCTGCCTCGCGCCGGTCAATCTCGAAAATGACATCGCCTGCCGCGACCCGGTCGCCCTTGCTGACGGCAAGCGTCGTGATTCGCCCGGAAATGTCCGTCGAGACCGCCACCATGTCGGAGGCGATGCGCGCATCGGCTGTCGCCACATAGCGCGCACGCTCACTCAGGAACCGGAACAGGAAGATGGCAGCAAGCGCAACGGCCGCCAGAATCACGGCCAGCCTTATGCGCCGCGCCGTCAGCCATTGCCAACGCCTTGAGAGACCGGACTTTGCGCCGGTTTCAGTGTGTGCGGCCCCGCCATCCATGAGCGTGTAGCCTTCCTGGTTTCCATCCCTGAAAGCTATCTAACGCCAGTTCTGACGATTGTTCGAGAGGTGACGCAAAGGCAACTCGCTTGCCCGCAGGCCTAGTCCTCGAAACCAAGGAAGGTCGCTGCCTCGTCGACCGATTTACGGTTCGACACGACAGAGTTTGCCGGGAACTCATCATCCGGCCAACCCATGGCAATGCAGGTCTGGATCACCTGATCATCCGGGATTTTCGCGTGCTCACGAACAACCGGACTCTGCATGATGCCCTGGCTGTTGATGACGCAGCCGAGCCCCTTCGACCAAGCCGTATTGACGATACAGTTCACCACGCCGCCGCAATCAAAGGGCGCGATGTCGCTGCCCTGTATCGACTTGTCATAGGTCACCACGATGGACACTGGCGCGTCGAACTGGCGAAAGCCGCGCAGCACCCAGTCCATGCGCGCTTCCTTGTCGTGGCGCTCGATGCCCATGACGGCGAAAAGCTGTTTCGCGATCTCGATCTGGCGCTCTCGGTGGGCGCCTTCATAGCCGGGGCCCATGCGGAACTCGCGGCTGTCTGGCACGCCCGCCACATTGCGCTCGACATTACCCTTGCGGATCTTGTCCAGCACGTCGCCAGCGACGACGTAGAAATTCCAGGGCTGGGTATTGAGCGAGGTTGGCGCCCGCATCGCAATCTCGAGGATTTCGCGCACCAAAGCTTTAGGCACCGGCTTTTTCTGAAAGCCCCTGATGCTGCGGCGCTCGCGTACAACCTGCTCGTATTCCATATCGTATCTCTCCCTCATGCCTGAATCGGCCCTGTTTGCCGTGCAAGCTAGTTCGCTGCCGCTGCGGTAGCCAAGAGGTGACCAGCGGCGAAATCGCCTTGTCAGAAATTGCCCCGACAAGAAGGGGCTGGAACCCAGCGCCAGCTGAAGCCATTAATACTCCGACTGACAAAGCAGGGGGAAAGAGTTGGCTGATTATCTTGCAGTGTTTGCAACGCCAGAGGCATGGGCGGCTCTCGCCACCCTGATTGTTCTCGAAATCGTTCTCGGTATCGACAATCTCGTCTTCATCTCGATCCTCACAAACAAGCTTCCCGAAAAGCAGCGGCCTGCCGCGCGGCGTATCGGTATCGGCCTCGCGCTCATTCTGCGTCTGGCGCTGCTGGCAACGATCGCCTGGATCGTCGGGCTGACCGCGACAGTCTTCGACCTTGGCATTTCCGGTCCGCCGGGTGATCACGGCGAGGTCACTTTCGAAACCGCCTTTTCCTGGCGAGACATCATCCTCGTTTCAGGCGGTCTCTTCCTCGTCTGGAAGGCGACGACAGAGATCCACCACCATATTGACCCGGAACCAAGCGACAGCGTCTTTGGCGACAAGCGCGCCAGCGTCGGCTTCGCCAGCGTTCTGGTCCAGATCATCCTGCTCGACATGGTCTTCTCGATCGACTCGATCCTGACCGCCGTTGGCATGACCGATCAGGTGCCCATCATGGTGGTCGCCGTCGTTATTGCGGTGATGGTCATGCTGCTCGCGGCGGGGCCTCTGGCCCGATTCATCAACAAGAACCCGACCGTCGTCATGCTCGCGCTGGCCTTCCTGCTGATGATCGGCATGGTGCTGATCGCGGATGGCTTCGGCGTGCATGTGCCAAAGGGCTATATCTACGCGGCGATGGCCTTCTCGGTCTTTGTCGAGGTGCTGAATCTCATCGCCCGCAAGCGCAGAAAAGCGGGCGACGCCGCCCACTAGTTCGTATGCCTCATGTGCGCTCGCGCCGCACTATCGGCGCGGGCGGGCAGGGCCCATATTCGGGTCATGTTAAGTCAGCCAATCATGCGCGGCCTCAAGCGCCGCTGCCCGACTTGCGGCGAAGGCAAGCTCTTTAGTCGCTATCTCGTCTTCCGGGAAGAGTGTGCGGCCTGCGGGCAGGACTTCCGCTCTGCCGACACGGCCGACGGCCCGGCCTTCTTTGTCGGCTTTCTGGTGATGATCGTCTTTGCGCCATTCTATTTCATTCTCCCCATGCTGGAGATGGCGCTCTGGCTGAAGATTCTCGGCTTTGCCGTGCTGCTGGGCGCTATGATTGGCACCGCGCTCGCCCTGCTGCCCCTGTTCAAGGGCGTGCTGTTCAACCTGCAGCTTTCCAACAAGGCCGAAGAGGCCCAATGGGAAAGCACGGGCAAACACGGCGCGCCGCCTCGTAACTGGAAGGGCTGATCTGCTGCAGGCAGTGCAGGTTAGAGCCTTGCCGGACTGGCGCAATCGGGCTCTAAATACACCCGGGACGCATTCACTTAACCGGGACAAAACATTGGCATCGAGTATCTGTTTTTCTGCTGCACTGGCATCGGCATGCGCAGTTTTCGCCGTGCAGGCTGCTAGCGCGCAGGACGCGAGGCAGCAGGCAGTTGATAGTCAGCTGTCTGTTCTGCGGACCACGACTTATGGCCTTGGCGTCGACGACCATTGCCAGGTCTTTGACGAAGCGCAGCGCGGCGCTGTCGAGCATCTCCAGACTGTCATGCGCAAGTCGCTGATCAGCGCTTTCAATAGCGACACCGTCATGACGGAGCAGGACCGCATCAGCGCGATCGCAAAGGATGCCTGGACAGGATGTCTTTCAAGGTCCGAACATGCAGACAAATGGCAACTCGTCGATGGGGCGAGGCTTTATGGCGAGGCCTTGCTGGCCGCTGCCGGTGCAATGCCTTCCCATATCACCGAGTGTGCTGTGGGTCAGGACGGCGCAGTCCTTAAGCGCGATGCAATGGATGCCCTGCGCGCTGAAGTTCTGGCGCGCTATCAGGGAGATGAGCGGGAGCAACTGGACGGTCTCGTTGCGACCATGTCGCCCGCCATGGCGGCGCAGTGCGATGCTTACGGCTATGCGACCGACCTTGAGCCTGCCTACTGGTGGAACAACCGCAAGCAGCTTCAACCCCAGACGCCAGGCGGACAGCCAACTTCACTTTCAATCTACGGGCCGTGGACGAGCTTTAATTTCTTCTCGTTTGAAGGCTTTTCAGAGTTTGCTGTTCTGGCTTACCGCACAGGGGGCGAAGGCACAGGGCGCCTTGCAGGTGTCACGCTGGAAAGGGGCAATGCGCCGAACGGCGACGGCACATTGTACGCGCTCACTGACGGCACCTTGTCAGCGCTAGTGTCTGGCGCGGTCGCTGGTTTCGTAATCCGTGTCGAAGGTAGCGACGAAAGCTTTTCGTTCTCAAAAACTGCGCAATCCAGTGACAATGGATTTATAGAAGAAACGCGCTTCACGCTCGATGCTGATTCAACGGCCTCTGTCCTCGCCCTGCCGGACGAGAGGCCGTTGACCTTTCATTTTCAGCTGGAGCCGGATTCGGACTGGCGGCAATACGTCAATCATGGAGAACGGCCCGCGACATTGCCGGCAAGCCGTTTGAAAGAGGCCATCGACTGGGCCAGCGTGCCGGTCGCTGAATAGGCCTACCAGCGCGGGCGCTTGGGCCCCAACATGTCCCGAAAGGCTTCAAACGTGCCGCGCGCGATTTGCGTCGCGGTCGGTTTGCGGCCATGCGCGCCGCGCACGAAGTGCACACAGTTCGAACCAGTCAGGTGGTAGTCATGCCCGATGCGGCGGCTGGCGCGGTCGATGGCTGTGAAGTCACAGGCTGCGGCGTTGCGGCCATGATTCCTGATTTCGCGGCCATCCGCGAAATCCTCGATCGATTGTGTGACGACGCCATGATGCCGGCGCGTATTCGAAATGATCCGGCCATCCCAGCCAACGATGCCATAATGTCGAAGAAAGCCGCCAAAGCGGACAGAGACGACATCGCCGGGTCGGAAGTCATACTTATCGTTCATCGATAAACGCTAGGCCGGTTTCTTCGCGCCGTCAAGTTCGGCCGAGGCCGTCTCCTCCTCGGCGCCAGAGGGCTCGCCTTCCTCGTCCAGGCGCCTGTAATTCGAAGCGAACGAAACTTGTGCCAGCGGCTTCAGGCGCTCGATCAAGGCAGACGTCTGTTCACGTTGATAGATCATAGCCTCCAGGGATTGCTCGCGGTCCGCTGCCTGCTGCGTGATCTCCGCCTCGAGCTGTGCCTGCCGCGCCGGGCTGAGTTCGCTTCTGGCCAGCTCCCGGCTTGCCGCATCAATGCTGTCGGTCTGTTCCAGCAAGGCGATGATCGGCACTGTCTCGCGCAGGAAGTGTTCATTGATCGCAAAGCGCAGATCCATGTCCTGAATATCGAAAAGCCGTTCGCGATTGCGTTCATAGACATTGGCTTCGCGAAGCGCCGTTCTGAAAAAGCGCTGGGTGATGCGGCCCCACTTGTCGCCAATCTGCTGTGAGCTCGTGGCGAGGTCGATGATCGCATCGATGGAGGTCATGATCTCACCAAAGAAGCGCGCAGCCTCCCGTTCGCGGCGCTTGCGCCCAAGCCGGTCCTGGATGATCTCGGCGATCAGCGCGCCACCGGTCGCAAGAAAGGCGCCGATGATGACCGCCACCAGCGTGTCGAGATTGCCAATGAAATCGAACGAGGATGCGCGCATGTCCCAGCCCCTCCCAGCAGCCAGGAAGCAAGCATGTCACAGGCGTGCGCGATGGCAAGAACGGCGTCGGTTTTCGGACACCCTCCAGAAACACCGCCAGCACACCGTCACTGCACCATGAATTTCACGGAAACGGCGTGTGCGTCCGGTTGGAAAGTATCACCGCCCGGCCTCTCTCGAATGCGTGCACTTTCAGACGGCAATCTTCTTCGGCTGGTAAGCCACTTCAATGTCGTTTGCGCATTGGGCCTTGCCGAACAGGTAGCCTTGCAAATTGGTACAACCCAGCGCCTTCAGAACCGTCAGCTGGTTCTCCGTCTCCACCCCTTCAGCGACGATGGTGAGATTGATCGCCCGTGCCCATTGCGTGATCGTGCTGATCAGCATGGCGACGCTGTCATTGATATCGAGATCAGAGATCAGGGACCGGTCCAGCTTGATCTTGGATAGTGGCAGCCCGACCAGGGAGCGCAGGTTCGAGTAGCCAGTGCCGAAGTCATCGAGCGCCACCTTGAGGCCAAGCGCGTGCAACGCGTCGAGCTGGCTTCTGGCAAAGGCGAGGTCTTCGATGAAGACCGACTCCGTCACTTCGATCACAAGACGGTCGCGAGGAAAATCAATCTGTTCAAGGACTTCGGACAGGGTCCTTACAAAATCTGGCGACATGAGATCGGACGGCGACACGTTCACGGAAATGTCGCTCAGCCAGCCATCATCTATCCATGGTTTGGCGAGTTCGCAGGCGCGCTGAAGTAGATAGCGGTCGAGGCGCCGACGAAGACCCAGCTCTTCGGCGAGTGGAATAAACTCCATTGGCGCGACAAAGCCGTCTGGCCCCAGCCACCTTGCCAGAACCTCGAATGAAAGTTTCGACGGGTCGCGAGGATCGATGATCGGCTGGAACCAGGGTTCAATCTCGTTTTTCTTGATCGCTTCGCGAAGCAGCACTTCGAGGTCATGGCGCCGGCTCGCTTCAGCTTTCAGGGCGCTATCATAGACGCAGACCCCACCCACAGGCAGGGCACGCGCCTTCTGCATCGCGAAATCAGCAGCGCGGCGAAGGCCTTCAATGTCCGAGCCAGCGATGTTCGTGCCGGCTGCCCCGATCGCGACTTCGAGTGTTATCTGCCGGTTCAGAACCTCGATCGGCTGATGTAGAACCTCCTGCAGGTGCTGGGTGTAGCAGAAGGCCTGTCCAGCCGGCAGCTCGAGACAAAGAGCGAACTCATTGCCGCCAAAGCGAGCAGCAAAGCCTTGAGCTTCGTCGGCAACCTGCTGTAGCCGCGCCGCGACGGCCTTCAGGACGAGGTCACCTCCATACTGGCCGACGCGCCCATTGATCAGTTTGAAACGACGCAGATCGACGAGGAGCAATTTCAGCGAAGTCTGCTGCGGTCGAGGGCGGAGTAGGGCCGCTTCGAGACGCGCGAAAAAGGCCGTTCGGTTTGCGAGGCCGGTAAGGTGGTCGATCCGGGAGGCTTCCAGGACGCGGTCGCGTTCTACCTGAAGCGCCTCGATCTGCGCCCTCAAATTTGCTTTGGCCCGCTTGAGTTCTGCATTTGCCGCGAATAGCTCCAGCGACTTCTGTTCAAGGATCTTTTCGGCCGCCTTTCGGGACTGGCGTTCGCGGATTGCGCGCCTCTCGAGCATTGCGACTTCATGATCTGAGAGCGTGTTGGTCATTGCTGCCTCCGCTCAAGCTGGAAACGGACGACACGACTGGCACCGTCACCTCTCGGCGTCATGGCAATGGCGATGGTCTCTCCGAAGGCTTGAGCCGAAGCCTCCAGAAGACCGAACGCCAGATGCTCAAGGGCCCGTGATGAGATGTAATCGACGACCAGCGTATCGTCCGTCCGCATGATGATGTGAAACTCCGGGAGCTCCGCATCCACGTAGAGCTTCTGGACTTCCACATGAATGTGAGAATCTATGGACTCTACGAAATCGAAAAAGTCATCGACTTCGAAATAGGCGGGATAGCCTTGCTTGAATGACCCGGCCAGATGATGGCCGAAGGCCTTCAGCAACGTGGCCGGGCAACGGCCCGTGGTGTTGGACACAGCGCCGATGAGTTTGCCCATCTCGGCGCAGGGATAAGTGCCAACTGAGGTATAAGCCCCTTCTGATTCCAGCTCGCACGCGTCGATGATGCGTTGTGTCTGGATAACGCCGAGTTCAGCTTCGACGTGATCGAGAAATTCAGTAAACACCACACCCTTCATGCCCATCCCCCTCAAGTGATGGCGTGGAATGCGATGTCTCCGATTGCTGATCGCTCTACGGCGCAGCTGAAATTTCAGCGAAAATTCGGGCCGTCAGAACAGTGTTGCGGCCGGTGGGGCCGCTTTGCTGTAGCATTCGCTGGAGGGGTAATGGTAAACCGCGTCGCGGCGCGCACTTGTCCTTTCGGCGCACTGCGACATTCTGTCCAACACCTTAAAAAAATTGTCTTTTTTAAATTTTTAAACGTCGCCTAGAAGCCTTTGAGTTCGGCAAACTCATCGACCTTAGCCCGCTCGGCGCGAAGCTGGTTCACCGGGTGGTCCGGGTCCGGATAGCCTACGGCCATGCCGCAATAGAGCATCTCGGTATCTCCCAGTCCAAAATGCTCTTTCAGCGTTGGACGAAGAATGCCCCAGCACTCCTGGAAACAGCTGCCCCAGCCACGCTCTTCGGCGAGCAGGGCCAGCGTCTGCATGAACATGCCGGTATGTGCCCACTGGCCATGACCCATACGCTCATCGATCACGAAGAAGACAGCCAGCGGTGCGTCGAAGAAGCGGAAATTACGCGAAAACCATTGAATTCGCTTGGCTTTATCTTCGCGAGGGATCTCAAGCTTCTCATACATCATCTCGCCAACCTTGCGGCGCCGCGCTTCATGCGGCTCCCAGAGGTCCTTGGGATAGATCGGCCGATCCGTCTTCTCGCCGCGCGGGTCTTCGGCGAGCTTTTTCTGGGCCAAATCAATGACCGCCTGCTTTTCAGCGCCGGTGACTGCGATCACGCGCCATGGCTGGAGGTTGCCACCAGAAGGCGCGCGCTGCGCCGTCGCCAGCCAGTCACGCACTTCATCTGCGCTGATCTGCTTGTCGAGAAATGCGCGTGTCGAGATGCGCTGATTTACGGCCTGGCTGACGTCCATAGGTCGGGTCTCCTTGCTTGAGAGAAGCGGTTTAGGACAGCGACGCCGGGGAAGGGAAGGGGCAGCCGCCGAGCATTACTCAAAAAAGAAGGCGCCCCCATGGAGCGCCTTCTAATCAGTAAAAATGGGCAAAAGCCTAGTAGCTGTCGTCCATGTCCATCATGTCATCGTCATCATGGTCCATCTCGTCATGGTCCATCATGTCATCATCGTCTTCGGCTTCCGGCTCATCGTCATGCCAGATGCGCAGCGCGTTGACGCTAAGCTCTGCATTCAGGCCTTCTGCATTAATGATGTAGATGCGCGGATCGCCAGTCGCAGTCATGGCATTCGCGTCAGCGTCGACGACGGTCGCGCCAGCTGCAGCACCGACTTCCCATTCGTCGCCGTCCATCAGCTCATCAAGAGCGTCCTGTTCGCGGAAGACATAGACCATCTCTGACTGATCGACGCCGGCCTGAAGGCCGACAGATGCCTTGCCGATATAGTACTGGCCGGTTGGCTCACCGTCGATGAAGAGCACGCCTTCACCGCCTGCGCCGCCAACAATCAGGTCAGCTTTCCAGACTTCCGGGAAGACGAGGACACCAGCTGCGGCATCGATATCGGCGCCACACGTTTCTGCAACGGCGCGGCAATTATCGAGGGTCTGCTTTGCGTCCTGCACGTTTTCGTACTTATGGGCCTTTTCGCCGCCTTCCTTGTGGTGGTCGGCGAAGGCCGGAGCACCGGCGAAAAGCACGGCTGCGCCGGCTGCGAGCGTAGAATTACGAAGAAGAGTCTTTGAGAGTTTCATGGCGTTCTGCCTCCTGAACTTGCGTTCACTCTGAGCCTTATTGCCCAAAGCTTGGTGTGGCAGAAGAAACCCTCACACGCGGGGCGTGTTCCAAAAAATGCAGGAAACGCCCCTCAGCTGATCAGAGAGAAAAGCTCGTCCCGCAGCCGCAGGCGGCTGTTGCATTGGGGTTATTGATCTTGAACGCGGCGCCGATCAGCTCATTCGAGAAGTCGATCTCAGAGCCCCGCATGAATTCCATGCTCATCTCGTCGACGAGGACACGCGCGCCATCGCGCTCGACGATGATGTCATCGTCATTCTTCGTGTCCTCAAGGTCAAACTTGTAGGAAAAGCCCGAGCAGCCACCACCTTCGACTGACACACGAAGGTAGTCCTTGCCGGACTGTTTCGCCAGAATCGCATTAATGCGCCGGGCAGCATTCTCTGAAAGGGTGACGTCGGTCATGAGTCACAAGATAGGTAAACCTGCGCTTCCAGAAAAGAGAGCGGTGTTTGCGACACTGTGGGAAACCTCTCGTGGGCGTTTCCATGAAGAGGCTGAATCGGCCACACGCACGCCGTTTCAGCGCGACCGCGACCGCATCATCCACTCATCCGGATTTCGCCGCCTGAAGCAGAAAACGCAGGTTTTCGTGGCCCATGAGGGCGATCACTACCGCACGCGGCTCACTCATTCTCTCGAGGTTGCGCAGATTGCGCGGTCCGTTGCGCGCAGGCTCGGCGTCGATGAAGATCTCGCAGAGGCGATGGCGCTGGCCCATGATCTTGGCCATCCGCCCTTTGGTCATGCGGGCGAAGACCAGCTCGACGCCTGTATGGAGGCTTATGAGGGCTTTGATCACAATGCGCAGACCCTGCGCGTCGTGACACGGCTGGAACAGCGCTATCCCAATTTCGACGGCCTGAACCTGACCTGGGAGATGCTTGAAGGCCTCGTAAAGCATAATGGCCCGCTGATCACTGACGGCACGCCTGTGTCCGCGCTGCCGGCCGCGTTCCGCGACTTCCCGCAGCTTGAGCGGCTTGAACTTGACCAGTTTGCAGGACCGGAAGCCCAGATCGCAGCGCTGGCGGACGACATCGCCTATAACAACCACGACATTGACGATGGCATCGCAGCGGGTCTCTTCACCATCGACGACATGCTGCACCTGCCCATGGTCGGTGATGTCTTCCGGTCTGTGCGCATTGAGCATCCCGTGCTCGACACGCAGCGCACCGTTTATGAAGCGGTGCGCCGTCTGATTGGTCTCTGGGTCGATGACCTTGTGACAGAAACCAGCGCCCGCGTGGCGAAGTACAATCCCCAATCTGCTGCCGAAGTGAGGGCGCTGCCTGAGCCTCTGGTCGCCTTCTCAGAGGATTTCGACGCGCAGCAAAGGGCGCTGCGGGCCTTCCTGTTTGAGCGGATGTACAAGCACTACAAGGTCAACCGGATGCGCAGCCAGGCCAAGCGTGTGCTGAAAGAGCTGTTTGAGCTTTTCCTCGCCGAGCCGGACATTCTGCCGCCGCCGTTGCGACAGGACGCCGAGCAGGCACCGGAGGCGCGCCGGGCAAGGCTGGTCTGCGACTATATCGCCGGCATGACTGACAATTACGCCATCGACCTGCACCGCAAGGTTTTCAGCATTGAGGGCATTGTCTGAGCGGCCAGCAGGGCGAAGGACACGCGGATTCAAGGATCGTTAACAAAGCGCTGGCAATTTCTTAACCAATAATCAAAGGCGACGAAGGGGCAGGCGTGCGATGAGCCACGGCAGCAACAGATACGACTACGCGTCCTATGAGGATGAATATCGCGGCTTCGAGATCCGCGACGACGAGTCTGCGCGCGGGCCGCTGATTCTCGCTTTGGCGATCGGTGTCCTGATCGTCTTCGCGGCAGTCGTCTGGAACACCTATCGTCAGGGGCTTCGCGAAGAAGATGGCGAGCTGCCAATGGTCATGGCCGACGCTGAGCCGTTCAAGTCGGTGCCAGAAGACCGCGGCGGCATCCAGATCGAGGATCTCGACCGCCGACTTTACGACAATATGGACGGGTCCACCCGCCCGCCAGAGCCACAGCCCGTCGCAGGCGAGCGCGAACTTGCCATGCTGGCAGGCCCGCCAATGGACCTTCGCGGTGGGTCCGGTTCAAGCTCATCGCAGGGCGCAGCCCCGGCAGAGGTGCAGGCAGATGACCTGCCACCGCTGGAGCAGCCAGTGCCAGCCGCCAGCGAAGAGCGCCATGACGAGCCTGCGATCGACCCGGCGCCACCTGTTGAGCCAGCCAGAAGCAATGGCCGCTTTGCCTTCACTGCCAACGGACCATTCCTTGTCCAGATATCGGCCGTTCGCACGCAAGCAGCCGCTGATGAGGCGTGGAGCCGCGTCCTGAGCCGCTATCCCGATGTGTTCACCGGTGCCCAGAAAGTGGTCGAACGCGCTGATCTTGGCGCAGATGGCATCTTCTTCAGGGTCAGGGCAGGGCGCTTTGATACACGAAGCGATGCAAGCGAATTCTGCGAATCCTATAAACTTGCTGGCGGAGACTGTATCATCACTCGCGAGACGCCATGACCAACAAGGCTTGTATATTGAGCATTTCGGGGCCGGTTCTTCAAAAGGAGGAATCGGCCCTTTTCGCAGATCAGAAGCCCTGGGGCGTGATCCTCATGGGCAGATCGTGTCAGACGCGCGACCAGGTGCGCCGCTGCGTAGACGATATCTGGCGGGCGGTAGGCCGTGAGATCCTGATATTCATCGATCAGGAGGGCGGCCGTGTCGCGCGCCTGAAATCGCCTGAATGGCCGTTATTCCCGCGCGGGGAGCTCTATGGTGCGCTTTATGGCCGCGACAAGGAGCTTGGGCTTGAGGCGACCTGGCTTGGCCATCGCCTGATGGCGGCTGAGCTGACGGCTATGGGTATCCACGCCGACTGCGCCCCGGTGTGCGACCTGCCGCAGCCGGGCGCGCATGACGTTATCGGCGACCGCGCATTCGGCACCGATCCGGATGTTGTCGGTGCGATCGCGACGGCGGCGCTGAAGGGGCTAGAGGATGGCGGCGTTGCCGGTGTGATCAAGCACATACCCGGCCATGGTCGCTCGACCGCAGACAGCCATCTGGAACTGCCACGCGTCACGGCAGGCGACAATGAACTGTCCTCGGATTTCGCCGCCTTTGCCCACGTCGCCCACGCGCCAATGGCCATGACGGCCCATATTTCCTATGATCATTTCGATGAAGGACGTGCTGCGACGGTCTCTCCGATCATGATTAATGAGGTCATCCGGCAGCGAATCGGGTTTGATGGTCTCCTTATGACAGACGATCTTGGCATGCAGGCTCTTGGCGGAACGCTCACCGAGCGCGCTGACGCGTCTATTGCCGCGGGCTGCGATATGCTGCTGCATTGCTCTGGCTTCCTGCGTGAGCCAGACGCGATCCTTGCTGAAATGCGTGAGGTGGCGGAGGCTGCCCCAGAACTTTCTGGAAAGGCGCTTGCGCGCGCTGAGGATGCAGAAGCCGCCGCTCAGCGTGAAAAGCCGTTCGACGTCGAGGCTGGCTGGGCACGTTTCAAATCGCTCATTCCGAACGTGGGGCACTTCAGCGTATGAGTTCGCAACTCGTTTCCAGCGACCTGATCGACCGCGATGACCTCGAAAACGGGGATTATTTCGCGGTTGATATCGATGGATATGAGGGGCCGCTTCACCTGTTGCTGGACCTTGCGCGCCGTCAGAAGGTCGACCTTCTGAAAGTGTCGATGCTGGAGCTGGCGAACCAATATATCGACTTCATCGAAGACGCCCGGAAGAAGCGGATCGATCTTGCCGCTGACTATCTTCTGATGGCGGCATGGCTTGCCTTCATGAAGTCGCGCCTGCTGCTTCCGAAGCCTGAGAAGGCCGCCAATGATGAGATCGATGGCGAGGAGATGGCTGCGCGGCTCGCCTTCCGTCTGAAGCGGCTTGAGGCGATGCGCGAGGCCGGCGAGGAGCTGATGGATCTGGCGCAGCTTGGGCAGGAAGTGTTCCTGCGCGGGGCGCCTGAACAGCCGCGCGTGATCAAGCATACCGAATACGATACATCGCTCTGGCACCTGATGCAGGCCTTTGGCGGTATACGTCAGCGCCGCGAAGATGCCGCCCCGCACAAGGTTGTGCATCAATATGTTCTGCCACTGGAGCATGCGCGCGACTCGCTCAAAAGCTTGAGCAAGATGATCGATAGCTGGGCCAGCCTTGATGAACTTCGCCAGCGCATGAAGGATGTCGCAGGCGATATTCCGCCCCGCTCGGTCACAGCGAGCGTCTTTGCGGCCGCACTGGAACTGGCGCGCGATGGCGACATTGAGATTCGGCAGGGAGCTCATTTCCAGCCGCTTTACCTGCGCGGCAGCCAGGACAGACAGGAAGGGATAGGCGGATGACCGCAATACCCCGTTTTGAAAACGAGAAGCTGGAAGACGCCCCGGAGGAAATCCGCGACGCGGTACGCCAGCTGTCCTTTGCCTATAAGCGCTCTGAAGAGCTGCTGAAGCGCGAGGCTGAAGGCGGCGCCGATGTCATCGCAGACGCGCTGCGCCGAGCTGAAGCCATCCTCTTTGCTGCAGGCGAGCCGCTGAGCGCCGAGCAGGTCGCTGAAGTGCTTCCGCAAGGCATCGATGCCGCGACCGTCCTGATGTCGCTCAAGGCAGCCTATGCCCATCGCGGCGTGACGCTGGTCGAAGTGGCGGGCAAGTGGCGTTTCCAGACGGCTGAAGACCTTGCCTATCTCTTCGTTGAAGAGCGTCAGGAGCAGAAGAAGCTGTCTCAGGCTGCGCTCGAGACGCTCGCCATCATTTCATACGGTCAGCCCGTCACGCGCGCCGAGATCGAGGCCGTACGCGGTGTGGCCGTGTCCAAGGGCACGATCGATCAGCTGATGGAAGCGGGCTGGGTCAAGATCAAGGGGCGTCGCCAGACGCCGGGCCGCCCGGTGACCTATGGCACGACCAATGGCTTCCTGGAACATTTCGGGCTGGAAAGCCTCGACATGTTGCCCGGACGCGCCGAGCTGCAGGCTGGCGGTCTTCTCTCTGACGTCGTCCCGGCTGATTTCGACCCAGGCGATATGGACATGCCAATGTCCGATGGCGAAACTGATGACCACGCGAATGATGAAGACGGTGCCTTCATGACCGACTTCATGGATGGCGAGGACGATTGATCGCACGCCTTTGTGTGATCGTTACCCATTGAGACTTATCCTGATGGGCGCTACTTGTTCAGAAGAACTTCTGGAGACCTTCCATGGCCCCTAGCTGGATGCAGCTTCTTATCGTGCTGATCGTTGCCCTTCTGCTGTTTGGCGGACGTGGGCGTATTTCATCCATCATGGGTGACATGGCCAAAGGCGTCCGCAGCTTCCGCAAGGGGCTGAACGACGACGAGGAGGCAGACAGCGAGGACAAGGACAAGTCCAAGCAGTCGCGCCACCTCAGTGACGACAAGATGGTGAACGTCACGCCTGAGAAGGACAAGTCGAAAACCTCCAGCTGACAGGCAAGTGAGGCCGGCTAAGCATGCTTCCACAATTTGGTCTCACCGAGTTCATGCTCGTGGCGATCGTCGCATTGATTGTCGTGGGTCCGAAGGACCTGCCTCTGATGATGCGCAAGCTCGGCCAGTTCGTCGCCAAGGGCCGCGCAATGGCGCGCGAGTTTCAGTCCGCTTTCGATGACATTGCCCGCCAGGCGGAGCTTGATGAGCTACGCAAGGAAATCGAGGACCTTCGCCGCGACAATGCGCTGACCGAAGCGGTCAACGACATGAAGAAGGCCGAAAGCGACATCAATCGCCGCGTGATGATGGAAAACCCCTGGCCGGAGGCCGGCAAAGAGGGCGGACCGGGCGTCGTGCCGGAGGACAAGGCTGCGCCGGCAGTGTCGGACGAGAGCGCTTCGAGTGAGAAGCCCGCTTCGACGGGTGAGAAGGCCGAAGCCAAGCCCGATGCTCCGGCCAAGCCTGATGATGACGGCAAGAAGGCTGCGTCCTCATGAGCAAGGACATGCGGGCCGACGAGCAGCCGAACTTCACCGATGAAGACAACGAGATGGAATCGTCGCGCGCGCCGCTGCTCGACCATCTTATCGAGCTGCGCACCCGGCTGATCTGGTCGATTGCGGCGCTGGCCGGGGCGACGCTCCTCTGCTTTTTCTTTGCACGGCCACTCTACAACATTCTGCTCGACCCGCTGGTTCAGGTTGCAGAGATTGAGCGTGGTGAGACGCGGTTTGAGCTGATCTACACCGCGCCGCTGGAAGTATTCTTCGTCGAGCTGAAACTGGCGCTCTTCGCCGGTGTGTTCGTGGCGTTTCCGGTGATGGGCTGGCAGATCTATTCCTTCGTGGCGCCGGGCCTCTACAAGCGGGAGAAAGGCGCTGTCCTGCCGTTCCTGATCGCCGCGCCGGTTCTGTTCCTGCTCGGTGCATTGTTCGTCTATTGGGTCATGCTGCCGCTGATTTCGAACTTTGCGCTTTCATTCGAACAGCAGGCAGCAGAGGGGCGCGCGGCCATCACGCCGCAGATCAAGGTGTCGGAATACCTCTCGCTGGTCATGGCGCTGATGCTGGCCTTTGGTTTGAGCTTCCAGCTGCCCGTCGTGCTCAGCCTGCTCGGTCGGGCAGGGATCATCGGTAGCGACACGCTTCGTTCCGGGCGCAAATATGCCGTTGTCGGTATTCTCGTCGCGGCCGCCTTCTTTACGCCGCCTGACCTCATCTCGCAGGTGATGCTGGCTGTGCCTGTCTTCCTGCTCTACGAGATATCCATCATCTGCGTCTCCATGATGGAGAAGAAGGCAGCTGAGGACGAAGCGATCGACACTGGCGAAAATTGAAGGCCAGAGGTTCAGTTCAGACGGTTCCGCTTGCGCGCCAATTAGACTAGACGCATCGGCAAGACACAAAGAACTGCCTGAAAGCCCAACCAATGTTCGATCTTCGCGCCATTCGTGAGAACCCCGATCACTTCCGCAAGGCCTGGAACCGGCGGGCGTCTGGCCTTGGCGACAAGGTCGACGACATCCTCGCCCATGATGCGGCCCTGCGTCAGGCGCTGACTGACAAGCAGGAGGCCGAAAGCGCGCGCAATGCCAATTCCAAGCTGATCGGCAAGGCGAAGGCGAGCGGCGACGAGGCTGAGTTCGAACGCCTGCGCGATGAAGTCGCCGAAGCCAAGAAGACCATCGAGGTTGCCGGTGAGCAGGAAGAGGCCGCCCGCAAGGAGCTGGATGATCTGATCCTCGGCCTGCCGAACCTGCCGCTGGATGAAGTTCCGGAAGGCGAGGACGAAGCCGATAATGCTGAGCAGAAGAAAGTTGGCACGCCAACCGCGCTCGCCTTTGCGCCCAAGGACCATGCAGACCTTGGTGAAGCCCTCGGCATGATGGACTTCGAGACCGCCGCCAAGATGTCGGGTTCGCGCTTCGTCGTCCTGCGCCACCAGCTATCGCGGCTGGAGCGCGCACTCGCCAACTATATGCTGGACGTCCAGACGGGCGAGCATGGCTATCAGGAAACCAGCCCGCCATTTCTCGTTCGCCCGGATGCGCTTGAGGGCACGGGCCAGTTGCCGAAGTTCGGTGAGGATTCCTTTGAGACGACCGATGGCATGTGGCTTATCGCAACCTCGGAAATCTCACTGACGAACACGGTTCGCGAGGAAATCCTTGAGGGCGACAGCCTGCCGCGCCGCATGACTGCGCACACGCCGTGCTTTCGTTCTGAAGCGGGCAGTGCAGGGCGTGACACGAAGGGCATGATCCGCCTGCACCAGTTCAATAAGGTGGAGCTTGTTTCCATCGTGAAGGACGAAGCCGAAGGCCTTGAAGAGCTGGAGCGGATGACGCGCTGTGCCGAGACGATCCTGGAGCGTCTTGATCTGCCTTACCGGCGCATGCTGCTTTGTACGGGCGATATGGGCTTCGGTGCCCGCAAGACCTATGACCTCGAAGTGTGGCTGCCGAGCCAGGATACCTATCGTGAGATCAGCTCGTGCTCTTATTGCGGGGACTTCCAGGCTCGCCGGATGAATGCCCGTTGGCGCGCCGCGCCGAGCGCTGACAATCCAAAGCCGAAGCCGGAGTTCGTGCATACGCTGAACGGCTCTGGCCTTGCCGTTGGCCGTACGCTCGTCGCCGTGCTGGAGAACTATCAGCGCGAGGATGGCACGATTGGCGTGCCGGCTGTCCTCCAGCCCTATATGGGCGGGCTTGAGGTGATTGGGTAGGCCACTTCCCGTCTCCCCACCGAAAGGTGGGGCCCATGGCGGCTGGAAGCTCTGGTCTCAACCGCCATGGATCCCAGCTTGCGCTGGGAAGGCGGAATCAGAAGTAAGCTGAATAAACCTCATCCTGAGCTTGTCGAAGGATGTGAAGCGAGCAGGAACGACGAATGAGAATTCTCCTCACCAATGATGACGGGATCCATGCGCCGGGGCTATCGGTGCTGGAGTCGATTGCGAGAGAGCTCTCTGACGACATCTGGATCGCGGCGCCTGAGGTCGAGCAGTCTGGTCAGTCGCGATCCATCACGCTGACCCAGCCTGTGCGCACGCGTGAAGTGCGTGAGAAATGCTGGGCGGTCATGGGTACGCCGACCGACTGTGTGCTTCTGGCGGTGCATGACCTGATGCCGGAAAAGCCGGACCTCATCCTGTCTGGCGTCAATCGCGGCCAGAACATCGCTGAGGATACCAGCCTTTCAGGGACGATTGCGGGCGCCATGTTCGGCATGCATCTCGGTGTGCCGTCCATCGCGCTCAGCCAGGCGCAGAGCTTTCGCGAACGTGGCTCCTTGCCGTGGGAAACATCGAAAAGCTGGGGCGCCAAGGTGATCAAGCCGCTGATCGACAAGGGCTGGCCGGATGATGTCGTGATGAACATCAACTTCCCGGACCGTGAGCCAGAAGATGTCGCCGGTATAGAAGTCACCCGTCAGGGCTTTCGCGACGAGCAGATCATCCACACCGAACGGCGTGAGGATTTGCGCGGCAACGACTATTTCTGGATCGGCTTCAAAGGCAGGCTGTCGCGTCCGCCAGAAGGAACTGACCTGAGAGCGATCTATGAGGGGCGCATTTCCGTCACGCCGCTCCATGTGGACCTCACCCACAACCGTTACCTCGAAACCCTCAAGGCCGAGTGGAAATAGTGAGCACTGACCCGTTCCGCGCCGCCCGCTTCATCCTGCAGCTTCGCCAGCAGGGCATACGGGACGACGCCGTCCTGTCAGCGATGGAAACGGTCGATAGGCGGGATTTCATCGACAAGTCGCTGCACAAGCTTGCGGCGGAAGATGCTGTCCTGCCGCTGCCTTGCGGTCAGGTACTGCCCAAGCCGCTGACCGTGGCACAGCTTCTCACCGCGCTGGAGATGACGCCGGGTGGTAAGGAGAGCTACTTGCTCATCGGCGCCGGGAGCGGCTATACCGCCGCGCTCATGTCGAAACTCGCAGGCAAGGTCTGGGCGGTTGATCGCTTCAAGACGCTGGTCGACGCAGCGCGTAGCAATCTGGAGGCGCTCGGCATCCGGAATGTCAGTCTTCGTCAGGCAGACGGGTTTGTTGGCTGGCGCGAGCATGCGCCTTACGACCGAGTGCTCGTCACAGGTGCAGTCACGAAAATCCCTGAAGACCTTTTCGCGCAGCTCGCTGCAGGCGGGAAAGTCGTTGCGCCGGTCATCGGCGTCGACGGTCGCCAGACCCTTCGCATCGTCACCAAGGACGGTGCACGCACTCATTCACCGCTCGCCGAGCCGCTCTTGCCGCTTGTCGAAGGGCTGGCTGAGGCGCTCTAGCGCCGATTTTAGTCTGCAGGACATTCACCCTGCGAGGCGACGTCGACGCCTGCAGCTGCCGCCGTGCAGGCATTGCCATAGGTCTTGCCATCGCAGCCGCAGACCGGATCGTATTGCTGGGTGCACACTTCCGGGCGAGGGGCGCATATGCCGGAGCCATCAGCGGTGCTGACGCACTGGCCAACTGGCTTCGTGCAATAGAGCCCTTCACCACACTGAATCCCCGCGATGCCGCCGCACATTTCACCCTCCGCCCGAGGCGTATCGGCTGGGCGCGATGCCGGATCACCATCGACAGGGATTGGCTGTGGCTGGCAGGCGGCGAGCAGCAACAGGCTGGCGGTCAAAAGGGCAAGGCGCATGTCATTTCCTCCGAAACGGTGTGGCTGAAATGATTGGGCCACGCCTGCAGCTTGAATGCAAGGCTGCGGGCGTGGCCCTCAATTTTTGGATGGCGTGGCTGAACTAGCCTTTTGCGCCCTCAGCGAGGAGGCGGAAGATGTTCTGACCGTGCTCGCCGCCAGCGTTGAAGTGCGTCTGGGTCGACTTGTCGGTGATCTGGTCCCACTTGGCTGCAACCGCTTCGGCGGTAAGGGCGTCGCCCTGGCCAACGAATGCACCATTGGTCTCGACGATTTCCGCCATGGAGAAGGCGCCAGCGCCAGCCGAGAGGACCATACCGGTCGGGGCGTCGTCCTTGACGAGGTTCATCACGCCCGGCGTGACATATTCCGGCTTCAGCTGTTTCAGGACTTCTTCTGGCATCAGGCCCTCGGTCATGCGGGTTGCAGCGACCGGGCAGACTGCGTTGATCTTGATGTTGTTCTTCGCGCCTTCGATCTTCAGCGTGTTCATCATGCCGACGAGGCCTAGCTTGGCGGCGCCATAGTTGGCCTGACCGAAGTTGCCGTAGAGGCCGGTCGAGGAGGTCGTCACAACGATGCGGCCGAAATTCTGCTCTTTCATGATGTCCCAGGCCGCCTTGATCGGCTTGAAGGAGCCCATGAGGTGGACGTCGACGACGAGCTGGATGTCTTCCATCGTCATCTTGGAGAAGGACTTGTCGCGCAGGATGCCTGCATTGGCGATCAGGATGTCGATGCGGCCCCACTTGTTCATGGCGTCGTCGATCATCTTCTTCACGCCGGCATCGTCGGTGACCGAAGAACCGTTCGCGATGGCTTCACCGCCGAGCGCTTCGATTTCCTTGACGACTTCATCGGCGGCTGC
Source organism: Thalassovita mediterranea (assembly GCA_019448215.1). NCBI lineage: Bacteria > Pseudomonadati > Pseudomonadota > Alphaproteobacteria > Rhodobacterales > Roseobacteraceae > Thalassovita > Thalassovita mediterranea. The sequence continues at coordinate 2,902,721 of CP080408.1, read as the reverse complement.
CGAGCTGCCGCCGGATCCGTCCATCGATGCGCCGAGATCGTTCACGACGACCTTTGCGCCGCGGCGGGCGAGTTCGAGCGCGTGACAACGGCCAAGACCGCCGCCTGCACCGGTGACGATAGCGACTTTGCCGTCAAAACGAATGTCTGCCATGGGGTATCTCCTGACTGAGGTAAAACTTGACGGTCAGCCTTGCAGCACCCGCTCACGTAAACGTCAAGCATTCGCGCTGGGGAAGTGCTTGCTGGGGTGTGCCTGGCATGCTGCAACAGCGATCAAGATCAGCAAGGAGGACTGACATGCTCGCTTATGTGACGCTAGGCTCGAACAATATCGAGAAAGCCCTGGAATTCTATGATGGCTTCATGCCGACGATTGGCGCAAAGCGCTTCTTCGACAATGGCCGTCTCTATTTCTATGGCACGGGGCCCGGCCAGCCCATGCTGGCGATTGGCGGGCCTTATGACGAGCAAGTTGCCACGGTTGGCAATGGCGTGATGCCCGCGCTTGCTTGCGCCGATAATGAGACCGTGGACAAGGCCTATGCGAAAGCCATCGAACTAGGCGCGACGCCGGACGGTGAACCCGGCAAGCGAATGCCGACCTTCTATGGCGCCTATTTCCGAGATCCGGATGGCAACAAGATCTGCGTCTGCAAGCTCGGCTAGTGACCGGCCTATAGCCACAAACGAAAGCCGCGGGGCCATTAGGGCGCCCGCGGCTTTTTGTTGGTCTGGTTTAGTGGCCGATTAGGCTGCTTCGACCTTCTGCTCCAGCTTGTCATCGTGGAGGAGGCGCTTCACTGCCTCATCAATATAGCGCAGCAACGGCTTGCCATCGGTTTCCGGCTGACGGTTCGCCCAGTCGCTGTGGGCCTGGCGAAGCTCATTCAGCTTTTCCATTTTTTCATCAAGGGCAGCTGAGGAGTTCATGATGCCGTCTACCTTGTCAGTCGTGACCGGGCGTGGCTCCATATTGACCTTCTGGTCGCGTAGCGGGGTGAAAGTCTTGCGTTTCATGATCGCTCCTTCTTTTTCAGCTTTCTTCTTACCTCTGATCAACGTGCTGCCAGACGCACCGTTCCGACAAATGATCTGACTCCCGGGTCTGGTGGATATGCGGGACGCGCGATAAGGCAGTTAAGGATAGAGGGCATCAGGGAGTTAGCCGGATGGAATGGGGCTGGGACAATGCGCGCGCACTTCTAGGGATCGCGCTGATCTTCGCAATCGGCTGGGGCCTGTCTGAAAAGCGCAGCCAGTTTCCACTGAGGCTCGTACTGGGCGCGGTGGCTATGCAGTTCGCCTTTGCGCTCCTGCTGTTCGGCATTCCGTTTGTGCGCAGCCTTCTTTTCAAGGCGAACTTCATTGTCGACGCGCTTCAGGAAGCGACCCGTAACGGCACCAGTTTTGTGTTCGGTTATGTGGGCGACAACCAGGCCGCCAGCGCGATCATGACCGGCGATGCGCCGCCGCTATTCTTCTTCCAGATCCTGCCAGTGGTGATCGTGGTTGCCGCGCTGTCTGCGATCCTCTGGCACTGGCACATCTTGCGCTGGATCACGAAGGGCTTTGCTTTCATTTTCCGCAAGCTGATGGGCCTTGGCGGGGCAACCTCGCTTGCTGTGTCGGCCAACGTCTTCATGGGCATGACCGAAGCCCCGGTTCTTGTGAAGCCGTACATCAAGGGCATGACGCGGTCTGAAATCTTCATCCTGATGACGGCAGGTTTCGCGACCATCGCTGGCTCGGTGCTGGTGATCTATACGACTTTCCTCGACGGCGTGATGGCCAACCCGCTGGCCCAGCTTCTAACCGCGTCGATCATTGCTGCACCCGCGGCTGTCGCCATGGCGCTGGTCATGATCCCGGAAACGACGGACCCGTCAGAACGCGCGCATGAGCCGGACTTCAAATACAATTCGACCATGGATGCTTTCGCGACGGGCGCGGCTGATGGCCTGCAGATCGTGCTCAACATCGCGACCATGCTGATCGCGGCGCTGGCGCTGCTCTGGCTGGTGAATGCCGGTCTGGGCGCACTGCCTGCGGTGGGCGGTGAGCCGCTTTCGATCCAGCGGGTCCTTGGGTGGATCTTCTCGCCGCTGATGTACATGATTGGTGTGCCATGGAGCGAAGCGCCGCTTTCCGGCTCGCTCATGGGCATCAAGACGGTGCTGACCGAGTTCGTGGCCTTCATCGAGCTCGGAAATGTGCCGGTCGACGCCATGGACCCGCGCACCCGCATCATCACGGCGCACGCGATCTGCGGCTTTGCGAACTTTGGCTCTATCGGCATCCTGATTGGAGGCCTCAACATCATCTGTCCGGAACGCCGCTCCACCTTCCTTGAGCTCGCCTGGAAGACGCTGATCGCCGGTACGCTCGCGACCTGCCTTTCAGGCGCGGTTGTCGGTGCGCTCCCCGTGCAGCTGTTCACAGGTGCAGCAGGCTGACGCAGCGTGTGGGGTCGTCAGGCATGGGCCTGCGACCTACACTCTGGAACTCGTTTCTTATTGATCTTCCGGGTTCTTCCATGCCGTCACGCCTCCTGCTTGCAACAACAGCCAGCCTTGCCCTTGCGCCTTTAGCGGGCGCGCAGGTTCAATCGAGCGTACCCAGTGCGGAGCGGCTTTCACCTGTGTTCGTTTATGGCGACCGTACGGTGGGCCAGCCAGGCAGTGTCGCTACAGTCGATGAAGAGATCATCGTCACCGTGAACGCGGATCACCCCGCACAGATATTGAATGAGCTGCCGGGCGTGAACGTGCAGATGAATTCGGGGCAGGAGCATCTGATCGCGCTTCGGTCGCCTGTACTGACGGGCGGCGCAGGGCAGGGAAGCTTCCTGATCCTGCAGAATGGTGTGCCGACGCGTTCGCCCGCCTTTGGCAACGTCAATTCCCTGTTCGAAATCCACCACGAGGTGGCAGACGCAATCGAGATTGTGCGGGGGCCTGGTTCTGCCAAGTATGGCTCGAACGCGGTGCATGGCCTGATCAATGTGATCCTTGGTCTGCCGCAGCCCGGCACCTATGCCGATGCGCGCTTCTCCGGATCGACGCTCAACCGGTACAAGGCAGACATCACCGGCAATCTCGATGACACGGCGCGGGTATCGCTCTCGCTGCAGGACGATGCAGGCTGGCGGGACTTTACCGGCGTCGAGCAGCAGAAACTGTCGGCGCAATACGCGTTCAATACTGCCGGCTGGGACGGCCTTGCCTTTGTCAGTGCGTCGAATCTCAATCAGGAAACCGGCGGCTTCATTGAAGGGTACAAGGCCTATCGCGATGATGACCTTGTGACGCAAAACCCGAACCCGGAAGCTTACCGCGATGCGCAATGGGCCATGGGCGCTATTCGCCTCTCACGCGAAATTGGCCCCGGTGAGCTGACCCTGACGCCATTCTATCGCTGGCAGGAGATGGAGTTTGCCCAGCACTTCCTGCCGAATGGCGGTGTCGAAGAGAACGGGCATGATGCTTTCGGCCTTCAGTCCAAGTATGAGTTTGCGGCTAGCGACGCCGTGACACTGCGCATCGGCGCTGATGCTGACATTGCGTCTGGCTGGCTAAAGGAAACCCAGCTGGAGCCGTTTGGCTTCTTCCCGGGCGATAGCCGCTTCCCGGTTGGTGTGCACTACGACTACACCGTGGATACGACCGTGTTTGCCTTGTGGAGCGAAGCCGAATGGGTGGTGTCCAACGAGCTTTCCATTCTCGCGGGGCTGCGCGGTGAAACGCACGATTACGACTATGAGACGGACGTGCCGCCCGGCCCAAATGGGCGGTTCCTTGTGCCAGCGAACCGTGAAGACAGCTATGACCTGCTGACACCAAAACTCGGTGCGATCTGGGCTCCGGGAGATGGATCTATCAGTTATTACGCCAACTATTCGCGCGGCGAGCGGGCACCACAGGCATCTGATCTCTACCGTCTGCAAAGCCAGCAAGGCATTGCCGAAGCCGAGGTCGAGACGATGGACAGTTTTGAAATTGGCCTTCGCGGCACGGCGCTCGGTGGAGACATGTTCTTTGATATCGCGGCGTACCATGCCGAGAAAGAGAACTTCTTTTTCCGCGATTCCGACGGGCTGAATGTAACGAACGGATCAACCCGCCACACCGGCGTCGAGGCACAGGCAAACTGGTTGGTGAACGATGCGTTCACCATATCGGGAACGGCAAGCTATGCCGAGCACACCTATACATTCGACCGCATTGTGGCTGCGGGCTCCGAAGTGATCCGCGATGGCAATGAGGTGGACACGGCGCCGAACTGGCTTGGCGATATCCGCGTGACGTGGCACCCCACAGAGCGGTTTGAGGCTAGTCTCTCGGCTGAGTATATCGGTGAGTACTATGTCGATCCGGGCAATACGCAGACCTATCCAGGGCATACGTCAACACATGCGCGGGCATCCTACGCCTTTAGCGAGACGCTCGAAGGCTTCGTGATTGTTCGGAATCTGTTTGACGTCAATTATGCTGACCGGGCTGATCTTGCTTTCGGGGCCAATCGCTATTTTCCGGGTGAGCCGCTGAACGCGACGTTTGGGGTCAGGAAGCGGTTTAACTAGCCGACTAGTCCTTTTCCCGACCTCCCAGCGAAAGCTGGGACCTATGGCGGCTGGGTGTCCACGTATATGGCCAGCCGCCATGGACCCCAGCTTTCGCTGGGGAGGCGGCTTGCGTGGGTGAGCCGTTCAGTTTGCCAAGCTTCCTTCGCCACGGAAGGCTTCGCACGCCGTCTCTAGCGCGCTACACCTCTCGGCAAATCGAGGAGGAAACCCATGAAGCTTTATCACAGCCCGCAAGCGCCGAACCCCGAACGCGTCACAAACTTTCTGAAAGCCAAGGGCAAGCTTGGTGATGTCGAGGTCGAGGAGATCTCGATCATGAAGCAGGAGCACAAGACTGAAGACTATCGGAAAGTGTCCCCCTTCTCGCAGGTGCCGTCGCTTGTGCTGGACGATGGGACCACGCTCACCGAGAGCCGCGCCATCTGCACCTATTTCGAAGGCATCTTTCCGGAGCCGAACCTGATGGGCGCCGACCCGAAGGAGAAAGCGCTGATCGAGATGTGGGACCGGCGCGTCGAGCTGATGCTCTTCATCCAGTTTGCGACCTGGTTCCGCAACACCCATCCGGCCATGGCGCCGCTTGAAGTGCCTCAACTTCCCGAGGCTGGCGCGAAGGCTGAAAAGGGTGCACGTGCGATGGCAAAACGTATCGACGCCCATCTGGCAGAGAATGACTTCCTTGCTGCTGGACGCTTCTCGATCGCCGACATCACGCTCTATTGTTTCACCGGGTTTGCTGGCGTGATGAAGTGGAAGCCGCACGAAGAGTTCGAGAATATTGGCAAGTGGCGCGAGCGCGCAAAGGCGGCGATCGGTTAGCGGTAGCGACGTCACGGGACGCCAGAAAGAAAATTGCGACGTTAGAAGTCTTCTTTTTGGCTCACACCGTCCGCACCAGCCGGTAGCCGCAATCGAGTGCGTCCAGTTTCACCAGATGCCCGAACCGCGCGTCCCAGATGCCGTCCTTAAGGTCGCTCTCGAGCCGGGACAGCCCTTCGGACACATCGCCGATCTTCCAGAAGGAGGACATGGCCCGGCGGATGCGTTCATCGAGATAGGCGGCAGGCCGTCTCCAATAGGCGGCGAGAAACCCGTCAGTGCAGTCATGGGGGATGGGGACAGGGTCAATCACGACTTCGCCCAGCCAATTGGAGTACCGCTCCATTGGC